>NZ_BAAGUV010000013.1:0-29167 GCF_054781215.1 Nocardioides pakistanensis | reverse complement strand
CCCCCGACCCCGCACAAGCCAGCCACATGGAACGCCACCTCCTCGAACTCCTCCACGCCGTCTGAGGCCGGCGCAACGATGCGCCCGGGCTTCAGCGCACACTGAGGCGATCGCCTCCCGCGGGGCCAGGGGGTGCTCAACCCGATCAGCCAACGGTTCGGCAGACCCGCCCGGTCGGATGCCCTCTGCGGCTGCCCGCGAGAACGAGCCGAATGATCACCCGGTCTGGGGTTGAGGGCCATCAGGCCCTTTCGCCACCTTCGCCGCTCCGCACAGGATGGAGGCGTACGACGTACGGGACGGCCATACCCCCCAGGGTATGGTGACCGTATCGACATGCCTAGCAGCACGAGAGGATGAGCGAGCTCCATGGCTTCACTGCACCTGGGCGACACCGCCCCCGACTTCACCGCCCCGACGAGCGAGGGTGAGATCTCCTTCCACGAGTGGAAGGGAGACAGCTGGGCGATCCTCTTCAGCCACCCGGCCGACTTCACCCCCGTCTGCACGACCGAGCTCGGTCGCGTGGGCCAGATGAGCGATGAGTGGGCGAAGCGGAACACGAAGGTGATCGCCCTGTCGGTCGACTCCGTCGAGGACCACGCGCGCTGGAAGCCCGACGTGGAGGAGGTCTCCAACACCACGATCGGCTACCCGATCATCGCCGACCCGGACAAGAAGGTCGCCGAGCTCTACGACATGATCCACCCCGGTGAGGGCGACTCCAGCTCCGTGCGGTCGGTGTTCATCATCAGCCCCGACAACAAGATCAAGCTGATGCTGACCTACCCGAAGATCGCGGGCCGCAACTTCGACGAGATCCTCCGCGTGCTGGACGCGCTCCAGCTCAGCGAGAAGCAGCCGTTCGCCACGCCGGCCGACTGGAAGCCGGGCGACCGCGCCATCGTCAGCAACGACATTCCCACCGAGGAGGCCCAGAAGCGCTTCCCCGACCTGGAGGTCGTCAAGCCGTACCTTCGTTACGCAAGCACCACCCAGGCCTGAGCGTCGCGCCGGACCCACCGGACCCACCGGACCCACCGGACAACCGGACCCCCCGAGGGGCTCGTCCACACGGGCGGGCCCCTCGTCGCGTCTGTGCACCTGAGCGCCGGCGGTGCCACCCCTACGACGTAACCGACCTCACCACGGCTCGTTGTGTGGGTGTCCCGACCGCGCCGCGCACAGAGGTGTACCCATGTCCGTTCGTCGTCTCGCCGTCGTCACCATGCTGGCAAGCCTTCTCGCTGCGATGGTCCCGGCGCTCACGGCGCCCGCCTCGGCGGGGATCGGCCACACGGTGACCCACGGCTGCGTGACGAGCGCCCCCGAGCCGGGCACCACGGATGCGGTGGACATCTGCTACTCCCTCTTCCGTCCGAAGACCGCCAGCCGCAAGAACAAGGTGCCGATGGTGATGCACAGCCACGGCTGGGCCGGCTCGCGGACCCAGGACCCGGCGGCGTTCGCCAGGTGGCTCGACGCCGGCTTCGGGGTGCTCTCCTTCGACCAGCGGGGCTTCGGCGAGAGCGGCGGCAAGGCCCACGTCGAGCATCCTGACCTCGAGGGTCGCGACGTCCAGCGGCTGGTCGGTCTCGTCGCCCGTCTGCCGTGGGTGAATAAGGACGGCAAGGGCGACCCCCGCCTGGGCGCGATCGGCGGCAGCTACGGCGGTGGCTACCAGTACGTCGGCGCGTTCACGTTGCTCGAGAAGCGGGGCAAGCCGGTCTTCGACGCGCTCGCTCCCGAGATCACCTGGCACGACCTCAACGAGAGCCTCGCGCCGCAGGACGTGGTCCGCACCTTGTGGGCGCTCAGCCTCTCAGCCGCTGGCTCCGAGGCGCTCCCGCCCGAGGTGCTCGTCGCACTCGGCCAGGGGGCGGCCACCGGCTTCTGGCCACGCGGGGAGGTGCCCGGAAGCGCCGACATGGGCGCGTTCTTCGAGAAGAACGGCCCCGCCTGGCACGTACGCCACGGCCGACGCCTCGACATTCCCGTGCTCATGGGCCAGGGCGCCACCGACTCCCTGTTCCCGCTCGACCAGGGCCTGAAGAACTTCCAGCGCGCTCTCACCCCGCGGGCTCGGCGGCAGAGCATCTTCGTCGGCTACAACGGCGGACACGTGCTGCCCGCCGTACTCCCCCAAGGTGTCGGCGTGGCCAGCGACCCGTGCAGCAAGAAGCTCGCCGGAGGCTCGTTCAGCGACCTGGCGCTGCGTTTCTTCACCGAGAAGCTCAAGGGGAGGAAGACCGGGCTGCGCGGCTACAACCGCTACCACCTCGCCACCGCCGGCGCGGCGTGCACGACGGTCGCCTCCACCAGGCCCGACACGGCGATGGAGGTCGGCACCGTCGCGACGACCGAGGCCGCCGGCGCGCCGATCGCCGTGAAGATCGCCGACGGGCCGCTCCGCGTCGCCGGCACGCCGTACCTCTCCGGCAGGCTCACCGCGCTCGGCGTCAACAACCGGGCCTTCTACGGGCTCGCCGTGGGGACCTGCCCGCTCGACGCCAAGGTCGTGCAGAACAACCTGCTGCCGCTCTTCGAGCTCGAGCCGGTCCTCGGGGAACAGCGGCGGATCGAGCTGCCGTCGGTCGCAGTCGACGTCGCCGAGGGCGAGTCCCTGTTCGTGCTGGCCACGCCGGTCAGCGACACCTTCGTCGGCATGGGCAGCCGCACGCCCGGGGCGGTCGTGATCGAGGACGCCGTCGTCGACCTGCCTGTCGTCGAGGACTGATCCGGGCCGATCTGGGCACGCTCTGCGACAGGTCGATGGCTGCACGCACTCACCTGGGGGGATCATGTTGACACCGCTGGACCCGACGGCTGCGGCGTTCCTGCTCGCCGAGAACCGGCAGCAGCCCATGCACGTGGGTGGTCTGCAGCTGTTCCGACCACCGCAGGACGCGGGCCCGGAGTACGTCCGCGACATGTTCGCCACCTCGCTCGCCGCCGACGAGGTCGCGCCGTTGTTCTTGAAGCATCCGCGCCGCTCGCTGGCCACCGGCGGGCAGTGGGTGTGGGTCGAGGACGACCAGTTCGACTGTGACTACCACGTGCGCCACAGCGCGCTGGCCGCGCCGGGCCGGATTCGGGAGCTGCTCGACCTCTCCGGTCGGCTGCACGGCACGCGGCTCGCGCTCGAGCGGCCGTTGTGGGAGACCCACGTGATCGAAGGTCTCGCCGACGGCCGGATCGCGACCTACACCAAGATCCACCACGCCCTGGTCGACGGCGTCGCCGCGATGCGGCTGCTCCAGAGCGTGCTCACCACCGACCCGGACCGTCGGGACATGCCGCCACCGTGGGGCAGACAGCCGGTCGAGGGCGCCGACGCGGAGGCCAGGCACCACCTGGCGCTGGCCGACACACCGGTGAGCGCTCTTCGCTCGGCGCTCGCCCTCACCGCGGAGGCGGCGGGGATGCCGGCCGCACTGCTGCGCACCCTCACCCGCGGCATCCGCAACGACACCTCTGCGCTCTCTCTGTACGCACCGCGCACGGTCATCAACAAGCCGATCACCGGGTCGCGCCGGTTCGCCGCGCAGAGCTGGGACATGGAGCGGCTCAAGTCTGTGGGTGCTGCGACGGGTACGACGATCAACGACGTCGTGCTCGCGATGTGCAGCGGCGCCATGCGCAGGTACCTCCTCGAGCTCGACGCGCTTCCCGACTCGACCCTGGTGGCGATGGTCCCGGTCGGCCTCAAGGCCCGCGAGGCGGCGATCGCCTCGGCCACCGGAGGCAACGCGGTGGGCTGCGTGATGGTGAAGCTCGGCACCGACATCGAGGACCCGGCGGAGCGACTCTGGAGCATCCACCGGTCCATGGCGTCGGGCAAGGAGGCGCTGTCCTCGATGACCACGGCGCAGATCACCGCGATGAGTGCCCTGGGAATGGCGCCCGCCGTGCTGCCGGCGATGCTGCGCCTCCACGGCATCAGCCGGCCGCCGTTCAACCTGATCATCTCCAACGTGCCCGGCCCGCAGCGGCCGCACTACTTCAACGGCGCACTGCTCGAAGGGATGTGGCCGCTGTCGATCCCGATCCACGGGATGGCACTGAACATTACCTGCACCAGCTACAACGGCGAGATGGGCTTCGGGCTCACCGGTTGCCGGCGCACCGTGCCGCACCTGCAGCGCCTGCTGTTCCACCTCGACGACGAGCTCGCCGCCCTGGAGAGGGCCGCCGGAGTCTGACCTGGTGGATCGCTGGCACGGTTACGGCAGGTGCTCGACAGCCGTGGTGAGGAACGTGCCGATGTCCTCGGTCGTGAACGCTGGCTCGACGCCCTCGCCCATCACGATGTCGACCACCTGCAGGTCCATCAGGACCGGACCCTTGCGCACCAAGGAGTTGTGAAGCAGCCAGTAGCCCCGGCCACCGGCCTCCTCCAGGGTGGTGAAGTCGCCGTAGCGGTCATCGCCACCTCGGGGATGGTCATCGGCTCGGACCTGCCAGGACCTTCCTCACCGGCAGGAATCATCCCGTGGCAGGCCCGCATGCCCTCACGAAGCGCGTCGAAGGTCGACTCGACCTCGCCCGGTTCTGCGGACATGAGGTACTCCTGGACGAAGATCATGTGCCCCACCCGGTCGCCGGCGGCCATGTCGATGCTGTCCGTCTCGGACTGGTCGAGCTGCCTGAATGCCTGCCACCGCAGCGACTCCGCGGCTGAGCGGGACTCCTGGCTGGCCCTTTCGCAGAACTCGATCCTCGGCAGCAGCTCCTGCTGGTTCTCGGGCACCACGCCAGGGGTCTCCATCTGGGAGTCCGGGGGCACGTTCACGGTCCACTCACCGGCGTAGTCGTCCACCGTCACCAGGACGGAGGCCAGCTGCCCGGCGCCCGGCACGTCACCCTGCGCCCAGGCAGGCTCGCCACTCGACGAGGGCGACGCTGTCTCGGTGCCATCTCCCCCGCAGGAACCCAGAAGCAGGACAGCTACCCCGGTCAGCGCGACGAGCACTCGGGCGTGACTCATCGTGACCCCCCTCCGCTCGGCGCCCCCGCACCATCAGCCTCTCGCGCTCCCGGTGCACCGAGTAGGGCCGGACGTCCTCGTCTAAGCGCGCGCGGCTCCATAGCCGAGCAGGGCCGCGAGCCCGAGCGCGCTGCGCGGGGCGTAGCCGGTGCGCCACAGCCCGCCGTGCACGGCCTTCTCGGCCTCGTCCTGCCAGGGGTGCTCGTGCACCGGACCTCCGCCGGTGTGCAGGTCGTGCACCAGCAGCGCCGCCATCAGCACGTTCGAGGTCGCCGGCTCGAACACCTCGACCCCGAACCGGTGAGCACCCGCGTAGGCGGCCGCGAGGGCGCGGTTCTTCACCACCGACCGGGTGCGCGTAGGAGGCGCGACGTTGAGCGAGACCGTCGTTCCGGCCTCGCGGGCCACCGCTGCCCGCCACCGCTGGAGCCGCTTGGCCAGCGCGTAGTTCGGTCCCTGCTGGGCGACCAGGCTGTCGTTGATGCCCGGATCCGACCCGGGCACGTAGGAACGGTGCAGCAACCTGCCGGCGCTGAGCGTGCGCAGCGGCCGGCCGACCAGCTTGGCGACGGTGGACCGGCCCTCGTAGCTGCCGGTGGCCTGGTCCACGGCGTCGCCCGGTACGGCGAACACGTCGGTGGGCGTGGCCAGGAAGGCGAGCGCGACGTCGTTCCGGGCGGCGAGCAGGCGCGTGCTCAGCGCGTCGACTGCCATCGACACCCGGACGTTGGTCGCCCCGTCGGCGTAGACGTAGTTGCCGAGGACCAGCTCACCGGGCAGGCTCTCGAGCCACTCCGCGACCGCAGGCACCTCGGCGAGCAGGTCGGCGCCGGTGTGCTCGTGAACGTCACCGCCGCGGCCGGCCACGCCGCCGGCGGCCATCCCCGGGTCGACCGGCAGCAACGCTGTCCCGGCGCCACGCTCGGCGGCCTCCAGCACGCGCCGCCAGATGTCGGGGCGCGGCAGATCCACCGCAGCCACCGTGGCGCCCCAGTGCAACAGCGCCTGCAGCGGCCCCATCTCCGCTCCGGCCCCCAGCACGGCGACGGTGCGCCCCTCGAGCCGCAGCCAGTCGGGGTTGGCCATCACCTCGCGCACCGCCTCGGCCGCCGACGGCTCCATCACCCCCGCGGTCACCCAGGCGTCGAGCCGGTCGTGCAGGTCGTCGCCGCGCAGTCGCCGGCCGTGGTACGGCAGCGACAGCTCGGTCTCGATCTCACCCTCGCCGCGTACCTCGATGGTGCCGAGCTCGCGGTCCGACTCGTCGGTGCTCCACTCCGCGAGCGGGAGGTCGCTACCGTCCGCCCCGACCACGCGCATCCGCTCGTGCAGCGAGCCGAGCCCGTCCGAGGCGATCGTCAGCGCCGCCTGCCGGGAGGAGAGTCCGGCCTCCAGCAGGCGACGAAAGTGCAGGAGGTAGCCCGAGCGCCAGTTCGTCTCCCGCTGGGCCTCCATCGCACCGGGCGGGTCGACCTTGCGCAGCGCATCCGCGACGACGGCGCGACCGGTCTCGACGGTGCTTCGCCGACCGTCGGCGGATCGAGGGAAGACGACGCCGTGCTGCTGTTCTGCACCCATCGCCTCATCATGCCCCAGGCCCGGCGGGGGTCACAGGTCCCGCCGGCGCCACGGGCTGAGCCGGCGCCACGGGCTGAGCCGGCGCCACGGGCTGAGCCGGCGCCACGGGTACGGCGGGCACCTCGGCCACCGTCACCGGCGCCGCGACGTCGAGCCGACCCCGCAGCACCACCACGAGATAGACGACGGCCAGTGCCGTGCCGGCGCTCATCAGCGTGAAGATCAGCCGGTAGTCCAGGATGCTGACCAGCAGCGCACCGACCGCGATCGACAGCGCCTGCGGCGTGGTGATCAGCACCTCGGTCGCTGCCGAGACGCGGCCCATCAGCCGACCGGGGTCTGCCGCTGCAGGAGGGTGTTGTAGGCGACGATCATCAGCGGGATGCCCGCGCCCAGCACGGCGACCGCGATCAGGAGGTGCCAGACCGCGACGGCGGCCGCGACCCCCGCGACGCCGGTGCTCAGCAGCGCCAACCCGACGATGATCGACCGGGGCTCGCCGATCCGGCGGATCACCCGGCTCGACAGCAGTCCGCTGACGATCGCGCCCACGCCCTGGACGGTGAGCACCGGTCCGACGAACTCGACCGGCCGGTCGAAGGCGTCGACGACGGCGTAGATCGCCGACTCGGCGAACCCGAGCACCAGTAGGCACATGCCCAGGCTCAGCGTGCTGTGCAGCAGCAGCGGGGAGCGACGTACGTGGCTCACGCCCGCACCGACCTCGGCCCGCCAGTGCATCGGCTCGTGCGGCTCACGGTGCTCGACCACCCGCAGGCTGACCACGGCCAGCGCGGCGACGACGAACGTGACGGCGTCCACCACCGCGACCCACTGGCCGCCGGCGACCGCGAACAGCGCCGCCCCGCTGAGCGGCCCGACCAGCCGCAGCGCCTCGCGGGTCACCGACAGCGACGCGTTGGCGTCGACCAGCACGTCCTCGGCCACCAGGTCCTTGAGCAGGCCGTTGAGCGCCGCCGGCGTCACCACGAAGGAGACGCCGTAGAGGAAGGCGACCACGTAGATGATCCACACGTCGCCGGCGTCGCGGACCAGGAGCAGCGGCAGCATCGCCAGTGCCGAGGCGAGGTTCACCCAGACCAGGAACGCCCGCCGCGGCACCCGGTCGACGATGTAGCCGAACAGCGGCGCGAGCAGCGCGGGGATGGTCAGCCAGAGGAAGGTCAGGCCCGCGGCGCCGTTGGAGTCGGTGAGCTTCTTGACCCACATGCTGAGCACGATCAGCATCAGCGAGTCGCCGAACATGCTCGCGGTCAGCCCGAGATAGAGCCGCTTGAAGCCGGTGGTGGCGAACGCAGCCCTCATCGCACGTCGCTCCCATCGGTGCTGCCCGCCTCCGGCCGCAGCGCCAGCCAGCCGACCAGCGAGACCAGCCGCGCACCCTCGGGCCGCTTCTCGGGGTCGTCGAGCCGGTCGACGTGGCGCATCATCAGCTCGCCGAGCTCCGCGGAGAGCTGCTTGGCCTCGTCGGCGGTCAGCCACGACACGGACTGGACCACGGTGCCGCTGCGCCGCCAGGCCGGCGACTCGTCGGGCAGGCTCCGCTGCGCGGCAGACAGCAACCGGAGCTCGCGCCCCAGCAGCGTCTCGGTGAGGGCCTGGCCGGCGGTCCGGATCTCCGGGGCGGCGTCGGCCTCGTCCCAGGTCAGCCCCTCGCGTGCGGCCTGCCAGGGCCGGCTCCGCCCGGGCCCCTGCTCGGCCTCGGTGACGAACCCGTGCTCGGCGAGCTTGCGCAGGTGCCAGGAGCAGTTGGACGGCGAGCTGCCCAGCCGGGCGGCGAGCTCGGTGGCGGTCTGGGCACCGTGCACGCGCAGGGACTCGACCAGCTCCATCCGCAACGGATGGGCCAGCGCCTTGAGCGTCTCGGGATCGGTCAGCCGACGACGGGGAACCATGCGTCGAAAGTATTCTTTCGAAAGAATCCTTTCAATAGTCCTTTCGGGCGGTCAGCCGGCGAACAGCGCCCGCACGTCCTCGGCGCCGATCGCGGTCCCCATCGCACCGTCGCCGTCGAGCACCCGGGCGAACAGCGCCGCCTTGCGGGCCTTGAGCTCCATCACCTTCTCCTCGATGGTGCCGGTGGACACGAGCCGGTAGACCATCACCGGCCGCTGCTGGCCGATCCGGTGCGCCCGGTCCACCGCCTGCGCCTCGACGGCGGGGTTCCACCACGGGTCGAGCACGAACACGTAGTCGGCCTCGGTCAGGGTGAGCCCCACTCCCCCGGCCTTGAGGCTGATCAAGAACACCCCTGCGCCGCCGGACCGGAACTCCTCGACCACCTCGCCGCGGCGTCGGGTGGCGCCGTCGAGGTAGGTCGACTCGATGCCCTCACGGTCGAGCCGGGTGCGAACCCGACGCAGGAACGAGGTGAACTGGCTGAACACCAGCGCCCGATGCCCCTCCGCGAGCACCTCCAGCAGGTGGTCGACGAGCAGGTCGAGCTTGGCCGAGCCGATCCCGTCGTACGCCTCGTCCACCAGCCCGGCGTCGAGACTGAGCTGACGCAGCCGGGTGAGTGACCGGAAGATCGCGATCCGGTGCTTGTCGAAGTCCTCGACGAGGCCGAGCACGGTCTGCCGCTCGCGCTGCAGGTGGGTCTCGTAGACCTTGCGGTGCCGCGGGGTGAGCCGCACCTCGAGGATCTGCTCCTGCTTCGGCGGCAGGTCGGAGGCGACCAGCTCCTTGGTGCGCCGGAGCAGGAACGGCCGGATCCGGCGCCGGAACCGGGCGAGCACGTCGGTGTCACCGAGCCGCTCGACGGGGTTCGCAACGTGCTCGACGAAACGCTGCGGGTAGGGGTAGAGGCCGGGCGCCACGATCGACAGCAGCGACCACAGCTCCATGAGCCGGTTCTCCAGCGGGGTGCCGGTCAGCGCGAGGCGGAAGGGCACGTCGAGCCGCCGCACCGCCTGGTAGGTCTTCCCGTTGTGGTTCTTGACCGTCTGCGCCTCGTCGAGCACCAGGCCGCCCCAGGGCAAGGCGGCGTAGGAGTCCACCTCCAACCGGTAGAGGGTGTAGGAGGTGACCACGATGTCGGCGTCCTCGAACAGCGAGGCGATCGAGGTGCCGCGCCGGGAGTGGGACTCGGTCACCCCGCGGGCGACCAGGCCGGGGGTGAACGTGGCGGCCTCGTGGACCCAGGTCGAGACCACGCTGGTGGGAGCGACGACCAGGAACGGCCCGGCGCCCTGCTCGCGGGCGTGCGCGATCAGGGCGAGGGTCTGCAGCGTCTTCCCCAGACCCATGTCGTCGGCGAGGATCCCGCCGAGACCCGACTGCCAGAGGAACGCCAGCCAGCGGAACCCGTCGCGCTGGTAGTGCCGCAGCTCGGCCTTCACCCCGGTCGGCTCGACGTCGGGCAGCGACTCCAGACCGCGCAGCGCCTGGGCGGCCCGCACCCACTGCTCGGCCTGGGCGTCGACGATGCCGACCTCGGCGAGCTCGTCCCACAGGCCCAGGTCGTGGTGGTTGACCCGCACACCGCCGTCGGGCTGCTCGTGCAGCTGGCCCGCGGCGTCGACCAGCTCGGCGAGCTGCCGGAACTCCGGCCGGTCGAGGCTGATGTGGACGCCGTTCTTCATGATGATCCGCGGCAGGCCGCGGGTGAGCGCCTCGAGCAGCTTCGCGAGCGCGATGAACTGGCCGTCGACGCTGATCACGACCTCGAGGTCGAGCCAGTCGGTGCGCGGCTCCGCGCCGGCCTCGCTCTCCTCCACGGCGGCGAACCGGATCACCGGCGCGCCCTGGGCCTCGCGGTAGTCGGGACGGGTGCCGAGCTCCTCGAGCTCGACGAGGTCGTGCTGCTCGAGGCCGGGGAGCACGTCCTCGGCGAAGCCGATCGCGGCGACGTCGTGGAAGACCAGCTCGGGCACCAGCCCGGCGTCACGCCGCTGGGAGCCGCAGAGCCGGTAGACCTGGGCGTCGTCGAGCGAGCCCAGCAGCGCAGCGAGCAGCTCGTCCTCACGATCCGGCCGCCGGACCCCGCGCAGGCCCAGGGTGTCGTCGATCCGGTAGACCCGGTCGTCCTCGCCCACGCGGTAGCGCCAGGTCCACCGCAGGTGCACCTCGCCGACGTCCTTCCAGTCCACGGTCGCCACCAGCCGCGGCTCGACCGGCTCAGGGACGGCGACCGAGCCGTCGCTGGAGACCACCGGCACGTGACGCTGCAGGCGCGGGAGGTACTCCGCCACGAGGTCGGCACGGTCCTCGGCGGGGACCACGAGCTCCTCGCTCATGCTCAGCAGGCGTCGCACCTCCGGACCTGCCGGCCGCGACAGCGGCGCGAGGACGAGGTCCCACTCGCGGCCGCCGTCGGCCTCGCGCCACAGGGCGACGCCGTGACCGCTCTCCCCCAGCACGTCCACCTCCCCGGCGGAGAACCACTCCTCGTCGAGGTGCACCCCGAGCCGCAGGTAGGCGTCGCTGCGCGGGGCAGCGTTGACGTCGACCTCGATCCGCACCGGCGCGGGGTGGACCGTGACGCGCTGCAGCCCGGCCCCGGGCACCAGCTCCAGGCCCACCTCGGCACACCGGCCGAGCAGGCCCCACAGCGACGGCCCGAACGACGCGAGCGTCAGGTGGGTGTCGCCGCCGCCGAAGTACAGGTTGCGCTGGGCGGCCCGGTAGGCGGCGAGCATCTCCGCGAGCACGGCGGCCTGCTCGGGCGGGTGCCCGCGCCGGGGTGAGCCGGCTGCCTGGACGTCGTGCCAGGAGACCCCGGACCGGACCCAGTTGTCGCGGGCGCCGCGCTGAAGCGGGCGGATCCGCAACGCCCCGCGGGCCGGCCCGCTCGACGCCGCCCAGCCGCGGAACGAGGACGGGGCCGTGCGCCGGCTCAGCTCGACCTGCAGCGCCAGCGGCCTCAGCGCAGCGGTGTCGGGCGGGACGGCCTCGAGCTCGTCGAGCACCGAGGCCAGCTGGCGCTCCCACCGTCGCCGCCCGCCGGCACCCCCGGTCTCCTGCTCCGAAACCTGCTCGGCCCGGACGGCCAGCAGGAGGGCCACGGAGTGCTTGCAGCCCTCACCGACCGGGCAGCTGCACCGGCCGTAGGTCCACACGCCGGAACCGGACTGCCCGACGCTGACCACGCAGCTGTAGATCTCACCGGCCGACCCCTCGACGCTGCCCCGGATGTCGAGGTCGCCGTCGCTGTCGAGCGCGTGGCTGCAGGCAAGGACCTTGCCGCGCCGGACGTAGTCGGCTGCCCGGTCGTGGGTTGCCGAACCGAACCGCAGCCGCAGCGCGGTGTCGTCGAGCAGGAGCGGCAGGTCGAGCATGAGACGAGCCTAGGCCCGGGCTCCGACAGGCTGCCGCCGCAGGACCCGGGCGGCGTCGAGCGCCCCCCGGTCAGGCGGCGAGCTCGACCTCGGCACGCCGCTGGGGCAGCCGCGCCGCGATCGGGGTGGCCACCCGGGCGACCGGGTCGCCCAGGCGGCCACCGGCCAGTGACGCGAGGGTGCGTCGCAGTGGCAGCCGGAAGACCAGCACCACGCTCTGCATGGCGAGCAGGATCGCCGAGCAGAGGGCGAGGGCGAGGTCACCGGCGAGAGTCCCGTAGAGCAGCCACAGGGCGGTGCCCCACCAGGCCAGCAGCACCGACCACGGGCACAGGCCCCACAGCGGTGCCCGGCTCAGCGCGAGCCGGGCCTGTGGGAGCATCCGCATCGAGCTGGCCGCCGTACCGACCATCGCGAGGGTGAACGAGTTCGCCACGTCGACCACCCAGATCGAGGCCAGGGCGCTGGCGAAGACCACGCCGACCGGCACCCAGGCCCGGCGCGGCACCCCGGCGCGCATGACCACCGCGGCGAGCGCGACGAGCAGCACCAGGGCCAGCGAGTTGTTCACGATCTGGATCGCGTCCGCGACCGCGAAGGCGTAGACCGCCCACAGCGTGAAGGTGGCCAGGCTGAGCAGGATCGAGCTCCAGGAGATGCCGACCGCGGACCGGGTCCGGGCTGCGCGCAGGACCTGCGGGACGGTGGCGTAGAGGGACAGGACCGATGCGGCAGAGCCGACCAGCACGACGACAGACACGGGCGTACGCATTCGAACGAGGGTGGACGGGGCGGGGCGTCGGTCCGCCGTCCGTTGCTTGTCTGCCGTGACACGTGATCGATCGCAGGACCAAGTCTAGGAACGGGTACGTCGCGCACGCCGGCGTTTGGCAAAACGGGCGAAAGGGACGTGCGTCACACCGTCCGACCGAGGCGATGCGGGTCGAAAATCCGGCCGGATCGGGCGAATCGAAGGTAAAGAAGCAAAGTAAAAACCTAGGATCGGGGGCATGCTTCGCCCACGCACCGCGCTCGCCCCTTTCCTCAGCACCGTCGCCGCCGCCCTGTCGCTCACCCTGGCCGTCCCGGCCGTCGCGGCAGAGGAGCCGGCGCCGGTCCCGCCGGAGTCGGCGCCGTCGGGCTCGACGACACCCGAGCACACCTCCGACAGCTCGGAGACCGGGGTCGCGCCACGGGCCACGAGTGACAGCCGGGCGTTCTTCGACATCAACCAGCGCACGCTGCCGGTCGCGCCGGGGCTGGAGCACACCCGGTTCGACCGCTACGACGAGCGCGGCTGGATCCGCGTCAACGTGCTGAGCGCCGAGCTGTCCACGCCGGGTCTGCGGCTGGACTACCTCTCCCCCGGCAGGGTCACCGCACGCGCACCGTTGAGCACCGCGCTCCAGCGCCGGCGCGGGGTGGCCGGCGTCAACGGCGACTTCTTCGACATCAAGGACACCGGGGCGCCGATGGGCGTCGGCGTCGACCGGGGCCGGGGGGTCCTGCACGGCTCGAGCTCGACCGAGAACAAGGCCTTCCTGCTCGACCGCGACAACGTCGCCCAGATCGCCAAGACCTACCTGCAGGCCAGGATCGTCCGCCCCGGCAAGCCCGACGTCGCAGTGACCAACCTCAACGCGCCGGTACTCCAGTCCAACGGGATCGGCATCTACACCACGGCGTGGGGCGCCACCTCCCGGGCGCGAGTGCTCCCCGGCCCCGCCGCACGGCGCGAGGTCGTGGTCCGCGCCGGCCGCGTGCGCGCCAACCGGCGGGCGATCAGCTCCGGCCCCATCAAGCCGGGCGTGATGCACCTCGTGGGCACCGGCCGCGGCGCGAAGAAGCTGGCCAACCTGCTGCCCCGCGGCACCCGGGTGTCGGTCGAGTACGGCCTGAACCGGGCGGCCACCCGGGTCGCGGTGGGCGGCAACGTGATCCTGCTCCGCAACGGGCGCGTGCTCGCGCCCGGCGACGACGAGATGCACCCGCGCACGGCGATCGGCATCGACCGGGACCTGAACCGCGTCATCGTGCTGACCGCCGACGGGAGGTCGAGCCTGAGCCGCGGCCTGACCATGAACGAGACCGCTCGGCTGCTCCAGGACCTCGGCGCCGAGGACGGGCTCAACCTCGACGGCGGCGGGTCCTCGACGATGCTCGCCCGCGAGTCCGGCGAGCCGGTGACGGTCGTGAACTCCCCCTCCGACGGGCGGCAGCGTGCGGTTCCCAACGGGCTCGGGTTCTCCTTCACCGCCGGCTCCGGCAAGCTGCGCGGGATCCGGGTCGAGCCCGCTCAGGACTCCCGCGACTCGCACCGCGTGCTCCGCGGGCTGACCCGGGTGCTCGCCGCCCGCGGCCACGACGAGAGCTACGCCCCGGTCGCGGCCCGACCGACCTGGCAGGGCTCGCCCGCGGTCGCCGCACAGCAGGGACCCGGTGCACGCACGGTCGTCCGCGGCCGGCGCACGGGGACCGGCACGGTCACCGCGTCCGCCGGAGGGGCCTCGGGACAGTTCGAGGTGCGTGTCCTCGGCCCGGTCCACCGGCTCGAGGCGAGCGTCCCGTCGCTCGCGCTGGCGGGCAAGGGCAGGAGCGCCGGCTTCGAGGTCCGCGGCTACGACGCGCACGGCTTCGACACCTGGGTGGAGCCCCGCGACATCCGACTGGTCTACGACCGCGACAAGCTCGCCGTCCGCCGTACCGCCCGTGGCCTCGTGGTCCGGGCCAAGGTCGCCTCCACGTCCGAGGTGGTCAAGCTCGTGGCCGGCGGCAAGGCGACCTTCGTGGGCGTCACCGTCGGCCTGGCCCGCAACCTGACGCACCGGATGGACTCCCTCGCCGGGTGGCAGGCCTCGGCCTACCCGGCGCGTGCTGACGCACGGCTGCGGAGGGTGCCCAACCGCGCCGGGCGCGCCGGCCGGGCGATCGCCCTGCAGTACGCCCTCCTCGGCAACCGGACCGCCCGCGCGGCGTACCTCACCGCGAGGCCCGCCGTGGACCTGCCCGACCGCGCCCGCCGAATCGGCCTGTGGGTGCGCGGCGACCGCAAGGGTGCGTGGCTTCGCGCCCTGGTCCGGGACCGGACCGGGTCGCGCGCGACGGTCACCCTCAGCCGGCGCGTGAGCTGGCGTGGCTGGCGGTTCGTCTCCGCGACCCTGCCCGCGGAGCTGGCGCAGCCCCTGGACCTTGTCCGGGTGTACGCGGTCGAGACAAACCGGAAGCGGCGCTACCGCGGTGTCCTCGCCTTCGACGACCTCACCGTCTTCACCGAGCGGACCGCACCCGTGCCCCGGACCGCGCCGGTTCGCGATCCGCTGGTGGCAGACCTCGAGCCGCTGCCCGCCGACGGCCTGCGGGTCGCGGTGCTCAGCGACGCCCGGATCTCCGGTGCTCGGCCCCGCAGCGCGGCCGTGGCCCGGACCCGGCGGGTGATGCGCGAGGCGGTGGCCGCGGGCGCGGACCTGGTCCTGCTCAACGGCGACCTGGTCGCCCGCGGGGACCGGGCCGGTATCGCGCTGGCACGGCGGGTCATCGACCAGGAGCTCGAGGGGAAGGTCGCCTGGCACTACGCGCCGGGCGAGCACGAGATCGGCCCGTCGGGTGACCTCGCCGTCTACCGCGGTGAGTTCGGCAACCCGGTCCGCGTGCTCGACCGGGCCGGCACCCGGTTCGTGCTGCTCAACTCCGCACAGAGCAGCTTCCGGTTCAGCGGGTTCGCCCAGCTGGTCCGGCTCCGCTCGGCCCTCGACGCGGCGGCCGCCGACCGGTCGGTGTCCTCGGTCGTCGTCGTCGCGCACCACCCCACGAGCGATCCCACCGGCGGGTCGGCCGAGCTCACCGATGCCCGTGAGGGCGACCTGGTCGAGCAGCTCCTCTCCGGTTTCCGGGCCACCAGCGGCAAGCACGTCGCGTACGTGGGTGGGCACGGTCGCCGCTTCACGGTGACCCGCGACGACGGCGTGCCGCAGGTCCTCGCAGGCGCGGTGAACAACCCGCTCCGGGCCGGCCTCGGCGCGTTCTCCGGCTGGGCTCTGCTCCGGGTCGGCGACGACGGAGTCGGGGTCGAGCTGCGTCCGCTGGTGGACCGGCTCGCCGTCACCGCGCCCTCCACGCTCGCGGCGGGACGGACGGCGAGCGCTGCCGCCTGGGTGACCCAGGCCGGACGGCGGGTCCAGGTCTCCTACCCGATGAGCGTCCGCTGGCTGACGGGGCAGGGCGTGCACGTCGGCGCCCCGGCCGACGCACCGGCCTCGGCGGTCGTCGCCTACGACCCGGTCACCGGCCGTCTGACGGCGCTCAAGCAAGGTACGGCGACGCTCACCGTGCAGGTCAACGGGGTCACCGCGAGCCGATCGGTCACGGTGCGCTGAACGTGCCGGCCCGCGAGCTCGTCATCCTCGGCACGGCCTCGCAGGTGCCGACCCGGCGCCGGGCCCACCATGGCTCGTTCCTGCGCTGGGACCAGGAGGGCGTCCTGTTCGACCCCGGTGAGGGCACCCAGCGGCAGCTGACCCTCGCGGGCGTCTCGGCGAGCTCGATCACCCGGATCTGCATCACCCACCTTCACGGCGACCACTGCCTGGGACTGCCGGGCGTGCTCCAGCGGATGACGTTGGACCGGGTCCAGCACCCCGTGGACCTGTACTTCCCCGCCTCCGGCCAGGAGTACGTCGACCGACTGCGCCGCGCGAGCGCCGGACACGCCAGTGTGCAGGTGCGCGAGCACCCCGTTGCCGGCGACGGGGTCGTCGACATCTGGCCCGGTCTCCGGCTCGAGGCCAGAGCGCTCGACCATCGCGTCGAGACCTACGGCTGGCGGCTCCAGGAGCCCGACGGCCGGAGGATGCTGCCCCAGCGGCTCGGCGAGGTCGGTGTGGCCGGAGCAGACGTCGGCCGGCTCCAGCGGGAGGGCCGGCTCGAGGTGGAGGGCCGCGTCGTCACCCTCGAGGAGGTCAGCGAGCCACGCCGCGGTCAGTCGTTCGCGTTCGTGATGGACACCCGCGACTGCGACGCGGCGGTCGAGCTCGCGCGCGGGGTGGACCTCCTGGTCACGGAGTCGACGTACCTGACCGGCGAGGCGCACCTCGCCGAGGAGTACGCCCACCTCACCGCCGCCCAGGCAGCACGGATCGCCGCCACCGCCGGTGCACGACGGCTGGTGCTGACCCACTTCTCCGGCCGCCACGACGACGAGGCGGTGTTCGCCGAGGAGGCGCGAGCGGTGTTCACCGACGTGCACGCGGCGCGCGACCTCGACCGGTACGCGGTGCCTGCGCGGCGCTGAGGCCGGCCCGCACCGCTCCGGCCGCCCTCCTCGCGGGGCCGCCGGGAACGCCGGACGGCCGGCCCGAACCGGGCCGGCCGTCGGCATCACTTCTCAGTCGTCGAGTCGCATCAGCTCACCGTCTGGGCTGAACAACGGACCCACCAGGTAGATCACGCCGTCGTCGCTCACGTCCACCCCACCAGGGGTCGGCAGCTCGACGAGCTCGGTGATCGTCACCCGGAACCGGTTCCGGTCACGGTGCCAGCGGCCCCGGTCGCGGTCCCAGTGACCCCAGGCGTTGTCGAACCGGTCACCGTAGCCGTCACGGTAGTCGTCACGGCTGCCGTGCCTGCTCACCCGTGCGCTGACCCGCTCGGCGAGCTCGTCGACGTCGTCCTGCCCGAAGCCGCCGCGGGAGCGGTCCCAGTCGCCCCACCTGTGGCCCCAGCGCTCGCCGAGGTCGTCCCAACCGCGGCCGCCGTGGTAGCCGTGCTCGTAGTAGTGGGAGTGCTCGTAGTAGTGCCCGTGCCAGCCGTGGTGGGGTCCACGGTCGTCGTCGCAGTCACGGTCGCGGTCGCGTCCGCGCCGGTTGAGCACCAGGGTGTCCTCGCCGTCCTCGGTGGTCAGCGCCACGACCTCGTCGTCGCCGCGACCCGGGCGGTGGCCGTCCCATCGGTCGTCGTCGCAGTCGTCCCGGTCACCGTGCCAGCCACCGTGCCAGCCGCCGGGCCAGCCGCCGGGCCGGTCCTGCCAGTCGGGGCCGTCGTCGCAGTCGTCGTGCCGGTCCCGGCCGCCGCGACCGCCACGGCTCAGAGCCGTCGCCTGGTCGCCCTCGGTCAGCGTGTCGATCTCGTCGTCGCCGCCACGACCCGGGCGGTGGCCGCCCCAGCCGTCGTCGTCGCAGTCGTCCCAGCCACCGTTGCCCGGACCGGGGTGCCCGTGGTCGTCATCGTCGTCACAGTCGTCGTGCCGGTCACGTCCACCGCGGCTCAGAGCCGTCACCTGGTCGTCCTCGGTGGCTGCGGTGACCTCGTTGTCGCCGCCGCGGAACGGACCCTGGTAGCCGTCGTCGTCACAGTCGTCACGGTCGGGCCAGTCGTTGCCGGGCCAGCCGCCACCGCCGTGACCGGGCCAGTCGTTGCCCGGCGAGTCGTTGCCGGGCCAGCCGCCGGGCCGGTCCTGCCACTCGTAGTCGTCCCAGTCCCAGTCACGGTTCCAGTCGAAGCCGTCGTCGTCCCAGTCATCGTCGTGGTCCCAGTGCCCGCGAGAGCCGTTGCGGCGGATCTCGAAGAGCGCGCCCGGCGCCGGCGTCGTGGCCGCCGCGGACTCGCCACCCTCGAGCGCGGCCAGGCCGGCCTTGGAGAGGCTGAGCGCGAACAGGCTGCCCTCGTCGTCGGCCGACAGGTCGATGAGCGCGGTCAGTCCGTCGGCGTACCGCACACAGTCGCCGCGGGTGGGCTGCTGCGGGTCACACACGACGCCCTCGGAGTCGGGGTCGATCCGCCAGATCTGGGAAGTCCCCGGGGTGCCCGGTGCACCGCGGAGCTCGGCGACGTACCAGTAGCCGTCCGCCCCGACCGTCACCGCCGTCGGCACCGCCTCGGACAGCATGCCGCTGCCGCCAGGCGACGAGCTCGCCGACGGGCCGCTCGGAGCCGCGGACGTGCGGATCCAGCGCGGCTTGATCATCGCCACGGTCTCGATGTCACCCCGCTTGTCGACCCGCAGCAGGTCGTTGCCCGCGGCGTCGGCGACCAGCACCGAGCCGTCGTCCAGCGCCTCCACGCCGAAGGGGTTCGACTCGTGGGGGTCCCCCTCCCGGTTGTACGGGTCCTCGTTCCCGTCCTCGGCCTGGTACGCGGCGATGTCCGCCACCAGCTTCGGAGCCGACCAGCCGGGGCGCCACTTGAACAAGCTCGCCGCGTCCTGGACGGGCTCCGCGGGAGTCGCGCCGCTGGCCGACATCTCCTGGGCTTCCATGCCGCCGCCGGCGCCGGTGAGGATGTAGACCATCCCGCGCGGCCCGACGTCGATCGACGGCGCAATGCCACCGGCGCCCACGCCGTTGAGCGGGATCACCCGAGGTGCCCTGTGGCGCCTCTCGACGACGAGGCTGAACGTTCCGTCGACCTCGGAGACCAGCGTCATGCCCTTGCCGACGCTGGCCACCCCCCGGGGCATGTTCAGCCCGTCGACGACGGTGCGCAGGCCGTCGTCGGGCTCCGGGTCGGGCTGGGGGTGCGCGTACGCCGGTGGGGCTGCCGTACCGAGGAACAGCGCCGCGCCGGCGGCAAGGACGAGGGCGTTCCTCGTCCGTGTGGGTCTGGCCATCAGGACCTCCTCCTGGAAGCTGAAGTGGTGCGCGGATCACGCGCGGTCCCACCTTCAGCACCTGGAGGTGACGCCTCAATCACCCCCCTGAGCGACGACAGAGCCGTCGATGACGGACATGCCGTGCACGCGCAGACACGCCCACCTGGCCACCGGTGCCCCGGTTGGCGCCATCTGCGCCACCGCACCCACGCGGGGGCATGCACGGGCAGGCATGCGAAGCGACCCCGACCTGTCTCCCCAATCTGGGTGAGAACGGTCGGGGTCGCCTCGGGCTCCCGGTCCCCCGACGTGGCTACCCGGAGGCTGCTCCTGGTAGCCCGACGGTCAGTCGATCCGGGCGATCGGTGTGCCCTGCCGGACCGCGGCCTCCTCCTCCACCAGCAGGTGCACGACACCTGCGGCCGGGGCGAGCACCTCCGCGGACACCTTGTCGACCTGGACCTCGGCGAGCAGCTGGTCGGCTGCCACGGCAGCGCCCTCACCGACGTACCACGTGGCGAGGACCCCTTCCGCGTCCGGGTTCTCCTTCGACAGCGGCGGGAAGACGACCTCGGTCATCGGTTCATGGCCGTCCGGATCGCCTGCTCGATGCGGTCGTGCCGGGGCAGCACCGCGTACTCCAGTGCGTGGGCGTACGGGATCGGTACGTCGGGCACCGCGATGCGCTGCGGAGGAACACGCAGCATCCCGGGGTCCTGGTCCGTGACCGTCGCGACCACCTCGCCGGAGACGCCGAAGGACTGGTAGTCCTCGTCGACGACGACCAGGCGGCCGGTCTTGGACACCGAGGACAGGATCGCCTCGCGGTCCAGCGGGACCAGGCTGCGTAGGTCGACCACCTCCACGTCGATCCCCTCGGGGGCCAGCTTCTCGGCGACGTCGAGCGCGTGGTGCACCGACAGCGACAGGGTCACGACGGTCACGTCGCTGCCCTCACGCACGGTGCGTGCCTTGCCGATCGGCACCGTGTAGTCGCCCTCGGGGACCTCGTCGATGCTGCGCGGGTTCTTCGCCATCCACGGCAGTCCCATGACGCCCTTGTGGAACATGTAGACCACGGGGCTGTCGTCCCGGATCGCCGAGGTCATCAGGCCCTTGGCGTCCGCGGGCGTGCTGGGCACGACCACCTTCATCCCGGGCAGGTGGGCCAGCGTCCCCCACAGGCACTGGGAGTGCTGGGCGCCGTCGGAGTACCCGCCGCCGGTCGCCATGGTCAGCACCATCGGGACCTTGACGTTGCCGCCGGACTCGAAGTGGATCTTGGCCATGTGGTTGTAGATCTGGTCCAGGCACACGCCCATGAAGTCGGCGAACATCACCTCGACGATGGGCCGCATACCCTCGACCGCGGCCCCGATGCCGAGGCCGACGAACGCGGTCTCCGAGATCGGGGTGTCGATGATCCGCTGCGGCCCGAACTTCTCGAGCAGGCCCGTGGTGGAGCTGAAGATGCCGCCGTAGGCGCCGACGTCCTCGCCCATGTAGAAGACCGACTCGTCACGCTCCATCTCCTGCGCGATGGCCTCCACCATCGCCTTGGAGGTGCTCAGCTTGCGGGTGGCCTGCGGCGCTTCTGTGATGGCCATCGTGGCCCCTCTCAGGCGAACACGTAGGAAGTGGCGGTGGACGGGTCCGGGATCGGGCTCTCCTTGGCGAAGGTGATCGCGTCCTCGACGGCGTTGACGCACAGCCGCTTGATCTCCTCGACCGTGTCGTCGTTCAGCAGCCCTGCCTCGCGGAGCTTCTGCTCGTACTGCGGGATCGGGTCGCGCGCCGGCACGTCGGCGAGCTCGGGCCGGTAGCCCTGGGCGTCACCCTCGAAGTGGCCCCACATCCGCAGTGTGTGCACCTCGATCAGCGACGGCCCCTCACCGGCGCGGGCCCGTGCCACCGCACGGGAGGCGGCGTCGTACACCGCCTCGACGTCGTTGTCCTCGACCCGCTCGCCCGGGATGCCGTACGCCGCGGCACGGTCCGCGTTCGAGGCGATCGACGTCGACAGGGTCCTGGGCACGGAGATGCCCCAGTCGTTGTCCTCGACCACGAACACGACGGGCAGCACCCACTTCGCGGCGAGGTTCAGCGACTCGTGGAACGCGCCCTGGTTCGCGGCGCCCTCACCGGTCACCGCGACCGCGATCCGGTCCGTGCCCTTGCGCTGGAAGGCGAACGCCTGCCCGAGCGCGGGCGGGTAGCCCTCGGCGATGATGCCGGAGCAGGAGAAGTGAGTCGCGGGGTCGAACAGGTGCATGTGCCCGCCTCTGCCACGGCCGAGGCCGGTCTCGCGACCGAAGATCTCTGCGGTCATCTTGCGCAGGTCCACCCCGTGCGCGACGGCGAGGTGGTGCGGCCGGTGGGTCGCGGTCAGCGCGTCGTCGGTGGTCAGGTGGGCGCACACGCCCGCCGCCACCGGCTCCTGGCCGGCCGACAGGTGCATCTCGCCGGGGACCAGGCCCTTGCCGATGTCGAACCCGGGGCCCTTGTCCGCGTGGTACTCGCGGAGGATGGCCTCCTCGTAGGTGCGGCTGAGCACCATGGTCTCGTAGAGCTTCAGCCGGACCTCGGGGTCCAGCTCGGGAACTCGACGGTCCTGCTGCGGGATCGCCGATGCTGCTGCTTCAGTCGTCATGCCGGCCTCCAATGGACGGGGATCGATCCTCTGGCGAACCTATTCACCACACCCGGAATCGGCCAGAGCCGTTCGTCCCATTGCCCCGTAGGCACCTCGCGCCAGTTCGTGGCGGTTTCTGCGCGGCGAACCGGGTCGGACACACCCGGAACACCACGAAAGCCACAGGGACGTTGGACCCTGCCGACCGGCCCCGGCCCGTCGTACGTTCGGGAGACCGGCACCGCTGCAGGTCCGGTGCCTCGACCTCGCCGGACCGGCTCGTGCCCGTCGCTCACTTCCGCGCGCGAGGAGGCCCCCATGACCGTCGAGCTCACCGCCGACATGGCACAGGACTTCGTCCTGGTCGACCGCTACACCGACATCGTCGGACCGAGCAACGAGATGCTGGGCCCGGTCAAGGACGGCGGGCGGATCGAGTACATCACCGTCCCCGGCTGCTGGGGTCCGATGATCACCCCCTCCCTGCGCAGCGGGCACGAGGTGTCGCTGCCGGTGCGGGTCGAGGGGGCGAAGGTCGGCGACGCGGTCGCGTTGTACGTCGAGACGCTCGAGCAGACCTCCCGCGCCACCACCTCGGGCACCCACATGGGGGTCGACGACCGGTTCATCAGCGACCCGTTCGTCGCGAAGATCTGCCCGACCTGCCGGGACGCCGGCCGGCACTTCCTCTACCCCGACACCTACCTCGACGGGATCGGCGAGTCGGCGGTGAAGTGCACGGCGTGCGACAGCGAGGTGATCTCCTTCCACATGGTCGAGGGCTACACGATGGTCTTCGACGAGGCCAAGGAGATCGGGGTGACCGTCTCCCCTGCTCGGGCGGAGGAGATGGCCCGCAACGCCCGGGAGTGGGTGGCGCTGACCGAGCACTCCACCCAGCACCCGATCGTCGCGCTCAACCGTGCCGATCTGGTCGGCACGATGACCCGCTGCCGGATCTCCGCGGGCAACCTGGGGTCGATCCCGGCGATCGACCTGCCCAGCTCGCACAACTGCGGGGACTTCGGCTCGTTCCTGGTCGGCGCCGAGCACGAGTTCGCGGTCACCGAGAAGCAGCTGGAGATGCGCACCGACGTGCACATGGACATCGACTCGGTGCGCCAGGGCAGCATCCTGGTCGTCCCGGTGAAGGTCGACGGTGCGGGGATCTATGCCGGGGACGTGCACGCGATGATCGGCGACGGCGAGATCGCCGTACACACCACCGACATCGGCGCCCGGCTGGTGGTGCGGGTGGACGTGCTCAAGGGGCTCGAGCTCGACGGGCCGATCCTGCTGCCGCCGGCCGAGGACCTGCCGTTCCTGGCCCGGCCGTTCACCGCCGAGGAGGTGGCGCGCGGGCGGTCACTGGCCGAGGCGAACGCCACCGAGCTCGAGGGCGCGGTCCTGCCGATCCAGGTGCTGGGGTCCGGACCGAACCTCAACGCCGCAGCGGAGAACGCCGTCCTGCGCGCCGCCCGCCTGCTCGCGATGACCTCCGACGAGGTCCGCAACCGCTCCACGATCTCCGGCGCCGTGGACATCGGCCGGCTCCCTGGCTTCGTGCAGCTCAGCCTCCTGGTGCCGCGCTCGAAGCTGGAACGGCTCGGGATCTTGCACCTGGTGGAGGCGCAGTACGGCGAGGCTGCGGGCTGGTGACCCACCCGACGCGGCGTCGGTGTCCCGGACGACGCTGAAGCCCCTAGCCTGGGCACCATGCAGCCGCTGTTCGAAGACATCCTCGACGAGGTGGAGGAGCTCGCCACGCGGGTGCCGACGGCCACGCTCGCCCAGCTGCTCGAGGACCGTGCGCACGCGTTGGAGGTCGGCGCCCCGGGCCGTGCCGCGTGGCTCGCGCACGCCGGCGAGCGGTGGGAGCTCCTCGACGACCTCGACCGCGCCCGCCGGTGCTACGAGGAGGCCGTCGCGGACGGCGGCGGGGCCTACCTCGACCCGCGCGCAGACCTGGCGAACGTGCTGTTCGACCTCGGGGAGACCGCCCGTGCCGAGGAGGTCGTCGACGAGCTGTGGCGCGAGACCAAGGCGGGCGGTGGCGACGACGTGCTGCACGAGCGGGTCGGCGAGGTCCTCGAGCTGCACGACCGGCTCGAGGCCGCCCTGCGCTGGTTCAACATCGCGCTCTCGCGCGTCGACCCCGACGATCCGGAGGCACCCGACCTGGGCTGCCTCAACGGGCACTGGCGGGTCCGCCGTGCGTTGGGCCTACCCCTCGACCGGTTCGACCTGCTCTCCGAGGAGCGCCGCCGGCAGTACTCCGAGGACTTCGCCGCGGAGCGCCGCGAGCTCGAGGACGCCGCGCGGATGGAGGCCGCACCGATCGCGGTCGTGTACTGGGCCGAGGCCGAGCTCGGCCTGTTGCTGCAGCGCTGGCCCGAGCTGGCCGACGCGTTCGGGGCGGACCACGCCGAACACCGGGCCCGGGTCGAGCACCGGCTCCGCGAGCTCGCCCATACTCACCCCGTGCTCGCCGTGGGCAACGGCACCGTCGAGGACTACCTCGGCTTCACCCGCGAGCACAAGGAGGACCCGCTCCAGCCGGCCGCACGCGGGATCTACGGCGCACACCTGGCCTTCCACGGCCGCACGACGCCGTGGCCGCCCGGGCGCAACGACCGCTGTTGGTGCGGGTCGGGAGTGAAGTACAAGAAGTGCTGCGGCGCCCCCGGCTTCGCCGCCCGCCCCTGAATCCCTGCCCCCTGCCCCCCGCGACCCGGCTCCCTGACCGGCCCGGGCGGCTGTCCGCGTCCGGGCGACGGGACGATCGGCTCTGGTCCCGGGTCACCTGGCCGGTGAGGCTGGAGACGTGACGGTGCTCCCGGCCCCTGCCCGCGGCGGTGAGCGGCGGGGGCTGACCGCCGCCGAGGTACGTCGGCGGGTCGAGGCCGGCCAGGTCAACCGCACCGCAGCGCGGCCCAGCCGCACGGTGGGGCAGATCCTGCGGGCCAACATCCTCACCCGGTTCAACGCGCTGCTCGGTGCTTTGTTCGTGGTGATCGTGGTCGTCGGCCCGATACAGGACGCGCTGTTCGGGGCGGTGATCGTGGCCAACAGCGCCGTCGGGATCGTGCAGGAGCTGCGGGCCAAGCGCACCCTGGACCGGCTCTCGGTGCTCAGCGCGCCGACCGCGACGGTGGTCCGCGACTGGCAGGAGCAGCAGGTCGCCGCCGAGGAGGTCGTGCTCGACGACGTGCTCGTGGTCGGTGCCGGGGACCAGCTGGTCGTCGACGGCGTGGTGCTCCACGACGACGGTCTCGAGGTCGACGAGTCGCTGTTGACCGGAGAGTCCGAGCCGGTGCCCAAGGATGCCGGCGACCCGGTGCTGTCGGGCAGCTTCGTCGCCGCGGGAACCGGCCGGCTCCGCGCGACCCGGGTGGGTGAGGCGGCGTACGCCGTCGTCCTCGCCGCCGAGGCACGGCGGTTCACCCTGGTCCACTCCGAGATCCGCGACTCCCTGAACCGGTTGCTGAAGGTGATCACCTGGGTGCTCGTGCCCACCGCTGTGCTGCTGTTCACCACCCAGCTGCTCATGGAGGCGGCCACGCTCGACGAGGCGATCCGCGGCTCGGTGGCCGGCGTGGTCGGGATGGTGCCCGAGGGGCTCGTCCTGCTGACCAGCCTGGCCTTCGCTCTCGGCGTGATCCGGCTCGGCTCCCGCGGCGTCCTGGTCCAGGAGCTCCCCGCCATCGAGGGCCTGGCCCGCGTCGACGTGGTCGGCATCGACAAGACCGGGACGCTGACCGAGGGCACGATGGCCGTCGGCGAGCTGCTCCCGCTCGACGGGGCCTCGACCACGGCTGCGGCCGAGGCACTCGGTGCGCTGGCGCACGCCGACGAGCGGCCCAACGCCAGCATGCGCGCCCTCGCCGAGGAGTACGACGCACCGGGCTGGTCGCCGACCAGCCGGATTGCCTTCTCCTCGGCCCGGAAGTGGAGCGGGATCTCCTTCGCCGGCCACGGCAGCTGGATCCTCGGCGCGCCCGAGATGCTGCTGGACGCGAACACCGACGCGAACACCGACGCGAGCGCGGCGGCGGACGCCCACACGGGCGCCGGCCGGGGGCCGCTCGCGCTGGCCTCGGGGCGGGCCGCGACCGGGCACCGCGTGCTCCTGCTGGCGCGCACCGACGCGGAGCTGGTGACCGAGGAGGTGCCGCGTCCGCTGGAGCCGGTGGCGCTGATCGTGCTCGCCGAGAGAGTGCGACCGGACGCGGCCGACACCTTGCGCTACTTCGCCGAGGAGGGGGTTGCCGTGAAGGTGATCTCCGGCGACAGCCACCACACCGTCGGGGCGGTCGCGGACTCTCTCGGGCTGCCCGGCGCCGACCGGCCCGTCGACGCGCGTGGTCTCCCCGAGGAGGCGGGGCTTCTCGGCCGGTCGATGGAGGGCGCCTCGGTGTTCGGCCGGGTCAGTCCGCACCAGAAGCGCGGCATGGTCCAGGCGCTGCAGCAGCGCGGCCACGTGGTCGCGATGACCGGCGACGGCGTCAACGACGTGCTCGCGCTGAAGGAGGCCGACATCGGCATCGCGATGGGCGGCGGCGCGCAGGCCTCTCGGGCGGTGGCCCAGCTGGTGCTGCTCAAGAGCCGGTTCGACGTCCTCCCCGACGTGGTCGCCGAGGGCCGCCGGATCATCGGCAACGTCGAGCGGGTGGCGAACCTGTTCCTCACCAAGACCGTCTACGTCAGCCTGCTCGCCCTGGCGGTAGGTGTCGCGCAGCTGCCGTTCCCGTTCTTCCCGCGCCACCTGACGATCATCAGCACGCTGACCATCGGCGTGCCCGCGTTCTTCCTCGCGCTGGCGCCGAACCGAAGGCGGGCACGCCCCGACTTCCTCAAGCGGGTGCTGCGGTTCGCCGTACCCGCCGGTGCTGTCGCGGCCGCAGCCACCTTTGCCGGGTACGCCGTCGTCGGGCTGGAGAGCGACCTCGGCCAGCCGGTGGCCCGTACGACGGCCACCGTCGTGCTGTTCGGCGTGGGCATGACCGTGCTCGCCCTGCTCGCCTACCCCTGGGACCGGTGGGAGCTGCTCCTGATCGGCACCCTGGTGGCAGCGTTCGCGCTCCTGCACCTGCTGCCGTGGACGCGGGAGTTCTTCGCCCTCAGCCCGCTCCCCCCGCTGGTCTGGGCGAGCGCCCTGGGGCTGGTCGCGCTCGCCGCCGCCGCGCTCGTGGCGGTGCGCAGGTTCGCGCGCCGCGGTGAGCCGGAGGAGGAGCCTGGTCCCGCGCAGTAGCCAGGTTCACCAGCGGTTGCGTGCCTCCTCGGCCCAGCCCACCAGACCGTCGAGGTCCACCCGCTCACCGTCGTCGGTGAGCGCCCAGCCGGTGAAGTGCCCGAAGCACTGGTGGGTTTCGCTGCCGATCACCCCGAGGTTGGTCCGAGCCGCTCGCTCGTGGAAGGGGTGGAGCTCCGCGTGCACCCGCTTGCCGGTGATGGTCCATGGCCGCAGCCAGTCCGAGCGGTCGTAGGTCCAGGCGAGCTCCTCGCCGATCTTGTGGATCCGGCCGTCCACCAGCAGGGCGTTCTCGGTCATCCCGGTGCCCTGGGTCCAGCGGCCGCCCAGCTGGATCCCGCGACCCGGCCCGCTGCCGGCGGCCCAGTTCCAGCGCATCGCGTAGGGCCACTTGCCGCGCCCGTGGTCGAGCACGGCGAACGACTCGCTCGCGTCCACCTCGTGAGCCGTCCCGTCGACGCGCAGGACGCCCGAGACCGGGCGGGCGACGTCCTTGACGGTGTACTGGAAACGCCGGCTGCTCCACGGCACGACGACACCGAGCGACTCGTGCCCGGCCGGGCGGTCCACGTGGAGGTCGACCTCGACCTCGCGCGCGGCCGCGCGGATCGACGTACCGGAGGCGGACTGGTCGATCCGGATGGTCAGGTCCTTCGCCCGGGCCTCGGCGACCCCGACGCCGCTGCGGTCGGGCAGGCCGGTGCCGCGGGCGAGCGGCACGACGGCGTCGCGGACCGTCTCCTGCCCGGTCGCTCGGTCCAGGACGTAGATGCCGTGCACTGCCGCGTAGTCCAGCGACGAGAGCACGATGCCCACGACGTGGCCGGGGGTGACCAGGCCCCAGTACTCCCAGCGCTTCCGGCGACCCCAGCCGCGCAGGTTCGCCCGGTGGACCGGATGGCGCGTCCACCCGACGGCGGCGGGGTTCAGCCGGCCGTCCGGCAGACACAGGTCGACGGCCTCGGTGATCTCGCGTTCGTGGGTCGCCATGGCGCCGACCGTATAGGCGCCGGTCCCCGAAGATCCAAAGAAGTCCTGCGAGGTGTCCCAGTACTCTGAGAGAGTCCTCGAGTGCGGGGGGACCAGATCAAGGACGCTCTCACCCTGGGACGGTGGCGGCGCAAGCGGACGATGATGCGCCTGTTGCGGGAGCTGGATCGGATCGACGCCCGAGAACTGCATCCGGCCCGACGCCGCAACACGGAGTGGCCACGCAGGCTCGGCATCGGTCTCGTCGCCCTGGCATTGACGACAACCATCCTTGGGATCAGCACTCACAAGCAGTTCGGGGTGAGGTTCGACCGCTCCGGAATCACCGTTGCCTCGCCTCTCGGAAAGCCACCGCCGGTCCCCGGGACAGGGGGATCCTTCGCGTTCGCCGCAACGCAGCCTGATGGCAGCGCGGTGGCCTACGACCCATGCAAACCCATCGAGTACGTGGTGAACGATGCTCTTGCGCCCCCCGGCTCCGAGGGGTTACTCCACAGCGCGATCAGTGAGATTTCAGCAGCCACCGGGCTCGTGTTCGAGTATGTGGGTGCCTCGACGGACGTACCGACTCAGGCAGACGGTGTGGGGGCTTCGGATAGGGATCCGGCCCTGCTCGCCTGGACCACACCCGCGGAGGTCTCACTGGGTGTGTCCCATTTCGGCCGAGAAGGAGCCGGCAGCGTTTACCGGACGAGTAGCCAAGATGAGAGCGGGTTGCAGTTGTCGAGGAGCCGGGTCAGCCACCTAGAAAGGTCGCCAGTTGGGGTCAGCCGGAACGACGGAGCAATAGTCAAGACCTGTGGATGGGCGTGTCACGCGACTTGTTGATCGCCTCCTGATTCCTGGC
>NZ_BAAGUV010000012.1:0-296038 GCF_054781215.1 Nocardioides pakistanensis | reverse complement strand
ACTGAAAGGCACTTGTTGCGTTCACACCCCGACAACCTCGGGACTTACCTGCGGAACCGGGTCTGACGCGGACCCGGTGCGCACGGACCCCCGTTCGCGCTCGTGGACGATGCAGGTCGGCCCCCACGCTCACCGACTAGGGTTTGAGGGGGCAGGGCGCCCCGGCAGCCGGTCCGGCGAGAACAACCGAGGAGACGACGCGTGGCAGTGCGGGCAGTGCGAGGGGCCACCCAGCTCGAGGCCGACGACCGCGACCACATGCTCGACCGGGTCGCGGAGATGGTCGAGGACGTGATGGCGTCGAACTCCCTCGAGGTCGACGACTTCATCAGCGTCGTGTTCACCGCAACCCCGGACCTGGTCTCGGAGTTCCCGGCGTACGCCGCGCGACAGCTCGGCTTCGACGACGTGCCGCTCATCTGCGCTCGCGAGATCGCCGTCGAGGGCGCGATGCCCCGGGTGGTCCGGCTGCTGGCGCACGTGGAGACCGACCTGCCGCGCCGCGACATCACCCACGTGTACCTGCACGGCGCTGCTGCCCTGCGCCGGGACCTGACCAAGGTGCACTCCGTGCCCGACCCGGAACAGGAGTGAGCGGCCAGGGAGGGCCGGACGCTCCGCTGACCGGCCCGGTGCTGGTCGTCGGCGCCGGCCTGCTCGGTACGTCGATCGGCCTGGCGCTGCGCCGGCGGGGGATCGAGGTGCTGCTGCGTGACGTGAACCCGCAGAACGTCACGATCGCCGCCGGTGTCGGAGCGGGTGTCGACGCCGACGCAGCGACGGGGTCGCCAGTGCGGCTCGTCGTCGTGGCGGTGCCCCCGGACCATCTCGCGGACGAGATCGTGACCGCCCTCGCCGACGGTGACGCGTTCGTCACCGACGTCGGCAGCGTGAAGGGCGTCCCGCTGCGCGCGGTCGCAGACAGGGTCCCGGCCGAGGACCTGGCGCGCTACGTGGGGTCCCACCCGATGGCCGGGAGTGAGCGTTCCGGGCCGTTCGCCGCGTCCGCAGCACTCTTCGACGGCCGGCCGTGGGCGGTCACTCCGCACCAGTCCGCGGCGCCCGAGGCGGTCGAGACGGTGACTGCACTCGCGCTCGCCTGCGGCGCCACCCCGGTGCGGCTGACCCCGAACGAGCACGACGAGGCGGTGGCCCGCACCTCGCACCTGCCGCACCTGCTGGCCGCGCTGGTCGCGGGACGGCTGGCCGACGCGCCGGCGAGCCACCTGGCGCTCTCGGGCCAGGGCGTGCGCGACGTCACCCGGATCGCCGCCGGCGACCCGGGCCTGTGGCAGCAGATCGTGGCGGGCAACGCCGAGGCGGTCGCCGACCTCCTCGGCGCGGTCCGTGCCGACCTCGACGCCCTGCTCGAGGCCGTCCGCAGCGGCGACCGGGAACGGGTCCGGAACCTGCTCGAACGCGGGGTCGCCGGGACCGAGGCGATCCCCGGCAAGCACGGTGGGCCCGCGGTGCCCTCGGCCCCGGTCTACGTCGCCGTCCCGGACCACCCCGGCGAGCTGGCCCGGCTGCTGTCCGACGCCGGCGAGATCGGGGTCAACGTCGAGGACCTCCGGATCGACCACGACCCGGCACGCCCGGTCGGCCTCGTCGAGCTGACAGTCGCAGCGGACCGGGCCGACTTCCTCGGCGACCAACTCCAGGCACGAGGCTGGACCACGCACCGGTAGGCTGCGTGGCCGGAACAGTCGGTCGAGCAGGACAGGAACCAGCAGCGTGAGCACCGTCGTCGTCGCCATGGACGGCCCCTCGGGGTCGGGCAAGTCCAGCACCTCGCGGGGCGTCGCGCGCCGGCTCGGTCTGCGCTACCTCGACACCGGGGCGATGTACCGGGCGATGACCTGGTGGATGCTCCAGCGCGGCGTCGACGTCGACGACGCGGCCGCGGTGGCGGAACACGCCGAGGAGCCCGTGCTGGTGTCCGGCACCGACCCCGAGCACCCGACGATCAGCGTGGACGGGGTCGACGTCGCCGGGCCGATCCGCTCCGCGGAGGTCACCGCGGCGGTCAGTGCGGTCAGCGCGGTCCCGGAGGTGCGGGCCCGGCTCGTGCGCGAGCAGCGCGAGATCATCGGCGACGGCGGGATCGTGGTGGAGGGTCGCGACATCGGCACCACCGTCGCGCCGGATGCTCCGGTGAAGGTCTACCTCACCGCGGACCCGGCGGCGCGGGCCGCCCGGCGCAGCGCCGAGTTGCAGCACACCGTCGACGTCTCCGCCACCGAGCAGGACCTGCTGCGCCGCGACCGGCTCGACTCCGGCCGGAAGGCCTCGCCGCTGACGATGGCACCCGGCGCCCACCACATCGACACCACACCCTTCACGCTCGAGGAGGTCGTCGAGCAGGTGGTGGCGCTCGTCGAGCAGGCAGCCACCCGGTGACCGGGCGGCTACCCCGGCACGCGCACCACGACCTGCCGCGTTCGCACGAAGCGGTCCACCCCTCGCACCGGCTGCTGCGTGCCCTGAGGCCGGCGGGACGGGCCTGGTTCCGCTCCCGGTACGACGTGCGCACCCACGGCGCGGAGTTCATCCAGCGGCGGGGGCCCCACATCATCGCCTCGAACCACATCGGGCTTCTCGACGGTCCTGTGCTGGCCGCGTTCGCACCGCGGCCGGTGCACGCGCTCACCAAGAAGGAGATGTTCGAGGGCCACACCGGCCTCGCCCTGCGCGCGGTCGGACAGATCCCGCTCTCGCGCCACGAGGTGGACCCGTCGGCGATCAAGGACTGCTTGCGGGTGCTGCGGGACGGGGGAGTGGTGGCCATCTACCCCGAGGGGACGCGGGGGTCCGGTGAGTTCGACCGGATGAGCAACGGGGTGGCCTACCTCGCACTCGTCACCGGTGCGCCCGTCGTACCCCTGGCGATGTTCGGGACGCGGGAGCCCGGCGGGCACGTCGACTCGATCCCTCCGCGCGGTGCCCGATTCGACTTGGTGTACGGCTCTCCGGTGTACTTGGAACCGCAGCCCTGGCCGCGCAGGCAGTCGCACGTGCGCGAGGCTGCCGAGGTGCTGCGGAAGAGTTTCGTCGAGCATCTTGTTGAAGCAAGACGTATCACCGGCCGGGAGCTGCCCGGGCCGATCCCCGGGGTCACCGCCGCGGAGCTGTTCGACAACCTTCGCCGGGACCCCTCACGAGAGAGACACCCATGACCACTGAGCACGTCGACGCTGCAACGGGCCCCACGCCCGTGCTGGCCGTGGTCGGCCGCCCCAACGTCGGGAAGTCGACCCTGGTCAACCGGATCCTCGGCCGCCGCGAGGCCGTCGTCGAGGACGTGCCCGGCGTCACCCGTGACCGGGTCTCCTACGACGCGACCTGGAACGGCCGTGCGTTCACCGTCGTCGACACCGGCGGCTGGGACCCGGACGCACGCGGTCTCGCCGAGCGGATCGCCGCCCAGGCGGAGGTTGCCGTCAAGGTCGCCGACGCCGTGCTGTTCGTCGTCGACGCGACCGTGGGCATCACCGACGCCGACGAGGCGGTCGTCCGGATCCTGCGCAAGGCCGGGAAGCCCGTCGTACTCGCAGCGAACAAGGTCGACGACATGCGGGCCGAGGCGGAGGCCTACGGGCTGTGGAACCTCGGCCTCGGCGAGCCCTACCCGGTCTCGGCGCTGCACGGGCGCGGCTCCGGCGACCTGCTCGACGCGATCCTGGCGGCGCTCCCGGAGACCCCGCCGGAGTCCTTCGAGGAGGTCGGCGGCCCTCGCCGGGTCGCGATCGTCGGCAAGCCGAACGTCGGCAAGTCCTCGCTGCTGAACAAGCTGGCGAAGGAGGAGCGGGTCGTGGTCGACGACGCCGCTGGTACGACGGTCGACCCGGTCGACGAGCTGATCGAGCTCGGCGGCCGGGAGTGGCGCTTCATCGACACCGCCGGCATCCGCAAGCGGGTGAAGGAGGCGTCGGGTCACGAGTACTACGCGAGCCTGCGCACCAACACCGCGATCGAGCGGGCCGAGGTCGCCGTGCTCGTCGTGGACGCGTCCAAGCCGCTGACCGAGCAGGACCAGCGGATCATCACGACGGTGGCCGAGGCGGGCCGAGCCCTCGTGATCGCCTTCAACAAGTGGGACCTGGTCGACGAGGAGCGCCGCTACTACCTCGAGCGCGAGATCGACCGGGACCTGCAGCGCGTGCAGTGGGCGCCGCGGGTGAACATCACCGCGCGCACCGGCTGGCACGTCGACAAGCTTGTCCCGGCGCTCGACGCGGCGCTGGAGGGGTGGGAGACCCGGGTCGGCACCGGTGCGCTCAACTCCTTCCTCGGCCGTCTCGTCGCGGAGCACCCGCACCCTGTGCGCGGGGGCAAGCAGCCGCGCGTGCTGTTCGGCACTCAGGCGTCCACGTCGCCGCCGACCTTCGTGCTGTTCACCTCGGGCATGCTCGAGGCGGGCTACCTCCGCTACATCGAGCGCCGTCTTCGCGAGGAGTTCGGGTTCGTCGGCACCCCGATCCACGTGCAGCAGAGGCCACGCAAACGCGACAAGAAGTGAGTCGGTTTCTTGCCGCTGCTCTCGCTGGGGTAAGGTTCTCACCGCCCGCTCGTCGCGCGTCGACTTCGCGGGCATCGGGCTGTGGCGCAGCTTGGTAGCGCACTTGACTGGGGGTCAAGGGGTCGCAGGTTCAAATCCTGTCAGCCCGACGGGTAAAGGGCCTCTGACCTGCGGAAACGCAGGCCAGAGGGGACCGAAGGATTCGACTACAATCGTCTTATCCCACGGAAACCCCACGTAAATGCCCGCGGTTTCGCCGCGACTGGAAAGTCCACAAGTCAAGAGCGTCGGTCGGCAACCGAAGGATGGGGCGGCGGCACGTCTGGGGGTGGTTCCCTGGAAACTCCGTGTCGCGGTCCCCGGTCCGTTCGCTCCGGCCGAGGAGACCAGTGCCGATTGATGTTGGGTAGCAGCGAGCGGTACTGGCCTCACGAATGAGAACGGGCGGCCCTGGATTCCAGGGCCGCCCGTTCGGCTTTGTACTCAGGTCGGTGGTGCCTTACTGCGCCTGTGCTGTCGGACCCTCGTCGGGATGCTTGGGTGCGAACCGCTCCTCGATGACTGCGCTGAGGTCGACGACTTCAGGCTTGCGGTTGATGTAGTGAGCCTCGGTGATGGCTGAGGAGGCATGGCCAAGCAGCCGTGCTGCCGCTTCCTTGTCGACGACGGCGTCAACCTGGGTCGCGACCGTGCGACGGAACGAGTGGAACTTCACCCAGTCGAGTCCGGCGTCGGAGCGGATCATTCTCCAGCGACGCTCGATGTTGGACAACTGGTGCCACGTCCCGTTCCTGGTGACGAAGACCGCGCCGAGCGGGTTGGGAGCCTGAGCCATCTTCCTGCGGCGCAGCATCTGCGCTGCAAAAGGCGGCAGCACGAACGTGCGGTTGGAGGCCCTCGTCTTCGGAACGTCGCGGTAGTTGCCCTTGCCCTTCTCGTACTTGATCGACCCCGTGACCGTGATGGTCGGCCGTCTAGTCGTGAGGTCGCAGTCCTCCCAACGGAGCGCAAGGATCTCGCCGATACGGCATCCGGTGGCTAGGAGGAGGTCGATGATGTCGGCCATGTCGCCGCTCGTCTTCGGCCCGGACCGCTTCTTGGTCATGGCGTCTCTGACTGCCTGACGGATCGACTCGATCGCATCCATGGGGATGTCCTCGACATCCCGCTTGCGGCGCTTGTGCTTGGAGGTGGATAGCACGGGGTTGGTCGGCACGGCCTCGTGAATGACCGCGAGGTCGAACATGTTCATGAGATGCGACCGCGCCTTGCGGCGCATGTCAGGGGATGGGAGCGCCTTCAGGTGAGAGTCGATTCGCCCAGCAGTCGCCTCTCGCAACTGGAGCCCACCCATGCTCTCGACGAGATGGCTCAGCGTCGTGCGGTATTTGTCCAGGGTCGCCGGACGGGGCGCGTCCTCCCGCTGTGCCAGGTCCTCCAGCCAGAAATCGACTAGGTCCTTGAACGGCGTAGTCGGCTGGAGGTCTGTAGACCCCATCGCTTTGACTCGCTCGGTGAGGGCCTCTTGCAGGATGCGCTTGGCCGCTGCTGCTGTATGGCCGGACTTCTCTACGGGCCGGACGCGGCCGTCGAGGTCCCGGAATCTGGTCCGGGCCCGCCAGACGCCGTTGGGCTCCTGGGTGACGAAGATGTTTCCGTGCGCGCCGATGGGCAACGGTGGACGTGCCATGAGTCTGTTCCTTCTGGTAGCAGCGAGTAGCGCTCTCACCGCCTCCGTGCAGCCTGGTCAGGGCTTCCGGCGAGCGACCGAACGCTGATGTTGGGTGGCTCGAAACTATCGGACGGGGCGAGGGCTGTGGTCAGGGGCTCGCCGTCACCGGCGAGGGCGGCTACGGCGAGTGCGCACCTGACGGACGGGCTCGGTGGACTTCGGCTGACGGCCCCGACGATCGTCCTCTGCGGGCACCGGAACCCCCGCATCGTCAACCTCTTCCATGCGCCGGTCGAGGAACGCGTCGAGTTCCGAGCGCCTGTATCGCAAGAGGCCGCCCATCTTCAGGGCGCGGGGCCCGTATCCCGGGCGGCGGGTGCGCCAGGTGTAGATGGTCGCCTTGGGGATGCCCAGGTACAAGGCGGCCTGGTCGATAGTCATGATCGGGTCGGCCGGTGCGACGTCCACGGCGACCGCGGGTCCTCCGAATGCGACGACGTTGTCCATCTCGATGTCTGGGTTCTGGTTCTCGGTCATGACTGCTGCTGTCCTTTGCGCGGATTTGCTCGGTTTGGCTTCCCTATGCCGGTGCGCGGGGCCTCGGCGGAGTGACTTGTGACCTGGGGCACAGCCCTTCGGTGGGTCGCACGTGCCTATGCGCCTACCGGGGGCCACCGGCGGCGCATGGTTTGAACCGGGGGTACGGCGCTTGCAGTCGCATGACGGCGGTCTAGTCCGCTGCGAGCACGGGCCCGGTGCGGGACGATCTCACCGAGCCGCTACCGAGCACCGCCGGTCGCCAGAGACCGGATGGACCCGCCGAGCGACCTGCGCATCCGTCCCGACAGGCCGTTCCAGAAGTCGTCGTCCTCGCCGTCGCGCTGCTTCTCCCACCACAGCCAGATCCACAGTGCGATCCCGACGCAGTCGAAGAGGAACTGCAACCACGTTCCGTAGACGGACTCGGTGGCCGCCGACATGATCAGGTAGACGATCGCTGGGTAGCGGAACCCGCGCTCGGTGCTGGCCAGGACGTACCGGCGGTGGGACCCCTTGACAGAGGCCTTACGCCCGACCTCGGCCGCGATCCACGCGATCGAGGAGACCGCGCCGAGAAGGAGCAGCAGCGAGAAGGACGGAGGGAGCGCGCTCATGTCTCCAGCGCCGTTCGCGTAGCCAATCATGCCCCGGCCACCTCTGCTCCGAGGCCTGCCAGGTCGACGTCGTTCTGCGCCCGGTACTCGGCGATCTTGCGTCGCGCCTTGTGCTGGAGGCTGCGGACGGCCTGAGGGGATCGGCCCATCTGGCGGGCTGCCTCGGTGGTGTCCATCTCGTGCAGGCTCCGCAGCACGACGGCCTCCCGCTGGCCAGGTGTCAGCAGGGCGAGCGCTGCCTTGGCGTGCGTCATGGCGTCGGCGAGGTTGATGGTCGGCTCCTCGACCAGCAGCGGGGCGTCCTCACACACGTCGACGAGGACTTCGTGCCGCCGCGACGCCTTCCGCCAGTGATCGGTGAGCAGGTTCTTGGCGATCGCCCGGAGCCACGGCTGCGGCGTGGGGTGCATCTCCTCCGCGCGGTGCAGGGCACGCAGCGCCCGCTCGAAGGTCTCCGCAGCGATGTCCTCGGCCAGGTGCCGGTTGTGGCACATCCGGTAGACCTGGTTGTAGACGTCGTCGTAGTAGTTGAGCCACAGCGTCTCCACACAGCAGCGTGCCTCGGTGATGTCCATGACGCCCTCTCAGCCGAACGGGTCATCGTCGGGGATGAGGTGCGCCGCCACCTTTGGCAAGGTGAAGTCGTCGTCATCGTCCGGGTCGGTGGGGTCGGCGGCGCACGAGGCCGCCGGGGTGTCTCGCTGGTCTTCCGGCAGGTCGCCATCGGCCGGTGCGGGGCTCGGGAACTGCGGGCCGAGCGCGTTCACGCCGCGAGCGGCGAGGAGGTCGGAGACCACCTCGGCGAACGTGACGCCCATGTCGTCCTCGTCTGCAAGGTGCGCATCGGTCCAGGTGAGCGAGCGGACCTCGGGGAAGTCGGTGAGGAAGGCGAGTACGGCGTCGATCTCGGACCAGCCGTGCTGCGACTCGGCTGGCTCCCACGGTGACGGGTCGATCTCGTCCCACACGACGTGCTCCCCGACCTCGATGCCGTCGGCCGGGACGTCGGGCGGCTCCTCCGCGGCGGTCTGCTCTGTCGCGGGGTCAGGGACCGTGCGCGTCTCGGTAAGCCACTCGTCCGGCACGGTCTGCGGCGCGCGTGTCGGGTCTGCGGGAACCTCGGGCCAGTCGAGATCGTCGTCCGGCTCATCGTCGTCTTCCGAGTCCCGGGCAGCCGCCTCGGCGGCGTCCCAGTCGAAGACCGGCGGCACTGTCGCGTCCGTGTCCCTGCCGTCCTCGTCGACGGCAGGATCGGCAGCAGGGACTGCCTGCTCGTCGGTGTCGTCGAGGCTCATCTCCAGGTCGTCCAGGGACAACTCGATCGCGTCGAGTTCGATCACCTGGTCGGGCTCGGCGACGGTGGCTGTTGCTGGAATGCGGGACGGGCCCGGTCCGATCACCGCGCCGTCCACGTCGGGCTCCGGAGCCACGAACTGGCTCACGTCGAGCCTCTCGTCCTCGGGGATGGGCGCGACCCGGTGGCCGAGGTTCTCCGCCATCACCTCCTGCGGGGCGTACCAGCACTGGATCACGACAGCGGAGGTAGTCAGGGACTCCCACAGCCCGCGGCCCTTGGGGATGGCCCCGTCCAGCATCGGTGCGGAGTCGAAGGCCCGGAGCGCAGATGCGCGGTCGCCGTAGGAGGCCTTGCCCAGCAGCACCCGCGCCAGGTTGGTCTTCAGATCCATGCCGCCGGGGATGGTGTCGAGCATCTTGGCCGTCAACTTCTGGGTGCCCAGCAGCAGCGTCACTCCGGCCGACCGCGCCTCACGCGCCAACTTCCCGGCGATCACGCCGACCTCGACACGGGCGGCGTTGTCGGCGACGAGCAGTGCTCGCTCCCGCTCGATCTCCGGGTCGTCGGAAGGCTTGGGCACCGGCGACTGGCCCATCAGCGAGGTGAACTCGTCGATCATGACCACGATCGGTCGCGGCGGCTCGGGCAGGTCCCGGTAGGAGCCGACGCCGTGCTGGGCGTTGAGCGTCTTGCGGCGCACCACCTCGGCGTAGACAGCCTTCATCACGCCCGCGGCCTGGAACGGGTTGTCGGCGAACGCGCGCGCGTACGGCTTGGCGAACTGGAAGTCGGCGCCGCCCTTGACCGGGTCGATGACGTAGACCTCGGCGCCATGGGCGAGGAACCCGTAGAGGAAGTTGGCGGCGAGCACGGACTTACCAGCGCCGGTCACACCAGCCAGCAGGGCGTGCGGCGAGTCGAGCGGGTCGAAGACGATCGGCTCTCCCTCGACGCCGGTGGCAAAGGGAATGCCCGAGATCTCGTCGACGACGTCGAAGTCGAACGCGACCCGCTCCGACAGCGGGTTGACCTCGCAGGCCAGGACGCGCATCTTGTCGGCCTTGCCGTCGGGCGACTCGCGCACGTCGATGAAGGCGTTGGCCGTGGCGGTCCCCAACTTCGCCGACACCGCTCGCACGTCACCGACCGACAGGCCCGAGGGCAACTCGAAGTCGAGGACCTGCACCATGTCGTTGTGGGGCAGGTGGCCGACGCCGACCAACTTGGGGGTCAGTCCGCCCACGCCGGACATCTTCACGTCCAGCCACGCCTGCTCCCAGTCCAGGGCGGCGAGGTAAGCGGTGTCGCGGTCGGGGCTGGCCAGTTGGACCCTTCCCGGTGCGGCGCCTGCGACGAGGACGCAGCCGTCCTTCGCGGCCTCGACCCGGAGCCACTCCGAGCCCAGGTGCTGGCGCAGTCGCTGGGCGGCACCGCGGACGTCGGCCAGGGTGACGCCGCCATACAGCCGCAACTTCATCTGCCAGATGTGTCCGCGCGAGCGGGGCGTGGTTAGGCACCGGACGTCGTAGACCTCCGGCTTGGCCAGGCGAGCGGCCTTGAACGCGTCGTTGATCCGGCCCGAGAGCACCCACTGGGGCGCATCCGTGCGACCCTGCGCCGGAGGCAGCGTGTCGGGGTTGGCGGGCACGGGGTCGTGGGACCAGTAGACGGTGAACGCCTGCGGGTGACGTTCACCGATACGCCCGCGCGATGCCCAGCCGCACACCGCAACGTACGGTGCGCCGTCGAGGGTCGCGGCGATCTTGGGTTCCAGGCCGAAGAACTCCTGCGGGTCGACCCCGCGTCGGGTCGTGAACGCCTGGCGGCGCACGGTTGCGCCGTTCGCCAGGGCCGCCTCGGCGTAGGTGGGGTGCTGGATCGTTGGCGGGTTCACCCCCTGCTTCATCACCTCGGCCCACCGGTCGTTCCAGGTGTCTTCGACGCTCATCAGCCGCATCGCCTCGCCGTCGATGCCGAACTGCGGGTCGAACTCGGTGGTGCCCGTGGTCAGTGCCCCGGCGTACAGCACCTCGTTGCGGTGGTCGACGAGCACCTCGCAACCCAACTGTGCGGAGATGTCACCGAGCAGGGCGGTGCGCAGGTGCACGAACGGCGGCCCGTCCGGCAGCAGCCAGGTGGTGCCCCACGCCTGGGTGCCCGGTGCGGTCGGTGCGGCGGAGGCGGGCGGCTCGTCGCCCCCGTCATCTGCGCTACCGCCGGTGTCCAGGCCGCCTGCCGGTGCGGCAGCGATGCCGAGCGGCTGCACCTCGGACAGGATCGGCCGGGCGTAGCCGGTGGCGTCACAGGCCCAGACCACCGCGCACTGGATGAACAGGGAGGCGACCTCAGGGGCGGTGTCCAGGGCGGCCATGTCGGGCAGGGCGTCGGCGGGCCAGGTGACGACCTGGAAGTTCAGTGGGTGCCGGGTCCCGAGGACCGGCTGGTCCTGGGAGTCGGTGTTGGGCACGGACAGCACCGCGAGGCGCTGACCGGCGCCGGTTGTCGGTGCGATCTTGGGGCCGAGGGGCCAGTAGGCCATCGCGCCCATCGAGCCCGGTGCGGCGAACGTGTCGACCACGGCGCTGCCGACGTGCTCACGGCGGATCAGGAATGGTGCCGGGTCGTGCTTCAGCATCTGCCAGCGCGGCTCCCACTCGGCTCGGGCCGCGACCAGTTCGCGCCAGTCCGACAGGGACGCCTCGACCCACCACCGGGCGCCTCCGGCACCGGCGCCGAGGAGCGCCCCGAGGATCCACCAGTAGACGTCGCCGAGCAGTCCGGGTAGCGGCGGGGCCGGGAGCCAGGCACCTGTCAGGTACGAGCCCGCCCCACCGCCGAGGACGACCGCGGCCGCACCCGGGATCAGGGTCTCGTTGTCGGCCTCTCGCGCCTTCGCGAGCGCGTCGAGCCGGACCCCGGGGGAGACATCGGCGACGGCGACGGTCTTGCGGCGTGCCGCCGCGACCTGGGTGACGAGGATGAAGGTGGCGGCCGCATCGAGGTGTCGGGCGAGATGCCACTCGTGAGGAAGCGCCCAGGCACCGGCAGCAGCCAGGAGACCGAAGACCCACGCGGCGTACGGCGGCCAGCCCGGGGCGAGCGAGGCCGTCGGGATGATCATCCGCCACTTCAGGTCGGCCCAGAACCGGTACCGCTGCATTGCGGCGCGCTCGCCGGGGTGCGCCGGAGTGGCGTAGCCGGAGGCGTCCTTCTTGCCGGTGAACACCGCTGGCGGGGCAACCCAGGCCGCGACGGTCACCATCAGCCAGATCAGCGTGGCGCCGGGGTAGCCGAACCACAGGAGCGCGACGCCAACAGCCAGGCCGATCCCCGCGACGGTCGGGGCGGCGGCCTGTGGGGTCTCCGGCTGCTGGTTCTTGCGGGCGGTGGCCATCGGTGCGGTGCGCTCCTTGGTGGCGATGGGCGGACGGTGCGAGCGGCTATCCGGCTCGGCGGCGCGGGCTGGAGTTGGTCAGGGTGGCGAGCGCGTGAACGACGCGTGGGTCGGCGGGCTTGCCGCGGCGGCCGAAGGTGCGCTCGGCGTAGCGCTCGAAGGCGCCTGCGGTCATCGCGGTGGCGCCGGGGATCCTCAACCAGGAGACGTTGAGTCGGCTTGCCGCGGAGGACGGCCAGACGACGACGACCGGGGTTGCGAATGTGGCCCGCTCGCGGTCGAGGTAGCGCGACAGAGCGCTCCGTGCCATCGCCATGGTCTGCTTCTCGGCCGGGGTGAACCGGGAGAGACCGCGGCGGGTCCTGGCGCCGAGCGTCCAGTAGAACGCGGGTCGCCAGACCTTGGCGTCGATGATGTGGACGGTGCGTCCGGAGACGACCACATGGTCGATGTTCGCGGAGAAGCCGGGGATCGGCAGGTGCAGGTCGTGCAGCACGGTCACGCCTCGGTCCGAGGCGGCGTACCGGTTGAGCAGGGCGGCGGTCTTGCGCTCGCCATACTGGCCGATCTTGGCGACCTCGGCGCTCACGGCCCATGCGGCGTCGTCCAGGCCTCCCCCTGCGATGCCGAGGATCCGGGGGTGACCGCCAGGGCGTCCGACCGGTGCGGGTCGGCGGCTCATCAGCCGACCACCAGTCCGGCGACGAACCAGATGGCGAGGGCGATCACGGCCAGTCCCAGCACCATGCCGCCGCTGCCGTTGATCCAGTCGCTCACCTCGTCGGCGCTGCGCTGCACGTCGCCGTTGAGCCGGTCACTGAACCGGTGTCGATCGTGCTCGCCGAAGTTCTCGTTCATGGCGGGCAACATGCGTAGGCCCGGCTTCGTACACGCCCCGGTCGGGCAGGCTCGGCCGGTTCAGCGGTTGGGGTGCAGGTACTCGTCGATCTCAGCGAACAGCGTCTGCGCTTGCTCTTCGACCGCAGCGTCGAAGACGCGCCATGCGGCCACCTTGGCCCGTACCGTCGTCGCCACGGTCAGCCCCGCCAACGCCGCGACCAGGAGCAGCCCCATCGCTAGGCGACGGCAAGCGTCGTGCCCGGCACCACGCTGTAGCGGAGCAGGAACGATCCCGCGCGCCGGTTGTACTCGCGGGCGAGTCGGTCAGCCTGGTCCCGGTCGTGGATGCCGCGGACGGTCACGGTGGACCGGTCGGTCAGTCGGCTGGTGCAGGTGAGGTCGAACATGCTGCTCCCTATGCCTGGGCGCGTCGTGTCGGCGGCGCACCGGCGGAAACGGTGGAGAACGCAGCCGCCAGGACCTAGCGTGGGATCCGACGCACCACCGTCAGCACGCATGACCCGAGGAGCACGCGATGAGCCGCGCCACCGACGAGCCGACCCCTCTCGTCCCACCGACCCACTACTGCCGCCACTGCGGGTACGGCATCTACTACGAGGTAGGCGTCGGCTGGGTCGACTCGGTCTCCGGCGACGACGGCGGCACCTATGACCTGTGCACGGAGACGTGGATCTCCGACCAGGAAGGGCACGGCCCACACGTCCCGGGCGAGAGCATCCCCGGCGCGGTGATGTCATGACCGGCGGCGACCTGACCAGCACTGCGGTCATCAAGAAGGACTGCTCGGGCTGCACGGAGCCGTTCCGGCTCGACATGGCCACGCTCACGGTCACGATGAAGGTGCCCTCCAACGGGCTCCGCGGTGCCCGGCACGTGCCCTCGCACACCGTCACCGCCGAGGCGACCCTCGCCCCGAACGGGGTGCTGGTCTACTGGGACTGCCCCCGGTGCGGCTACGCCGAGTCCGAGTACGCCGACGACGAGACCCGGAACGCCCTGACGTGAGCGTGGAGAGCGCCGAAGCGGTCGCCGGACACATCCCGGCCATGAACACGATGTATGAAGTCGGCCTCGTAGGCGCCGAGCGCTCCTCGATCATGGTCGAGGCGCAGAGCCCTGCCGACGCGGTTCGTGCCGCCCGCGCCCTGGTACCTGACGCCAGCGGTGCGACCTGGGTGCGGCTCGCCGACGACCACCGGCTGACCATCCCGGACGCCGACCACTACGAGGTGTGGGTCCAGGGAACCCAGATGCAGCGCAACACCGCCGCCCCGGACCGGATGTCGGAACAACTCGCGCGCGCGATCGCCGATCAGTTCAACGCTGAGGAGGCGGAACTCGCGAGGACGGAGCGGCGGCCGGTGTCGCGGATCTACGTCGTCGTGAAGGCGACCGTGTCACGTGAGGTGATCGGCTGATGAGCACCACCGAGACGGATCAGGGCGAGATCCGATGCGACTGACGCCGGAGGAACGGGCCGCCGTCGAGGCACGCGCCACCGCAGAACGTGACCAGTGGCTCACCGAACTGCGCGAGAATCCAGCGTTCGTCCGCGGCGGATTCCCGCTGTCTAGCGACCCCGCCGGAGGCCGCGCGATGCACGTCGACGTCGGCAACGGGAAGCCTCGCTGCACCGAGTGCAACAGCGGCATCTTCGGTGACGAGGAGTGGCTGCCCAACGAGTGCGCGCTCACCGAGGACCAGCGCCACGTGTACCCGAACGGCGAGAAGTGCCCGCCATCGCCGGGGCAACTTCAGCGTGCCGAGATCATCGACAAGTGGATCAACGGGGAGCCGCTGTGAGCGATGCCGGACACATGGGGCCATGACGAAGACCGCCCCCGAGAGCGCCCGGCGCATGCAGCAGGTGCACATCAAGTTCAACGCCTACTCCAAGGACGAGGCGCTGCTCGACACCGCCGAGATCGCCTTCCGCTCCGGCGGCGAGGTCGTCTCGGTTGCCCGCGGCCAGTTCCTTGGCACGTACTTCGCCACCCTGTCCGGCCCCGACAACATGGTCGACCGGATCTTCCGGCGGCGCCTCGACCACCGACCGGCGAACCTGGAGGTCGTGACCGAGACCGGCCCGACCACGACCTTGTGGGCAACAGTGCGATGAGCGCCGCCGTCCGCGAGGCCGTCACCGTACCCGCCCGCGACCTCGCCAAGGGCGACCGGTTCCGTGACGGCTGGGTGGTCAAGGCGGTCCGCACCAAGGGCGACAAGACCACCGTGGTCCTCGGCAAGTCCGGCTACCGCGGCCAGCACCCAAGACTGCTCGACGCCGACCGGTCCGTGTCTGCGGAGCGGAAGCAGAAGCAGTCGACCGCCGAGGCCTACATTCGGTCGGAACGAAAGAACCGGGAGACCGGCACCACCATCCAGGTGCTCGACCTGACCCACCCCGACAGCGAGTTCGAGCCCGAGGCGACCCCGCTGGCGTACGACGCCGAGGGCAACGTGACGAAGAGCGAGACGAGCCGGTGGGCGACCGTGTGCGTCGAGCACGGGTCGATCTGCACGCACCCGACCCTGGCAGCGGCCACAGGCCACGCCGCGGCGCCGACCGGCTGGTGTCCAGAATGCCGGGGAGACGAGGCGTGATGTCCGAACACATGGTGAGCATGAGCACCCGGAGCAGCGTCCCGATGCAGGTCGACCCGAAGGTCCTGCTGGCCAACCGGGTCCAGCACGTCGCCGACGGCATCGACCGGTTGCGCGAGCGCCAGCCCTACTCCGCCGAGGAGTACGCCGAGATCGCGAAGGGGATCGGCGAGTCGCTGTCCGTCCTCGACGAACTGGAGCGGCTGTGGGAGGCCCTGTACGGAGAGCGGCCCAGTCGCCTCGACGTCACCCGCGCGATCCAGGCCGGAGAGCACCCGGCGACCGACATCGACACCACGCTGCGATCCGTGCTCGCCGATCACGCATCGTGCGACTACGGCTTCGACCTCACCGGCCCGAACGTGGTCTACGCCTGCGGCGTCACGTTCCCAACGACGGGAATGACCGGGCTGGTGGAGATCGGCCGCGAGCACATCGTGCGCGCCATGCTCGCCTCCGACGTAGCCGACCGGCTCCGCGACGAGGGTTGGCAGGCAGCCGTCGCCCAGGTCTACGAGGGCCGGTTCCGTGAGACCGTCGGCGAAGGCGCCGCCGGGTTCCCGCACAGCCCGTACCGTGCCCAGCCACAGGAGACGCTATGACCACCGACAGCACCACCCCCGCCGAGATCGCCCGCGCGTTCGGCGTCGAGTTCGAGCAGCCGACCTGGGAGGTGCCCGCCGACCCGGTCGACCCGACCCGGTTCGGCAAGGACCACTACTCGTCCCTGCTCTACGTCGAGGTCCGGGCCGTCGACCACAAGGGCTTCCTGGCGCACGACCACATGCGCTGCGATGGCAAGCGCCACCCGTTCCTGCTCAACGCCAAGCGCCGTTCGATCGCGTTCGGCACCGAGCAGGCCGACGCGCACGGCAAGTACCCGACCCGGCTGCGCCGCAACGCCGACGGCACCGTCGACGAACTGCCCGACCACGACGACTACGACTGCCTGGGCGACATGGTCGCCTGCGGCTGGTTGATCGTGCAGATGCCGCAGCCCGACTTCGAGCGCGACGTGTTCGTCGACGCCAAGGGCAGCACCGTCGCCCCCGACGGCGACCCGATCCGGCCGTCGTTCTTCACCGGGATGGACGAGGCGCTGATGGCCGCTCACGCTAAGTGGGGACTGACCGACCTCGGTCACACGGTCGCCGCGGCGCTACGCAAGCACCAGGCGGACGGCGGCACCCTGTCGACGTTCGAGCCACCGGTGGAGGTGGTGTGATGACGACCGGCGGGTCCACCCCCTCGGCGGTTGACGGCTTCCGCAACCAGGGTGTCGACCTGCTCGCTCAGCGAGGAGTGTCGGCGCGCCGCTCCGACGTGGGACGACTGCTCGACGGGTTCATGGACTCCCTGGTCGACGACGCCCGAGTGCGCGCTGCCGCGGCTGCGATCTACCAGGACGGCGAGGCTGATGAATGGCTGCGCACCGTTGACGGGTCGCCCAACACTGCGTCGTACTCGTACGCCCGTGCCGCTCTCGGTGCGCTCACCGGAGACCGGAGGGCATGACGATGAGCGCACCTGCGAGCGAGACTCCCACCTGGGCCGCGACCTTGGTGCACGGGAACGACGACGTCGCCACAGCCACCTTCGCCAGCCTCGACGCCGCGCTGGCGTGGGGTCGTGCCGAGGAAGGTGCGCGCCCCACGCACGGCAGTGTCTTCGACGACACGTTCGAGGCGAAGCGTGATGACTTCGTCCAGCACGGCACCGGCTACCACTACCTGGCGATCGAGCGCGCCGGGACGGCCTGACCACCACGGTGGTCGCCGACGCCATGTGCGAGCCTGTGACCACCACCAAGCACCACCAGGAGGACCCGTGTCCGAGCAGACGCTCGACGTGACCACGCTGGCGACCCGGTGCGCCGAGACGCGCCGGGTGATGATGGGCGCCTGGGCCACCCAGGACATCGGCCGCTCCTACGCGCTTGACCTGATGGGCATCGACCCCCGAGACCTGGTTCGTGAGCACGTGCAGTTCGCCGACATCGTGTGCCGCACCAACGCCGACGGGCTGGCCGCGTCCACGCTGTTCCTCGCTGACGAGGACATGGTCGACCTGCTCGACGTCGCCGCCCCGACGATGCCGGACCAGGAACTGGCCGAGACCGACCTGATCGCCCCGTACGGGTTCCTCTACTTCGCCGACCCGCTTCCGGACCGGTCCGACAGCCCGCCCCAGGTGCCGATCCACGCCATCGCCTGGATGTACGTCGAGGCCGACGCACCGATCCAGGGCGCCAGAGGCGAGGGCAAAGGGCCCGCGGTGCTGATCACCTCGTACGTGAACACCGTCGAGTACGCCCGCGCGAAGGGCATGGAGGATGCCCAACTGGCGCCCGGGGCGGCGCGGCTGATCCCGAACTCGTCGACGATGTGGACCGTCGGCACGCTGATCGGGTCGGTGTTCGGGATGGTGCCCGAGGACCCCATGTTCACCCCCGGCTTCTACCAGCGCGTCATGGCCGCGTTCTGGACGCTGACCCGGCAGGAGTCGATGACCCAGACCGAGGAGCAGGCCCCGGGCAAGCGCCCGGACCGGCGCCGCTCGGCGCGGGCGGGCGTCCTCGACCCCAACGCCCCGGTGCGGGTGATCCGCCTGCGCAGCGCCCACCGCAGCGATGCCCAGCGCAGCGCGGGGGAGTCCGGCCGCAAGGTCGGTGTCCGGTTCCCGGTCCGCGGCTTCTGGCGCAACCAGTACCTGCCCAGCACCAAGGTCCACCGGCAGCAGTGGATCGCCCCGCACTGGCGCGGGCCCTCCGACGCCCCCGTGGTGGGCGGCGAGCGGGTGTTCCTGGCTCATGGGCAGGCGCCCGACACGGACCAGTGACCCTGCGGGGAGGCCCGGAGACCCTGCCGCACACAGGGAGGACATGACCCGGATCTCGCGCCCGTGCTACGACAAGCCCCACCGCTGCCCCGGGTGGGCTGGCGGCGGCATGTTCTCGGCGAAGGTGGACCGGTGCGCCGACGGCCGCGTCACGGTGAAACCCAGGTGGTCGGAGGTCATCCCGGTCGCCGAAGGTCTCTTCGATGACCACCCCGGTGCGCATCCGCTCCGGTTCGGCCACTGCGCGGCGTGCGGTGTGACCACCTGGCCGTGGGCGACCCGCAGGCTGGACCCGCAGTGGTGGCACGCACGGATGTCGTTGGCCTGGCGCCGACTGAAGTGGCGCATTGAGGACCGGCGGACCCGACGCTGACCTACCTGCCGGGCAGGGCACTGTGCGACACAATGGACGCACCACCGAGCAGCAGGAGAGACCCATGATCGGACACGTCTTCACCTCCTCCGGAGCCACCGCGCTCGCTCTCGCCCCGGGCCGCCACCACTACGAGTACGTGGTGCTCGCCTGGTTCGAGGACCAGTACGTCGTCGCCACCCTCGACGCCGCCTCGATGGTCGAGCCGGACGGCCCCGCCTTCTGGTCCGCGGGCGACTACTTCGACGACCTGGGCGACGCAGCCGAGGAGTTCGCGCGGATCGCCGGGCTCAGTGACGTGCCGCTGCTGGTCAAGCAGGCCAGGTACGCCGAGAACGAGGTCGCGCGCGTCAACGCGCAGAGTCCGGACGTGGCCCAGACGCTCAGCCGGAACGGGAACTCCTAATGTCCGCCCCGCGACCCACTCCCACCATGCGGGTCCACTACGTCCGGCTCGTCCCGGCCAACCGACCCGAGCGAGACGGCGTAATGACCGTCGAGACGTTCACCTCCGCAGCCGACCACGCCCCTCCGTTCCCGGTGCAGCACCTGTCCAGGGCGGCGTTCAGCCGCATCGAGAGAGTCCTTGTCGCACACGACACCGAGACCTGCGACATCGACGGGTGCGGCCAGCGGATCGGTCCCCACCTGGTCTCCCGCGGCGAGTACGAGGACGAGGTCAACAACCCGTTCTACGTCACCGACGATGGCCAGGCGCTGTGCGAGGAGCACGGCGAGGAGCATGACGAGGGGCTCAGGTGAGCCAGATGGCCACGCCCACCGAGGAGGATCTGGAGCAGGCCGTCAAGGCCGGGCAGACAGACCTCGCCGCCGAGATCGCCCTTGCGCTCGGACGTGACCCCGAGACGGCGCGGGCCCGAGCATTCAACATGCTGGCCTGGGGAGTGGACTCCGAGACCTTCCCGTCGCTGGAGCAGATCAAGGAGATGCAGCAGCACAACGCGCTGCGTGCCGTCACCCGGATCATGGACGAGCACGGCGGCAAGAGGACCTGCACGAGCCCCTACCGCCTGCTGCACTCCAAGGACTATGCCGGAGGCCCGGTCGACCGCAGGGACTGGCCCTGGATCGCGGAGACCCTGGTGCTGGGCGACGCGCTCACTGACGACGCCGCCCGCGAGTTCGTCGTCGACGCCTGGTCGCGCTCGGAGTTCCCCGAGTCCAACCTGTCCACCGAACGCTGGCTGGAGATCTTCCACCACGTCGGCTTCCTCACCGACCAGGACCCCGACGACCTCGACGAGGGCGAGGAGCCGTTCGGGCCGCCGACGGCGACGATGAGGCTGTACCGAGGAGCCGCCCCGCAGTACGCGCGAGGGATGGCCTGGACGACCAGTCCCGGCAAGGCCCGGTGGTACGCCGAACGGTTCCCCGCCGACGACGACCATTTCGACGAGGGCAGGGTCTACACCGCCATGGTGGAGCCGTGGCGGGTGCTCGCCCGGTTCGGCGCGCGAGGGGAGTCTGAGATCGTCATCGACCCGACCGACCTGGAGATCGACGAGGCGTGAAAGGGCTGGTCCTCCGGCGCTGCGGGGGTGATCGGTGGGACCGTTGGCACAGTCGCATCCATCCTGGAGGCAGCCGTGGCCGACGACCACCCGAAGGTGCACCACCTCGAAGTGCTCGATCTGATCCTCGACCTGTACGAGATCCTCGACGAGTCCGAGACGATCGAGGGGATCGACTACCTGCTGGCGCTGCCGAGCGAGCGAGGGGGCCATCCGCTGCTGGTGATTAGGGACGTCGACGGCGACACCAGAAGGTTCCGGCTGATCCTCTCCGAGGAACTGGCGCCACCCGGGGTCACCCCTCGGTGGGGAAGGCCCGCATAAGTTCCGCACACTAGGAAGACATGACTCCACCGCAGGCTCCACTGAAGGGCGACGCACTCCTGGCCGCCCGCGCCTTGTACGCCGTGCTCAACCACCCCGACGCGATGAAGCCTGGTGTCCTGGACGAGCGTCTCCTCGAAGCGCTGCTCCTGCGCGGGCTCCGCCAGATCCCGTCGCTGGGCCAGTGTGTGTTCGCCGCGACAGCGGGCACCGAGTTCTCCTACGGGCTCCAGGGATACTCCGACCTGGTCGGGCACGCCGCAACCGCCAGCGTCGACGACGACCCGAGCCACCTGATCGAGGTCAAGGTCTGGTCGAACTACAACCGCAGCAAGGCGGACGACGAGCCGATGCAACTCGACGTCTACGCCCGCAACGCCCCGCGGGCGAAGAAGATCGTCGCCATGCCGGAGGACCGGCGTGGCGGCCGGGTCAGGCGAGCCCGCAAGGAGATGGCGGAGTATCCGATCCACACCGCCGACGACTGGGACGTGGTCGCATGGGAACAGGTCCGCGACCACGTGGGCGCCCTGCTCACCCCCGCGCAGAAGAAGCCCGCCCCCGACACCGACATGGTCATCGCGCTGGGAAGGATGCTCCCGTGACCGACCTGACCACAAGCGAGTGGCGGCTGCTCGACCGGTTCCTCACCGAGCACGAGAAGGCGCTCGCCGACCCCGAGACCGCCTGGGGCCGGTGCGCCATCGAGACCGGTGCGCTGGCGACGCTGCTGTCGCGCGGAGGCACCGACGCGTACGCAATGCGGGTCGTGGGGCAGAACTATCACGGCCGCGAGCACTGGGCGGTCATGGTCGCCCGCGACGGGCTTGCCCGGCCCGAGGACGCAGCCGTCATCGACGTCACCGCACGCCAGTTCGACGCCGGAGCGCAGGTCCCGTGGGTCGGGTCGCTGACTGACTGGTACGACGACGTCGAGGACTGGATCAACGACTGGATCCGCGTCGAGGTCTACTACCCGCACCAGACCGACGGCACCTACCTGACCGGCGACCCGCTGTGGTCAGACGAGTACGGCCGCGACGACCACGAGCCCGGCGACCTGGTCTACCCGTGGCAGCGCAGCAAGGAGCAGCGATGAGCGACCCGCTGGACATGGAGCCGACTAGGCGCGGGACCGTGGTCCGTGACCGGGACGGCGACCTGTGGCGTCGCGGGAACACCCGCTGGTCCTGCCTCGCTCCGGTCGACGGCGAGCGGGTCACCCGCGTGGGACGGCTGCCGTGGTATGCCCTGAAGCGTCAGTACGGTCCGCTCACGCTCGTCGAGGAGCCGGGCCGGGCGTCGTAGACCTTCCGCCGGAAGGCGAGGGCTGCTGCGGCGTCAGCCGCGGACTGCGCCAACATCGCCTCATGCTTGGACCGCAGCACCGGCATCGGGGTCTTCTTGCAGGCTCGACGGTTCTGGCCACCGCCCAAGTGCCTGCTCCCGGCCCCGTCGCACGGGCACTCGCAGCGGGCGCAGATCCAGTCGTGCTCGGGGGCTCTCTTGCGCGCCATCGTCATCCTCCACAGATCGTCGTCGGGTCTCACCAGGTACGGCACCGCTGCGGCAGAATCCGTCTCGTCCTTCAAGAGCAGGTGAGGGTGCCGGTTCTTGCAGGTGCCTCACCGGATAAGGGGGTGTGAGAGATGGGAATGTTGCAGAACCCGGAGCGAGCCGAGCCGCCCGTCGTGGACGCCGACCAGGCCTACGTCGACCACCACGGCTACACGTGGTTTCCCAGCACCGACCCGGACGGCCAGCACGACGGCTGGTGGGTGCGCGGGGTTGCCACGACCTCCGGCGGGCACCCGACGGCGCGGTACGCCGAGATCGAGGAGTGGTACCTGGGCGGGTCGTCCCAGTAGCGGACGAAGCGGTGGCTAGGGTGCCCGGCACACCACCACGCACAAAGGAGCCCCCATGGAGTTCCAGCAGATGATCGACGAAGCCGTCGAGGCCTACGAGGACATGATGGTCCGGCGGGTAGCGCTCGCGCCCACAGTCGAGCGGGCCAACCGTCTCGCCCAGGAACTCGTCGCCGCAGCGGCCGCCTCCGGCGCCGACCCCGCCGAGTCGCTGGTCCCGTTCCTGAGCCGGATCGCCGAGGTGGACCGGGTCTACGAGGGGCAGCCGCTGCCCACCCACTTCCACGTCACCATCGGCGAGGCGCTGGGCTCCCCAGCGGTCCGAGGCGGCGACTGAGGGCACCCGTTGCGACCCGGCCGACGTTGCCGCACCACAGGGGTTGCCTGTCGCCCGAAATGGCGTACTTTGTCCCCCGGGAGGGAGACTCGCCATTCTCGGGAAGGATGAGTCACCTGTGAGGAACTGGAATCGCACCACCACCACCACCACCACCACCATCAACACCACCCCGCTCTCCAGGCATCCGGGCGCGGCCCGATGATCGGGCACTGCTTCGCCGAGGTCTGGCTCGATGACCGAGCCCGGCACCCGGCCGGAGGGATGCGCCTGCCGATTCCTAGCACCGACGGTGGCCGCTGCGGCGCGCTGGGTCTTCTGGTCGCACCCAGCCACAGCGGTCGCACGTTCACCGTCCTGGCCGAAGCCGTCACCGAGAACACCGCCGGGGACTGGTTCGTCGGCCAGGTGCTGATCGACGACGTCCCGGACCCCGCGTCGCTGCGCCACGCCTACCCCTACGACTCCCTGGAGGAGGCCGTACGGGTCTGGGCGTCGGTGGCCCACATCGAGACCCCGACCGAGGTGCTACGGCAGGCGGCGGTGGCCACCACCTACGCGGTGCCGCGACCACCCGGGCTCTGACCTCCAGGCACCGGACCACACACCCGCCCGGTCCGTTAGCGTGACCGGCGCACGCACCACCACGAGAAAGAAGCACGGCAGATGGCCACACGAGAAGTGATCGAGTACGAATGCGACGGCTGCGGGCTGCTCACCGACGACGAGGACAGCGTCCAGACGCACACCCTCAGCGTCGACAAGAGCGGGGCCGAGGTCGACATGTGCGCCTCCTGCTGGGACGAACTGGGTCCGAGGCTGGCGGCGCTCATCGAGGCGGGCAGACGCACGAAGGTGCGCTTGGCGGCGTGACCGAGCCGATGCTGCCGGGCATCTCCGCGGACGTTCCCGTGGAGGTGCTGCACCGCGCCAGCGGGTTCGGCGAAGACACCGAGGACGGCTGGTTCCCTGGCTTCATCGAGCACCGTCGCCGCAACGCCGCAGGCGAGTGGGAGGCGTACGTGCGCTACACCCGCGGGGTCGGCGAGCAGTACGTCGGCTGGTTCGGTTACGCCCGCATCCGGCAGGCCGACGGTGAGCAGCCGTCGCCCTCGGGCGGCTCCTCGGCCTAGCGCCGGTGTGGCGACAATCGAGATCCGCGCGGACCGGGACTGACCGGTCGACTCAGGTCAGGCTGTCGGCGTGTTCCAGGACACGCAGCCACGTCGCCAGGCACTGGTCACAGGTGGGCAGGTCCGTGGCTGACGGGCGGAGCGGGAACTCGGGAATGCCAGAGACGTCGACCGACTGCCCGTAGTCCAGGCCGGTGGCTCGCACCTGCTGGGCCTTCTCGGCATCCCAGTAGCCCGAACCTTTCCGACCGCACAGCAGCCCGTCGTCACGGAACCGACGGTCACGTAGCCACCACCGGCGCACGTGAACCTTGCCGGGCTCCCCGTAGAACGACGAGGGAGACCACACCAGGGTGTACTCGAAGACGGGCTCGGCCGCGGTCATGCTCCGATGCTAGGACGAGCCGTCGCGCCGCGAAGTCGATTCGGGTACGCCTCGCAGCAGGTACAGGGCAGCGATGTTGGTCTCCGGGCCAGTGACGGTCGGTGCCTCGGTGACGACGCCGAGTAGCACCCTGAGCGTGTCTCGGATGCCCTCGTGATAGGCCCGGGACCGTTCGGAGTGGCCGTGATCGGCCAACGCCTCAGCGTCGACCAGGGCGGAGCGCATCTGCGCGGTGGAGACGTCGACGGGTGTGCTCACCGCACGCCCCGGTCCTGGCGCTGGTGGTGGGTGGTGGTGAACTCGCGGGTGAACGTGGCCGACCGTGAGGTTGCCTCGTCGGCCTGCGCGCGTGCGTAGGTCTGCAACTCCTGGCGCAGCGCATCCAACTCGCGCTCACGGACCAGGCGGTTCTCGCTCGCCAGCAGGATCAGCGCGCAGACCAGCGTGTAGAGCCCGAGCCGCGCGGCAGCGCCAAGGTCGCCGGAGATCGCGACGACGCCGACCAGGATCGAGCCGTAGATCAGGGCGCGGAGTAGCAGGGTCTTCACCGGTCGCCTCCATCGGCGAGGAACCGCTGGATGCCCCGCTCTTCGGTGGTCTCAACCAGACGATCGACCGCCTCGGCACAGGTGACGCGGTCGTTCGGCGGTGCGACGACCAGGCCACCGAGGAATCGTTGGATGCCCCGCTCCTCGGCGGCCTCGATGAGCGATCGCACCACCGGCATCAGCCGGTCGACCATCTCGTCGTAAGCGATGCGGGCGTTGGCCGGAGGCAGCGTCGGGTTCGACAGGGCGACGGCGAGGTCGTTGCGGATCTGATCGTCGTCGAGGTGTGCCTCGACGGCCGGGTTGGGCTCGGGCATGGTCATCGGGATACCTCAGTCCTTGGTGTCGTTGCAGGTGGTAGGAGACGCCGCTCCTCGTCGGTGACCGGGTCCGGGTGATGGCGGATGTTGCGGGTCCTCACCGCTCAGCCCTTCGCTCGGATCGTCTGGGCGGCGACGACGTCGAGCGCCGAGGTGAGGAAGTCGCGCGCCTCGGAGAGTGCCGTGGCGGCATCGGCGTGCCCCTCCCTCTCGATGGCGATGGGGGCGAACGCTTCGAGCGAGTCGAGCGCGGCCTCGACCTGGGCGGCAGCGGCGCGGACCAGGGTGACCGCGTTGCCCGGCAGTCGGGCGGCGTCCGCGGCCTGCTCGTACTCGTCGATGCGGGACCGGGCGTCCTCCTCGGTGCGGGCCAACGCGACGAGCAGCCCGTTGTGCCCCCGCACGAGTCCTTCGTTGATCGCGCGCAGGCGGGTCACCTCGTCGGTGACGTCGAGCAGCGCGGCGACCTCACGGGCGAAGGTGAACGTCGTCTTGTCCTTGGGGACCCCGAAGTGCTTCACGGCCAGGTTGGTCACCCGGGTGTCGATCGAGTCGCGGTGCGGGTTCGTGTCGGTCATACCCGTCACGTGTGCGGCACCGGGGCGGGCGCTCGACGTCGGATCTTGCTGGCCCGTCATGCGCTGGCCGGTCAGTATTCGTCGTCGCTGATCGGCGGGTTCCCCAGCGCGGCGCTGCGGGGAGCGATCGAGTTCAGGGTCGCCTTGCAGGCTCCCTCGACGGCGGCGTAGATGACCTGCTGCGGGAGGGCGTCCTCGGCCTCGATCTGGACGCTGTGCTCGGGCTCGAACGTGTCGAGGTCGATGCGCGTGGTGATCGTCGTGGTGACGGTGGTGTGCACGGGTGGCTCCTGGGTCGGGTGATTGGTCAGAGTCCGAGGCGGGCGGCGTACTCGCGGTACTCGGCCTCGGCGACCTGTCGGGCGAGGTCGTCGTCCCACTTCTCGGTGCGGTGGACCGAGCCGTCGCTGGTGTACTGGGCCAAGCCCGCCTCGACGAGCGCGTCGTGCTCGGCGAAATGGTCGGTGTGCCGACGGCACACGAAGCAGTGGGGGTCCGGGTCGACATCGACGAAGGCGTCGAACTCGGACGGACTCTCCTCGACGAGCGCGCCGCGCGGGGACTGGCCGGTCGAGGTGGAGTAGACGAGGTCGGAGGTGCTCATGCCTGCCAGGTGTGCGGCGGCCGGGCGGACGCTCTCCAGCGACCGGTGGTGCTCAGCCAAGGCCGAGCAGACGTGACGGCGGCTTCGCCGCTCCGACAGAGCCGACTCCCTCACCGAGGGCGCGGCCCTTCGTCCGGTTCGGCCGGACCGGAGTGGGGGAGGGCAGGTCGCTCAGCCCGGCGTTGGAGATCAGCAGCCGCCACAACTGCGGTGGGGTGTACCGGTCGCGGATCCAGTGCGGGGTGCCGCCCAGGAGCGCGGAGTTGTCGAGCACGGCGGTGGCGTTGAAGGAGTCGGCCGGGGTGAACGGGCGGCTGGCCGGGTCGAGCATGTCGCACGGTTCCCACATGTGGGCGCCGGTGCCAGTGGGCCGGTCGACGCGCATCGCCATGAACGCGTCGTTCACCTTGCCCCGTGCCGGGAACCACTCCCGCCAGGTGGCCACCCCCATCCGCTCGGCGACCCGGTCGCGGACGGTGCCGGGGAACTCCTTCGTCGCGGCGGCGATCGCCTGGTAGGTGCGGGCCCTAGTGCGGTGGCCGTCCTTCTGATCGAACCGGTCGGGGTTCTCGGCGACGACGAAGACCACGCAGAGGCCGGAGGTGCCGAAGGGACGCTCGGCCAGCAGGCGGGCCCACTTGGCGACCTTCTCGAAGAAGTGCGACGAGTGCGTGGCGGTGATCTCGACCGCGATCCGCATCCCGTCGGGACGTACCACGGTCATGTCGGCGGCGCGCTGGTCGGCCACGACCGGATCGCGTCCTATGCCGGACCCGGCGAGCAGGTCGACGGTGGAGAACCGTTCACCGAGGACCGTGCCGATGTCGGCGTACTCGGCCAGGCGCAGACCCAGTTCGGTCGCCAGTACGTTGTGCCGGTCGTAGGTGGTGGGGCCGGTCCACGGCTGCGCCCCGGTGACGGCGATCCACTCGGCCCAGGTCAGGTCGTCGGTAAGCCGGGACTCGAATACGTTGGACCGCGACGGCCGGTACAGCGCATCCCGGCCGGTCAGGGACGTCGACGTGAGCCCATCTGAGAACACCCCGAGTTCGATGAGGCCCGAGGCGAACATCGCCGCTGCCTCCGGCCCGGTCGTGCTGGCCAGTCGCGGAGACCCCGTGAAGGCAGCGGCCTGCTCGGCGGTGAGCGTCCGCCAGGCGAAGACTGACCCGAGCAGCGCCAGCCGTTCGCGCCATCCCCGCATGGAGACCACGCGCCGGTACGCCTCGTCCTCGCCCAGGTCCAGGCCGCGAGGGATGCGACCCAGCCCGGCCCCGGCTCGACGGCGGGCCTTGTCCGGGGTGAGCCACGAGGCGTTGGAGCCGAAGTCCCAGACCGAGTCCCAGTACGGGTCGAGACGGCGCGCGGCGTCGACCGACTCGTGAGGGCAGGCCGAGGACAGGTCGGTGAAGTTCCAGGCCCCGGAGGTGTCGATGCGCTCCGGCGGCGTGACCCGTCCTCCAGTGATCACGTGCGGACCGTTCGGGTCCGGGGAGACGAACCGTGTCGCCTTCTGCGCCGCGCTCGGCTCACGGCGTTCTGGCGCCGGGACCTTCGCGGCTACCGGCCGATCCGACGGCTCCGCCTCTGGCGCGCTGACCGGAGGTGTGCCCGGCATCACCGGCATCACCGGGGGCGCTGCCGTGGCTCTCGCCCGTGAGGACGGGGAAGCGGCAGCGCCGTGTTCCGTGGGCGTGTCTGCCGCGGGGCGACGACGTGCGGCGACGACGGGACGTCGCGGCGCGGGGTTCTCGGCCACGTCGCTCACCAGGTCATCAGGTCGTCGACGGGCTCATCGTCCGCGAACTGCACCCGCGGCTCCTGCGGCGCGGGCGCCGGGGTCGGGTCAGCGAGGACCGGTGCCTCGACGACGACGTCGCTCGGCAGGTGCTCCGGCGGCAGCGTGGTGGGGTCGGTCGGGTGCTGCATGAGCGCGGGCTGCGGCGGAAGCGAGTCGGCGGTGACCAGGCCGAGGGCCGGGTAGCCCTGCTCCGTGGCGAAGCCATGCCGGTTCGCCTCGAAGTTGCGGACCTTCACGGTGAACGCCGACTGTCGGCGCTGGCCGACGCTCGCGCGGACGACAGCGGTGTACGGCTCCAGGTGCAGGATGTGCCCCGGGCCCCACTCGCCCTCGTCGCCGGAGATGTTCTCGGCGACCTCACGTGCGGTCTTCACGTCGTCTTGCATGTAGGAGATCAGCGTCGAGAAGTTCATGAGCACGCTGCGGACCCGGTCCGGCAACTGCTCGGGACGCTGGGTGGCCAGGAACGGCCGCACCCCGAACGAGCGGCCCTGGTCCTTCAGCCAGGTGATGACCTCGGGGGAGGAGCCCGCGAGCAGGCTCAACTCGTCGGAGAAGATCGAGACCGACCGGCCCTGGGACTGCCAGCCCGAGCAGGTCCGGCGGATCGCGTGCTGGAGGGAGTACATCAGCAGCGACGACATCTGGGCGGTGAGCCGGTCCTCGACGATCCGGCCGGTCCGCGAGGTGCCGGTGTTGATGACCACGGCCCGGTGGTTGTCGAGGATTTGCTCCCAGGTGACCTTCGCCCGGGACGGGGACCACCAGGAGTCCAGTTGCAGCAACTGCTGGATCTTGTTCTGCGCGGCCTCGACCAGGTTGCGCCGGGCCGCCTCGGTCTTGCCCGAGTACAGCGGGGTGAGCGCCTCGGCCGCCGCCTTGATCTCCGGGGTCGCATCCACGCGGATGGCGTCACCGAGGATCTCGTGGGCCAGCGCTGCGCCCAGCGCGTCGCCGCGACCCGACAGCAGGACGTAGGCGTAGTAGACCGGGGAGCCATGCGGGTCGAGCCCCTCGATCCGGGAGGCGATCTCGGGGGTGACGGCCAGCGCGCCGGTGAACACCTGCTGGAGGACCATGAAGGACCGGTCCTGGATGGCGCCCGCCTCGAAGGCGTACACCAGGGCGTTGACGAAGAAGTTGGCCCGCTCGGCGATGGTGCCGGGTACGGCGAACAGGTCGATCGCGAACGAGGCGGGGTCGGCGATGTCGATGGCGACCATGACGTCGCCGGTGGCGTCGGCCCATGCCTGGTACTCGTCGACGCCGTCGCCCTTGGACTCGAACGCGACGAGCGCGTTCCGTTCGCCGGGGAACGCCGGGAGGCCCGACGGCTGGACCCGGTCCAGGCAGCACCAGCCGAACAGCGACCGCGTCAGCACCGACTTGCCCGAGCCTGCCTTGCCCAGGATCGCGGTGCCCGCGAACGCGTCGGCCGCGGACAGGTGGGCCGGGCCGGAGTGGGAGTCGCCGATCATCGGGCCGATCCGCTCCAACATCCGGGGCGGAACCTCCCGGTAGCCGGTGGTCTTCTCACCGGAGACGGCACCGGCCTGCGGTGCGATGATGCCGACGACGACCTGGGGGCCGACCATGAACGACGACCTCGCCAGCGGGTAGTCGCCCTCGCGGGCCTCGACCTGCTTGTCGCCGGAGGTGACCGCCCTGCGCGGTGGCTTAGGTCGGGTGGAGCGCTTGGCCGGGTTCGGCATGACGGCCGCCGCGGCGGCGCCGGTGGCCCGCTTCCACGCCGAGGGCAGCACCCCGGCGAAGCGACCCGCGCCGATCGCCCCGCACACGAGCGCGACAGCGAGCGAGCCCACCAGCCGGTTGCCGATCGCGTCGGCGACCTGGGGTACGACGACGGAGGAGACACCGAGCACCAGGGCCACGGCGGCCGGGATCCAGCACGGCAGCGCGGCACCGATCCTGGTGGCGATCCGAGTGGTGGTGGAGACGTCGAACCCGGGCATCGCCGAGCGTGTCGCGTCGAGGAGCGAACGGACCGTGTGCGCGTCGAGGCCCCCGGCGTAGACCGACACGACCGTGGCGTCGGGGGTCATCGAGTGGTGGGTCGGCACCGCAGTGGAGAGCCGGTGCGCCAGCCACGCGGTCCAGCGGCTGCGTTCCTTCTTCGACGGCTTGCGGAGGGCGATCGCTACCCACTCGTCCCTGCCCAGCGCGGCGGCCAGCAGCCGTGACGTCTCCGCCGGGTTCACCCCGCTCTGCACCTCCCGGGCCACCGCCGAACCGGACTCGAACTCCAGCCAGCCGACCACCAGATCCTCGCCGAGACCGTCGGGAACCTCAGCCGGTTCGGCACGAGCGCCGACCGTCTGGGCCAGATAGGTGGCGGCCCGCTGGGCGTCGGGAGCCTCGCCCTCGGCGATGAGGTAGCCCGCGATCCCGGACTCGGTGCGGCGGACCAGCAGCGTGGTCCGGGTCAGGCCCGAGGAGGCGGAGGCGAACGAGCCAGCGCGCTGCACGACGGTCGTCGGGTTCGCGTCGATGTTCTCTGCGCGCGCAAGCCGCCAGGCGGTCGTCGAGGAAGGGCCACTCATGCCCGGCCACATGCGTAGACCCCCGGACCCGGGACTGCGGGATTAGCGCCAGCGAGATCCGAAACAGAATCGTCGTTAGAGGGTCGGAAATCCCTCAATAGGGCACGTCGGCGCTCCGCCGGGAGTTCCAACCTTCGGTTGTTCTATCGCCGGGAAGCAGGGGGAGAGCAAGCACAGATACGAGACAACGCCACGGGGACACGAAGACAGCGCCACGCAAGCAAAGAGCCCGACAACGAGAAACCACAACGAGCCGAAAAGCACACAACCCGAGAACCAGAAGCACCACGAGTCACACGAAGAAACCACCCAGGAAACACACCGAGCCACATCACGACACCGCCCCGCACACGACACGCCAACACGACGCCCGCGAGCCGAGCGGAGCGAGGCTCCTCATCTAATGGCTGCTTGCGGCTGACGCCGTGGTTTGCGCTGTCGCGCTCTGCGGTCCTCGCGGTGCTCGGCGAGATGGGACCGGGAGGGTCAGGCGATGGAGAGGGTGGTGCTGAACCCGGGGACCGGGTAGCCCAGGCGCGCGGTGCGGGCGGTCTCGATGACGGCGCCGACGGCGAGGACGCGGTGGCCGCCGAGGATGCCCGGGGCGGCGGGGAGAAGACCGGAGAAGTCGAGGGGGAGGACCGGCTGGAGCGGGTCACCGGCTGGAGCGGCGAGCCGGGTCGCGGTGATGACCTGGGAGGTCTTGGCGAAGCGGATCAGCGACGCGACGGGGAGGGCTGCTGCGGTGGTGAGGTGCGATGCGGTCATGCCCACTAGGTGGGCGGGGGAGTGGCGGTGCGCCACGGAAACCGAGGGGTGGTGGAGGAAAGTTTTCGGCCCGTGTCGAGTGGCGCGCAGGTGGGGCGAGGAGGCACTCTGGTAGGCAACAGCGCCGCCCAGGTGGAGTTACACGGGTGGAAGACTCCGGGTGGCCTGCGCCGGAGCGAGATGGGGGCGGGGTCGATGAACGGACCGGCAGCGAGGAGCGACTACGTGTGTGCCTCGTGCGGCTGGCCGTGCGACGCCGAAGGCCTGAGCCACCTCGACCCGGTGCGTGCTGGCCGGTCCGGCTGCCCGGGACGACCGCGGCCGGTCCGGTTCAGCGACGTGGTGCGTGGCATCCGGCGGGGCCAGGCGGCGGCGCGGGAACGGTACGGGGCGATCGACCTGCCCGAGACGCGGCCCCAGCCTCGGCTGCGACAGCAGGGGCCGCGCAGCCCGGAGCCCCCGTCACAGGCGACGCCTCCGCAGATCTGAGGGCGGCTCAGATCCGGAAGACCGGTCGGGCGCGGCCACCCTCCAGTGCGGTGCGCAGCGAGTCGAGCAGTCGGTTCGGGTCGCCGGGGCCGAGAGGGTAGACCGCGGCGTCGCTGGCGCGGACGGCGTAGTAGACCGGGATGCGGCGGGAGAAGTCGCGGACGACGAAGATGCCGGTGTCCTCACGGAGCCGGTGCGGGGTGATCACCCGGCCCCAGGCGCGGCGAGCCTCGACGTAGACCGGTCCGGCCGTCGAGTCGGGCAGGCCCTGTCGGGCGCGGAACTCGGCCAGTCGCTGGGCGGCGTCGGATGTCGAGCGGATCGCGTTTCTCGTGTCGAGGCGGGTCTTGACGGTGGCGGCCATACTCCTCCTATGCCGGGCCCGGTCGCGGCGGCGGGCGGCGTCCTCGGGGTTCGATGGTGGTTCGCGGGTCGGTCATGATCACCGAGCCCACGGACATCGCAGGAGTTCGCGCAACGCGCGGCGAGGAAGCCGCGGTCGGTGCCAGGGTGGTGCCATGACCAGGAACCTGATCGTGGGGGTGGCCGGGTTCGCGGCCGGAGCGGTGCTCGGGTTGCTCGGCTGGTGGCTGCTGTGGAGCCCGGTGGTGTCCTACCTGATGGCGACGCCCGAGCCGTGGGAGATGCGTGACGGAACGCTGGTGATCAACGACGTGTTCGCGGCGATCGGCAAGGTCCTCACGCTGTTCCTCTTCCCCAGGTTCGCCGGGGTGCAGGTGGCGGGGCTGGCGGTCGACCGGTTCGGCGAGTAGGCCTGGTACGTGTCGGGTGTGGCGCGCGGCCCGGAGTGCGTGCCGGGCGCCGTGCTTGGTCGGTGCGGCCGGTGCCGACGGGTGGGAACGACGAAGCCCGCCGGTCGGACCGGCGGGCTTCGCTGCGGAGGCGGTGGAGCAGGATCGGGTGGGGTGCTAGTCCCGTTCGGGGTAGGTGACGTCCGCGCTGAACTCGGCCATCACCACGACCGAGCGGGCGCGGCCGTCGGCGTCGCGGACCAGGCGCCACATCCGTGGCTCGAAGTCGCGGGCGGTACCGGTGGCGACGTCGCGGTCGAAGCGGGACCAGTCGAGTCCGTCGAGGACCGGGGACTGCGCGGCGTGCTCGGCGACGATCTCCCCTCGGCCGCCGGGGGCGTCCTCGCTGTAGCGGAAGAAGTTGCCTGCTGCGGGACGGTCGACCCACGGGTCGGCGATGGTGTCGTCCCCGGAGTGGGCGAACACGAGCCGCTGCCCGGCGGGGCTGGTCACGACCACGCCGTCCTCGATCTCGTCCTCGACCCGGAAGGCGACTTCGCCGGAGTAGACCCGGGTGACGCCGCCGGGGCTCCCGGTGCCGGGCTCGGCCGGTTCGGAGATCTCCTCGGTGAGGTTGGCGGCCACCACGACGGTGTCGGCCACCGTGGCGTGCTCGTACCGGTCGGTGGCGATCGCGGCGCGCTCGCTCCAGGTTGCGGGGGAGGTGGAGGCGCCCAGGGCGACGGCGGCCTCGTCACGCGCCTGTGCAGCGAACTGGCCACCGGCGGGGACGCCTGCTGGAACTCGGGTCTCGGTCATGCCTGTTGGGTGCGCGGGCCCGGCCGGGGGCGACGGGCGCCTGCGGAGAGCACGGCGGGTCCGCAGCCATCAAGAGGTCCGGGCGGGAACCGGCTCGAACGTCGCCGGGTGACGGTCGTCGACCGCGCAGAAGACGGTGCCGGGCTGGCTGGTGGCGACCGCGATGTGGTGGTCGTTGCCGGTCTCGGAGCCGTAGTCGCGCAGGAACGAGTCGGTGATGCGGGCACCGGCGGCATTGAACGCACGGACCGCGGCGGCCCGGGACGATGCGGCGACCAGCATCGTCGGCTGGCGCAGGTCGCCGGGGAAACCGGCGCCGCGCACGATCCGGACGGCGAAGACCTTCGGAGTCTTGGGTTGACGGTTGGTGCTCATCGGGTTCGCTCCTGCACGTAGGTACTCATCGCCACCGATGTGTCCGGCCGCGGTCAAGAGGCTCTCCAGCGGTGACGCCCGGCCCTGGGTTCGGCGAACGGTCAGGACATCCGGTCGCGGATCTGCGCCAGCCAGACGGACGTGGCCAGGCTCGGGTCAGGGTCGAAGACGGCACCGGTGCCGAGGTGCACTGCCCAGGCCGCCGCGTCGCAGGGGACCGCGCCCCGGACCCAGGCGAGGGCGAAGTCCGGGTCGTGAGGCAGCCAGATCACGTCCAGTGACGCGGCGTACCTGGCGCGACGGCGCTCTCGTGAGTGCAGGTCCGTGGCGGGCTCGGCGGCTGCGGCGTGCAGCGCGACGGCGGCGATGACGTCGTCCTCGCTGACCAGCGGTGTCGGGGAGACACCGGCGGGTGCGGTCCTACCGCAGGCGGGGTAGTCGACGACGGTCATGTCCCGGGGGTGTGCGGCGACGGCGGTCATCTGCGGGTGAATGCCTCGACCTTGGCGCGGGCGTCCTCCAGCCAGACCAGGTCTGCGCCGGGGACACCGGTGAACACCATCCCGGTCTCGCGGTGTGCCGCCCACACCCGGGACCCGCGGGCGGCGACCTGGGAGACGAGGACGAACGAGGCGTCGAACCCGTCCGGTGCGGCGGCGAGCGCGTGGCGCCATTGGGCGTGGACCTGCTGGCGCAGCGGCTCCGGTGCGCCGACTGGTAGCGCGGTGGAGCAGATGTACGCCGCGACAGCCTCGATGGCGTCGTGGTGGGTGATGATCCGCATGGAGAGGTCCTCGACGGTGGCTCGGTGGGGAACTGCTGCTCCTATGCCGGGACACCTCCGGTCGGCGGCCGCGCCAAGGGCGTTGCGCGGGCGAGGGCGGCGGGCCGCCAGGAGCGCCTGCCAACGGCCGGTGTGTGCGCCGCGTCGCGGAGGGCGGGGTTCGCCGGTTCTATCGGCTTCTGGAACTTTCTGAAGCAGCCCCGGCGGCGACCGGTGACCGGCTTGCCGGGGGACCCGGGTCAGAAGGACGTTCCCTCGTACCGGGCGATCGCTGCGGTGACCGTCGCCTCCATCTGCGTGACCTGGTCGGCGGTGAGGTCGGTGGCCGCGAGCAGCCGGATCCGGGCGGCGATGTACCGCCGGTGCAGGGAGGCGGCCCGGTCTGGGTCGACCTCGGCGAGCGCGGCGTTGCCGGAGAGGTTCAGGGTGTTGTCGGCCAACTTCACCAGCGCGCCTAGTCGGTGGTCGCAGGCGCGGCCGATCAGATCGCTGTAGGTCTCCGGGTGCCGCCGGGTGACCGCGTCGACGGCGTCGACGACGGTGGTCGGGACACCCGTGTCGAGCAGATCGGACAGGGTGACGTCGGTGTCCTCGACGATGTCGTGGAGGTACCCGGCCATCTCCGCGTGGGTGCCGTAGGGCATCAGCGCGAGGGCTACCGGCTCCAGGTGAGCGAAGAAGTAGTGCCGACCCTGGGCGTCGGTCTGGCCGATCTCGACGATGTGCTTGCGGTAGGCCAGGGCCCGGGCATCGTCGACGGTGAAGTCGGTGGCGGTCATGATGCCTCAGTGTGCGGCGGCGGCCGGGTTGCTCACCGGTCGTCTGCGTCGAGTCGGCGCAGGTGCAGTTCGTAGGCGGTCATGGGCTGGTCCGCAGTGCGGCGCTCGGTGCGGGCGGCGCGCAGGAAGTCGAGGATCTTGGTCGCCTTCTCCTGTGCCTGGGCGATCAGGGCGTCGGGGACCGGCCTGGGGAATGTGAAGGATCCCGAGCGGATGTCGAGGTCGGTGCGCACATCCGGGAGCACGAACCCGCCCAGTCCCTGCTTGCGGACGAACAGGGTGAGCGAGGCGCGGCACCGGGACCGCTCGACGGGGTCGAGGAGGACGTACTCGTTGTGCCACGACTGGTAGGCGGTGTCCGGGGCCAAGCGGACTCGGGTCGGGCGGAGCCTGCCGGTGAGTCCGTCGGCCCGGTAGAACGGCCACCAGCCCTTGCCGAATCGGACGTTGTCGTCGACGCAGTAGGCCCACGCGCCGGTGACCGGCGCGCTGACGAGGGCGCCGAACTGCTCGCCGGGGACGCCGTCGACGGCGTCGTGAGCGACGGGGGAGGCGCTGGTGCTGGTCATGACGGCCAGGTGTGCGGGAAGGCTGGCGGGGCTCCCCGTTGCGCGACCGCCGCGGTGGGTCAGGCGGCTGCGGTGAACCCGGCGGTGTAGACGGCCCGGCAGGTGGCGAGCGCCTCTGTGAGCAACGTCGCGTCGGTGCGGGCGACGGACGGGTCGGCGGCGTAGTAGTCGTGGAGTGCCGCGAGCGCGGCAACCGGGCCGGTGGCCTCGGGGCCGCGGAGAAGGCCGTCGACGATCGGGGCGACGGCGCGCATCAACTCGCCGAGGTCGACGGCGGTGGAGGCGAACGGGCGGGGAGTCTCCAGCCACTGGACCGCGGCCCGCAGGCGGCAGAGCAGCGTGACGTCGGAGGCTGCGTGCTGGGTGGGGTCCATGCGCGTCAGGTGTGCGGCACGTCACCAATGCGTCCCCAGCGCGTGCGTCGCCGACCGTCCGGCAACTGGCCGGTCTGGCCACTGTAAGGCGCCTGATCCACGTCTGAGTGGCCGGTTCGGAGGCCTAAGTGGCTGCTGGCTGCCACTTTCGCAACGGTAAAGCCGCAGGTCAGAGGCGGTTTGGGGCGTTTCTCGGCCAGTTTCCCGGAGTTGCATAGGACCTATATGCGGGAGAGGGATATATGTATTGGACTGAACCCGGGAGATAAATATGACTGCGTCGTATGACGTACCTATCTATCTATCTAAAAGTGGTAGGAACCCTTCTACTACTACTACTACATGGCCTCTGACCTGCGGTTTTGCCCTCAGATCGACCAGCCACTTTCACTGCCAGTTTCAAAGTAAAGTGGCAGAACCGGCTCGGCTGAGCGTGAAGATCGTGACCGCACCGGCCAAGAGCGGTTCCGAAAGTGGCTGGAACCGGGGGTGCAGCGGCACGAGGGCTCTGGGCCGTCCTTCGTGCCGCATCCCGTCGGTCGTTCGCGAGGCGGGCTCGACGACGCTCGGCCGGGTCATCCAGAACCCACGCCCGGGCCGGTTGATGAGGTCTCCCGCCCACCGAGCCAACGTCCTCCGGAAGGAGTTCACCCACACCGGCTGGCCGCGGTCTTCGCGAAGCGGGACACCGAGGCCGACCACTACTACTCCCGACTGGTGATCGTCCAGACCTTCACCGGGCGCATCCCTCCCCGCGGCTGAGCGCGCTCAGGAGGCGGCCTCCAGGCCGCGGTCGGCGTACGGCGCCAGGTCGGCCTCGGAGGCCCGGCGGACCAGCGAGTCCAGGTGCAGGTTCGCGGTGCCCTGCTCGATGGCGTCCAGCACCCGGACGGCGACCAGGGCACGCAGCGGCTCGGAGTCGACCGGATGCCCGTCCACGGCGCTGAGGCGATCCCCGGCACGCTCCACCTCGTCGGCCATGCGGCGCAACTTGGCAGCGACGTCGTCGACGGCATCATCGAACATGGCGCGGGCAGCGCGCGGGTAGTCGTAACGGCTCATGGGCCGCATGTATGCGGCGACCGGGCCAGCGCTCCCCGGGCCCGCCCTCACCCGTGCTCGTCGAACCTCCTGGCCGACGGCTGCTCGGCGTGCTGGTCGCATAGCCCATCGGTGGTGGCGACCTCGATGCAGCGACCCTCCCCGCTGAACCCGACCGAGACGCAGTCGCCCTTCTCGGCGGGCGGAATGACGCGGCGTGCTCGCATCTTGGTCTCGCCCCAGGGCTCACCGAACACGAACTGCGCCGGGTCGTCGGCCGTCACGTCGAGCGCCCTTTCGACCGCTGCGGCTGCGGTCTTGGCGCGAACGTAGGCCACTCCGGTCACCTTGTAGGTGCTCCACACCTCGTACTCGTGGAGCGCGTCATTCTCGGGCGGAATGGGGCGGTGGAGCAGGCAGTCTGGGTGGCCGCAGTCAGGGCCTTCCGCGTGCTCGGCAACGACATTCCGCAGACGCTCAGCAGCCTGACGAGCACGGTCCTCGGCGCTAGGCACCGGGCTGTCCCTCCTCTGCGGGCGCGATGACGCGCCAGACGGCTTCCACTCGTTGCCCGCAGTCCTGGCAGACGTGCGTGCCGAACGGGTTGAGGAGGATCGCCACTCTGTCGTCCGGGTGCGTGCAGTCGGGCACGTCACTCTCGGCGCTTGGCAGGTTGTGGAGTTCGACGTTGCCGTAGCAGGAGCACCCGTCACCGGGGCACTCGTTGGCCGCGTCATCCTCCGCGGAGGTTCGGGGGTTGCAGGGGCACCCGATTCCGTAGCCATGACACTTGGGCTCGCAAGGGTTGCCTGGGCCGTACGACATCACATGCCTTCCTCTTGGGGTGATCTCCTGGGACGTGTGCGGCGGCCGGGTCAACGCTCCCCGGGCGGGGCACAGAAACAGTGAAACCGGCTCGTCCGGGGCGTCTCGGTCCCTATCGTCACCGGCATGGCGATGTCGTACGAAGAACTCACAGCCCTGATCACCACCAACCCGACGGGCTACCACCTGATCAAGTACAGCCCCGACGGCCGCGAGCACCACTTCAGCGGACGAGAGATCTCCTCGTTCTTGGCCGGGCGGGACAGCCGGGCCCACGAGCACAAGGTGTTCACGGTCGGAGGTGAACTCGTGTACCACCGAGACATCAACGGACGTGTGCACGTCGGGTCAGCGGGACAGTTCGCCGACGCGGAACGGAAGCGGTCGATCGGTTCGATCCTTCTGTGGGGGATGCGGGGCAAGCCGGACGGAGCGGCAGGGAACGCGGTCCGTCGCGGCATCCGCATCGGGCTCGGCGGCCGCTGGCGCGACTAGGGAGCGCGCTCAGTCCCCGTCCGGCGCTGACGGCGTGGCATACCGGGCCGCAAGCGTGGTCGGCTTCCCGCGACGGCTCCCGCGGCACTCGTGGCAGACCAGCGCGTTCCCGGTCCGGCTCAGGTTGCGCGAGACAGCGGTGACCGACCAGCCCCTGCCGCCGCAGGCTCGACACCGGGCCGAGGTGTAGGTGACCGAACCGGGCCGGTTGAGCGCGGCGCCGGTCCACAGGTTCCATGCCTCGGCCCAGGAGTCGTACTCGACGCTCCGGCCCGGTCGGGCGAGCCACTGGGCGAACTGGCGGCGGATCTCGGGCAGGTCGACGGTGGCCACGCCGGGGAGCAGGGACATGAGGATCCGGGCGTCGATGGCGTGCGCGGCGCGCGGGTCGACACTCATCGGATCGCCTCGCACGGGTAGCCGCTCCCGGCCTTGGCGTGCGCGATGGTGTGGTCGGAGATCCAGTGGCCGGACATAGGGCCGTGCGGCTCGGTGTTCTCGCACCGCAGGCCGCCGGACTCGCGGGCGCCGCAGTGCAGGTCGATGCCGGGGTCGGACACCTGACACGCAGTGGTCGCCTGGGCGTCGCGGGCGTCGATGAACTCCTCGATGGTCGGCAGCACCGCGGGGTGCTCGGGGGTGAACATCCCGGCCTCGTGCAGGAGCACCGCGCACCGCAGGCAGTACGACAGCCGCTTCGGGGCCCGTCCGTTGACGTGGGAGCAGTCGAAGGTGCCGGTCACCACGGCAGGCACCGGCGGCTCGTGGTCGGACGAGGCGCAGCGTGCCGAGGGCAGTTCGTCGACGTGCACCGAGACCACCTCGGTCAGGGCGACGGTCCGGTCGGTCCAGCGCGGGTTCCAGGCGTTCGCATCTGCGTCGATCCCGGCGTCGAGGAAGAACCCGACCATCTCTTCGAGGTCGTCGACGTCGGCCACAGTCGGGTACGGCCGCCCCCGGCTCTCGTTGATCCAGGCGAGGAACTCGGCCTCGTCGATCTCCACGGCCAGGGTCTGGTCCTCGACCGCGCCGTTGGGCCGCAGCGTGTGCCGGGCGGTCACGGTGACCTTCATCGTGGGCCTCCGGTGTACGCGGGGGAGTCGGGGATCGTCTCCGACAGCCCGTGGATCGGGATGTCGGCGCACGCGGCGTCGGCCGGGTGGGACACGCCGTGCTCGGCGTCGATGACGTGGTGCTCGAAGTGGATCTCGCGACGGATCTTCTTCATCAGGCTGCGTTTGACGACCGGCACGATCACTCCGAGCAGGAGCCCGTCGATGACGACCATGAAGAACACCTCGGCGGCGGCATGCGCCGGGTCGGTGACGATCTCGGCGAAGTGATGCCAGAACTCGGTCATGGGGTTCGCACGCCCTGTCGGTCCTGCTGTCGCGGCGCCTCGCGCTTGGTGAGGTGCGTGGCGCCGGTCGTGGCCGCGACGACGGACGGGACGATGACGAGCACGTTCAGCCCGTGGTACTCGATGCGCCAGTAGGACAACGCGCCGAAGATCAGTCCGACCAAGAGGAGGGTCAGGCTCGCCAGGTCCAGGCGTCGTCGGGAACGTGGGGTCTGGGTGGTGTCGCTCATGGCCACGATGTGTCCGGCACCGGCCGGTTCGCTCCCCGCGGCGGGTCAGAGGCGCAGACAGCCTGCGACCGCGACGTGCTCGTCGGCCTGGACCCGGCGAGACGTCTCCCCGTCGCTCACAGCAGGCCGAGATCGGCCATCACCTGTTCCAGCCGCTTGCTGCGGTGGTAGCCGCCGCGGGTCTCACGCACCGCCAGCCCGGCGGCCTCCAGGGCGATGCCCTCGAAGCGCCCGAGCAGCAGCGCGGAGCCGAACTGGGACTCGAAGACGTCCTGCTCGGCCAGCGCGTACAGGGTGTCGAGGTCGACGAACACCGTCGCGGGCGCGTCGGGCCGCTGTGCCCGGAAGTCCTCGGGCACAGGCAGTTCCAGGCCGCGGACCTCGACGGTGCGGGTGGTCAGCGTGAACTCCTGCTTGCGGCTCATCGGCTCTCGACGTCCCATCCGGATCCCGTGTGGGCGAGCACCACGGTGGTCTCGGTGCCGTGGGAGGGCGAGGTGAGGGGGACCCAGAACCCGGTGAACTCGGCGCCGTCCTCGTCGAGGTGGTCGAGGACCGGGTTGGCCAGGTCGAGGTCGAGCAGGTATTCGCCCTCGGGAGCGTCGGGTGCGGAGACCCACACGCGCAGGCGGCGCTTGCTGTGGCGCACCTGGATCCGGCCGCCGTCGGGAACGCGGACGACCTCGGTGGCGTGGTCGCGCTCACCGGAGGCGGTGCGGGTGGTCACCCGGACCAGGTCAAAGGTCAGGGTTGGTGTGCTCTCGCTCATGGGCTCGATGTGTGCGGCGCCGCGAAGTCGTCTCCCCAGGCATACCCGTCGGTCCGTAGGCGTTTGTCCGCTACGACTCGGCTGGGGGTACCGCTGTGATGCGGCCGTCGCGGTGGACGAACCGCGCGACCACCTCGTACGGGTCGACCCGGTCCGCAAGTCGTCGCGGGCCCGGACGATCCGGTCACCGACGGCGCAGCCGCGGGCGAAGTAGACACCGGGTCGGCCCACGTCGATGAGCCCGGCGTCGATGACGGTCTGCCAGGTCTTGGACTGCCCTCCGGGGCGGGTCCGCAGCGCGTCGACGATCGGTTTGATGGTCGGCAGAGTCATCTCGGCCATCCCGAGGATTCCGGTGACCTCGGCCTTGCTGGCGGCGACCGCGAACACCGATGCCTGCGCGTGCGGAGAGGGCGCACCGAGCGCCTCCCTGGCACCGTGGGGCACCCACACCTTCGACTGGGTCGCGTAGGTCTTCAGCGGCTTGCTCATGCCGCCCAGGTGTCCCGCGGGACCGCGTTGTCTCCTCAGCCCGGGATGTCGCGCGGGTCGTTGCCGTAGGAGTTGCGCTCCCCGATCTGCCCGTCGAGGTTGCGGATGATGTGCTCGACCTTCTTCTGCCGGGCCAGGTCACGCCCTTCGGAGACGGCCTCGTCCTTGGTGGCGTACGGCCCGGTCTTGGCGTCTTGGCCCTCGACCCGGTTCCACCACTGGTCGTCCTGGTGGAACGTCTCGATGTCGCCCTGCGGCATGATGTGGCCTCCTGTGCTCGGTGGTGTGTCTGGTACCGCCGTACCCGGATCCGGTGGCCCGCACACGCCGAGAACCCCAGGGCCGCGCGCCCCGGTTCGACGCCGTTCGCACCCCGTGGCCGGTAGGTTCGCACGCATGAAGGGACGTTCTGCGGTGTTGCTCGGCGGTCTGGCCGTGCTCGTCGTCGTGTCGTACGCGCAGCAGGCGGGTGGAGGTGCCGCGGAGGACCCGGCCAGGGGCCGGGAGTTCATCGAGCGGGCCTGCCATGAGATCGACCAGTACGCCTTCGCCGACTCGACTGGGGCCGCCGAGCGGGCACGGGAGGAGTGGGACGACCCCGAGACGCGCCGCCTCGTCGAGTTGACCGGACTGCTCTCGGCCCTCCAGCGGGGCGACGGGCCGGACCTGGTCCTCAGCGACCCGGAGATCGCCAACGCCTACGCCGCAGACACCTTCTCGTCCGCACACCGATTTTGCGCCGGATACCGAGACATGGAGAGCCCCGCCACGGGGCTGCCGAACGAGGAGTTGCCCTACCCGTTGCCGGAGTGAGACCTCATGCGGCCCTGGGCGTCCTCCTGCGGCCGGGGTCGCTGGCAGGGACCGCCGCAGGGATGCTGAGGCGCCTGCGGATCCGGTCCACGGTCCGGGGCGTCGACTTGATCCGGGCCGCGATCTGGCTGTCGCTCAGCCCCTCCTTCACCAGTCTCCTTACGCACTCCTCGCGGTCCCCCACGGTCAGGGTGATGCCTCCGAGGTCACCGTCCAGAGCACGCTGCACGGCCGCCTCGTCGTGCTCGTGCCGCGTGGTGGACTTGGCCAGCGAGCCGACCGGGGTGGCGTCGCCCAGTTGCCCGAGCGCGTCGTCACAGATCGTGGCCTCCCAGCACTCCGCACAGCCGGGTCCGAGCATCCGGCGGTTGGAGTCGGCGTGGGTGCAGCGGGACCGCACGTAGTCGGCCAGTCGATGCTTGGCGCCGAACGCGCAGGTGGTCTGGCGGCGTGGCCCGACCCGGGTAGACCCGGTGCCGGAGCGGCGGACCTGCTTGGACAGCGCGACGGCGTCCCCGAGCGACATCTGTCGGGCCGAGAGCATCCGCTGGGCCTCCGGAGGTAGGTCGAGCAGGCCGATGCGGGCCCGGATGGTGGCCTGGGACAGCCCGGTCATCCTCGCGACCTCGGGCAGCGAGTGCTGCTCGCGCAGTTCGACCAGGCCCTTCGCCGCGTCGATCGGGTCCAGGTCGGTGCGCTGGAGGTTCTCCACCAGCATCATCGACGTCTCGCTGGCCCGGTTGTTGGTGCGCACGAAGCAGGGCAGCGCCTTCAGACCCGCCTTCTCGGCCGCGGCTCGGCGGCGGTGACCGGCCACGATCCTGTAGTCATCCCCGGCCGGGACAACGAGCAGCGACTGGAGGACGCCGTGCTCGCGCATCGAGATGGCCAGTCCTTCGATGTCGTTCAGCCGGGAGCGCACGTTCTTCGGCGACGGCAGCAGTCGCTCCAGCGGGATCATCTGGGCGTGGGTGCGGCTGCGCTCGTTCGGCGCTGCGGCCATGACGTGGCCTCCTCTCCGGCGATGGCGGTACACATGCCCTATGCCGCGGGTGCGAGCAGCGGGGGCCGTGCACGCCAAGCACGCGGGGGCCTCACCGCGGCGAGACCAACCGCTCGATGCTCGCCGTCCGGTGCTCAGCGCGCCCGGGCCAGCAGTTCTCGGGAGATGGTGGCCACCGGTGTCATGGTCGAGCCCTGTTCGTAGCGGAACACGGTGTCGCCCTCGGACAGGTCGCGAGCGATGTAGACGCCCCGGCGGGTGGTGTCGATCGCGCCAGCCCGCTCCAGGGGAACCCACTGGTAGGGCACCCCGAGCCGCAGGTAGCGCAACTGCTCGGCGCCTTCGTGGACCGTGTGCGGATCCGCGCCCAGGCTGATCAAATAGTCGACCACGTCCGTCTTGGACTCGGCGATCACCAGTACCCATGCGACCGGCTCCGTTGCTGGCTTCAGGTGCCTGTCGACACGAGGAGGCACCCGAACCGGTCTTCGGTTGGCGTAGATCTTCAGAGGCGAGTGTCGTCCTGGCATGGGTCTTTCCCGAGATGTCCGATGGTGGTGCGGTCTATACAGATCGTTGACCATCGGACGGGTTTCGTAAACCTCTCTGGCGGCTCAGCCTGGCCGGGCGGCGACGCGCAGCGTCGCGGTCACGAGCCGTCCCAGCCGTGGGTGTGCAGGATCTGCGCGATCGCGGCGGTTGGGCCGACCAAGCCCGCAGGTTTGCAGACCTTGCCGTGGTCGTCGCGGACCGGCTCGCCGTCGGGGCCCATCTTCGCCATGTTCGTGGCGTGCACCGCGGCGAACACCTCGTCCAGCGGGATGCCGAGGGTCAGCGCCGAGCCCTTCGTCACCACGGTCAGGTCTGCCAGGGCGTCGGCGGCCTCGACGAGGTCGACCCGGCGCCGGGCGCCGACTGAGACGACGGTGTTGGATCGGACCACCGGGCCGTGCCCGTTGTGCAGCGAGCATCCCATCGCCTCGGCGAACTCCAGAGCCTCCTCGATCACGAGGCGTACGCGCAGCAGCCGCTCGGCGTCGGCGATCTGGGTCGTGGGCGTGGAGCGGACCGTCTGGCCGAAGGCGGTCATGAACTCCGCGACGGCGGCGAGGTCGGGCGAGGTCGGCGTTGTCATGCCTGCCCTATGCCGCGGCCCCGCGCACCGGCACGGGGGTCAGGCGCTGGGTCAGGCGCTGGCCGCCTGCGCGTAGTCGTCATCGGCGCGGATCCGGAACCGCTCCCGGGCCACCTGCTGGGAGACCACCCGGACCCGGCCTACCTTCGCGCGCGCCGTGGACGGCTCGATCCCCAGGTCCCGGGCGATGGAGGCCGCCGTGGGCGGGGCGTCGTAGTCGTCGCTGTCGGCGTCGGCGAACCACAGCCTGGCGACCTTGCCGAGCAGTTCGCCCTCCTTGTCGCACTCGGCGATGCACAGCATCACCAGCCGGGCGCGCTCGACCCGGTGCAGGTCGCTGTCGGACTCGACGCCCGGGACGATCGCGGCGTTGTGGTGGTCGTCTACGTTCTCGCAGGTGTCGGAGATGTAGAGGTCCTCGACCTTGCACTCCATGCCCTGGCGGGCGATGTCGGCGCGGGTCTCGCGGAGCCTGCGGTTGGTCTCCTCGACGAGTTCGGCGTCGGTGGCCTCGCGGTTGTACTCGGTCCACAAGATGGCCCGTGTGCGCTCCAACTCCTTGCGGCGGCGCTTCCACCCGGCCAGGCCGGAGGCCTGGTTGAACCCGGCGGAGGAGTCGATGAACGTGGTCACCTTAGAGCGGCCGCGGTAGCCGAGGATCGCCTTGATGGACCCAATCTCGTCGGCCTTGGCGGGCTTGCCCGCGCACTCCTTGGCGAGGTTGTATGCCTCCAGCCAGACGATGGAGATGAAGTCGTCGGCCCAGGTGTTGCGGTCGGCCTTGAACTGGCCGCACAGGTCGAAGGCGACGAACCGGACGATCGGCTCGCAGGCGGCGAGGAACTCGTCGGTCAAGGCCTCCTGGTCGGTGGCGTCGGTGGCGTCGCCGATCTGCTTCAGCAGCGACAGGGCCTGCGCTGCTGCGGCCTGCTGCGCTGACCGGCCGCGCGGGCTGGTGGCGACGACGCTCACTTGCTGTCCTCCCGGTGTGCCGCGAGCGGGGCGCCCCGCCAGACGGTGTTCTTCTTCTGGGTCACGTCGAGCCAGACCAGCATCCTGCGCCCTCCCGCGCGGGGGTCGATGAGCCACGCGATGGTGGGTTCCTCGACCAGGCTGGTGACTCCGAGTCTCGCAGCGAGCGCCGACAGGAAACGGTCCGTACGGCGCTGTCCCCAGCCGGGCTGGGAGAGCAGCAACTGGCGCAGGGTGATCCGGCGCAGCGGCCTGCCGTTCTCGGTGCCCGCCTGGGTGATCACGTCGAGCGGGGACAGGAGTCCTTCGGCGACGGCGACCAGGTGCTCTGCGCGGTACCTGCGGGCCTGCGAGAGCGCGGCGCGGGCCGTTGTGATGGACTGACGTCCCGGGATTGAGGGTGCTGTCGGACCTTGGCCCGTTGGCGTGTTCGGCGCTTCCTCCGCCGTCTGTGAGGCGATCACGGTGTTTCCCCGGTTTGTGGTGCGACGGGCCCTCCCAGACCCTGGTTCCGGAGGCTGTCGAGACCGTCGTGCGCGGTGGCGCAGGTTGGTGAGGCGGTGGCGGTGCGGTTCTTTACTTTCCCCGGTGAGCACGAGATTATGGGCCGTCCGATGGTTGCGCTACTCAACCAGCGACCCGGCGCGATAAACCCTCCGGATGGGCTAGGTCGCCCTAGTCCCAGACCGCCAGATCTGCGCACAAACAGGGCAGATCGACCTGCTCCCGGGGTGTGAGTGACCAGGGTCACCGTGCTCGTCGTGCTCATCGGTCAGCCCTCTCCGAAGGTCGGGTGCAGCCCCCACCAGGAGGCCATCGCGTCCGGTGCGACCGACATCGCGGCCGCGGCCCGCTGCTTGCTCAGCCGGTCGTTGGGGTAGCGCTCCCGGTAGGTGGCGATGATCTGGTCCAGGTCGTCGGTGCCGATCTCGCGCGCGACCCGGCGGACCTTGTGACCGATGTGCGGGTCGCCGATCGCGCGGCGCACCTCGGTGTTGGCGTCTCGGCGCAGCGACTCCTTGATGTACTTCAGCGGCTCCACCTTCGCGAACGTGGTCGGCTTCAGGCACCGGTCGAGCAACTGGGCGATCTTGCCCGGGTGGTCCTCGTCGCCGAGTAGCATCCGGTCGCGGATCGAGGCCAACTTGGTCTCGTCGAGCAACTTCTGCGGCTCGCCCGATGCCACGCTCAACTCGTGCGCGACGCTGGCGTGCGCACGGTGCAGGGCCGACTCGATGTAGGGCTCCAGGTACAGCATCGCCGACCAGCGGGCTGATCGGCCCTCCTCGACCAGCCGCTCCAGTTCCGTCACGAGGGCGACCCGGCCGCGGACCGCGAGTACGACCTGCTGCGGAAGGCCGGTGTCGATGTCCGCCTCGATCGCGTCGAGCACCGCGCTCGGGGAGACCGAGACCGAGACGGTGCCCGTCCCGGAGTGCCCCAACCCAGCGGCGGTCCAGCCACACACGCGCTTCTCGCCCTCGGCAACGAAGACCAGCGGGCCCTGGGACCAGTCCAGTCGGACAGGGAGCCGCAGCCGCGACCCGTCCAACGCCCGGTCCTTGCGGCCGACGTCGACCCGGGAGAACAGCCAGACCCACGACGGTGTCACCCACAACCCCGCCTCGTCCGGAAGGCCCTCGGGCCTGCTCAGCAACGCCTCGGCCGCCTGCCCGACCAAGATCGCGTGCAGCCGGTCGGTGAGGCTGTGCAGGGTCGCGTGCCGGTCGCCGGGCACCTCGAAGTCGTCGTCCTCGGCGGAGTCGTAGTCGTAGTCGACGACCGCTGTCTGCGACACGTGTGGGTCCTCAGTTCTCTCGTGCTGGAGGTCAGGAACGTCCGCGACGGAGCCGCTTCAGCAGCCCGCCGGGCTTCCCGGCCTTCTTCGCCAGGTGGACGGATGAAGTGCTGTCGCTCGCTGCGTCCTGGGCCCCGAAACCGCGCTCGGCGGAGACGGCCAGGGACAGGGCGGCGTCGAGGATGGGCGCCAGGACGGGCAGGTCGGAGACCGCCACCCCGCGGTTCATGCTCTCGGGCACCGCCTCGTCGGCGAAGACCGTGCCGAGGAACACCGAGTGCTCGTTGAACGCGCTGGCGACGCCCTCGACGTTGAAGGTGGCGCTGCTCGGAACCCGGTTCAGCGCGGTCATCATCCGCTCCCGCGGCACGCCCTCCCCGGCGAACGTCGTCTTCAGCCGAGACAGCAGGTTCGAGATGCTCGGCGGGGAGAGTTCGGAGACGCCGATGCCCCAGCCGTCCGTGCGCAGCAGCGGTTTGACGAAGCCCTCGACGATCCCCGATGAGTCCAGCGACTCGATGATCTGGGTGTCGACCACGACCAGGTCGGCCACCGACCGGGCCTCGGCGACCAGCCGCGAGTAGACCTCCGGGGTCACCACTGTCGGGTCGGTCAGGTGCGCCGGGGGCGCCTGGACGAGGGCGAACCCCAGCGGCGCCAACTTCGGTGAGCGCGACGCGTTGAGCGTCTCGGGGTCGATCAGCGCCGACTTCAGGTCTCCGGAGACCGCGTACTGGTAGATCGAGGGCAGCCCGGCGTTGCCGATCCGCAGGAACGTGCGCAGGTCTCCCTGGCCGAAGTTGCCGTCGACGAGTACCACCCGCAGCCCGGTGCGAGCCGCACGCTGGGCCAGCGAGAAGGAGAAGGTCGACTTGCCGACCCCGCCCTTGCCCGCCCAGACCACGATGCAGTCACCCTGCGGCCCACTCGGCGCGGACGCAGGCAGGTTCGACCGAGCCGGTTCGAGGGACTGCCCCGGTGCTGACCGACCCGCGGTCGCGATGGGCTCGGCGGTCGCGATGGGTGACGTGGGGGCCACGATCACTGGCTCCCGGTCGACCGGCCGGGACGGTGCTGGCTGGATCTGGACCGGCTGCTGCGCGAGCACCGACTGCTGGGCGCGCTGGGCCTCCCACGGGTCCTCGGCTGCAACCGGCGTTGCCGCGGTGGTCGGGGCCGACGGGGGCTGGATGACCGGGGGAGTGCTCGGCATCGGCGGCACGATCGACTGCGGCGACGGGAACGATGCGGTGGCCGGGGCTCCGACGTGGCGCGCAGCCTTCTGCGCCTCCCACGGGTCGTCGACCGGGGCGGGCGGCGAAGAGGCCCCAGCGGCAACGGGACCGATCTCGGCAGGGTGCCCGGTGACGGACGAGGCAGTGGGACCGGCGAGCGTGCCGTCGGCACAGATCAGCATGCTGGCCGCCGACGGGTCCAGTTCGGGGCCGCCTGCGACCGCGAGGGCCTCGCCCAGGCTCACCGGCAGGGTCAGTTCCTTCACCCCGGTGAACACGGTCCCGTTGCCGGTGGCGCCGCGCAGGACGACCACCGTGGTGTCCCTGGCCGCCTTGTCGACCCAGGCCCGCATGCCCGGCCACGGGTGGTCCAGCACCAGGATCGGGAACGGCCCGTCCTGCTCCAGCCCGGCGCGGATCGCGGTCGCCGCGGTCCGGTAGTCGTGGCCGGACACCACGCCGACCCCGGCGGAGGCAAGAACCCCGGGCAGGTCGTGCAGTTCGATGATGCCGACACGCGTCGGCGCTTGCTGGCTGGTCACGGACGGCCCTATGCCGCAAGCGAGTGAACCGGCGGTCAGACGCCTCTAGCACAGTGTTGGCTCGGCGGACCTGAAACCGATACAAACCCGGACATGCGAATGTCACAACTTCGATACTCATTCTGAGTATGTCGGGGCACTATTGTGCTTAGCCACCACCAAGCAAGAAGCGTGCGGCACGGGGGAGGGAACCCGGGGGCCGATCCGGGCCGTACGCATGAACTGGAGGAGCGACTCCACGATGGGCGACGACAGCCGCCGAGATGACCCTGCCGATCAGACCTCGTCAGGCGACGAGACGTCTCTGCCTTTGGAGTCGGTTCCAGACCCTGACGGACAAGACGGACTGACCCCAGACCGGGCGCCAGTGGCCCGCTGGGCCGTCGCCTTGAACGAGCCGTTGGTGCCGACCGCAGAGCGGGTCCAGGCCGACAATGAACTGGCTCGGTTCATCAAGCGCAACCCTGACTGGTCTGCGATCTGGTTCGCCGGGGTCACCCATGACGTCATGCTCACCCTCCCTCCGGACGACCCGTGGCGCAGTCTGACCGGGGCGGTGGATCTCACCGCACTGGAGACGGGGCGACCTGGCCGTGACGATGAGTTGCTTGTCGCCAAGCGTCCCGACCAGCCGCTTCCGCGGATGACGGGCGCGCTGCGAAGCGACGGCGCCGCGTTCGGGACGTTGGACGACTGCACCGACCTGGTTGTGGCTGAACTGGGTGACGCGCCTCTGGATGTCGGGCTCGCCGCGGTCGCCACGCCGTTGAGTCCTCTGGCTGCGGCGATGCTTGCGTTCGCGTCGCTGGACCTTCGGGTGGGGACTCGCACCTACCGCGACGTCTACCACGCGCTGTGGCTGGGACGGTTCGCCTCGTCGCACGACCGCAAGCCCTCGGAGGCGTTCTTGGAAGCGGCTTCGTCCGCGCTGCGGTGGGCGATCTGGAGACGGCGCGTCTACACCGGTCTGGACGACCCGTACGCGACCGTGGTCGCGTTCGCCTGGATGGCCAAGACCGACCGTCTGCGCACCGGGAACCTGATCACCGACGAAGGCGGCCTGCACGCCTCCGCACTGATCGACCCGGACGCGTATCGAGGCATGACCGAGTTCTGAACCGCGCCCGTCGGGTTCCGCGTCCGAAGACGCGACGAGCCCCGGCCCTACTCGCCTGAGCGAACGGGGCCGGGGCTCTTCCAGATGCGGTTAGCGCAGTCGGACCCAGCGGGAGTTCCTGGTGCCGTCGGAGGCCAGGTAGGCGTCGCCGTCCTCGTAGGACTCGTAGAGCACAGAGCCGACCTCCACCCTCGTCTTGCGTGCCCCCGCGTCCGCGGTCGTGCCCACGCAGCGTGCAGGCACCGTCATGGCCACGACGTCCTTCTTGATGTCGATCCGGTAGGTCATCCCCTTGCACACCAGGTCGGGGTTGTCGCCGATGATCTGGTTGAAGGAGTTGCCCGACGCCCAGGGGCTGCGGGTCAGGACGGCCCCGGCCATGTAGTCGCTGACCCCGTTGAACCACAGGTAGACCTGCTGCTTGTGCCAGGGGCCCCGCTGGGTCCGCACCGGCTTCAGGTCGGCGAAGCGGACGGTGACCCGCAGCGCCTTCTGCCTCGGCAGGAATCGGAGGTTCACCGCGCGGATGTCGGTTCCTGGCAGGTGCTTGGAGGCGGGGTTGCGGTCCCCGATGTCCAGGTCGCCCGCGGGGTCAGCGACCCGGGTCTTGGTCACCGGTGCCGCGGCTGCGGCGGTGGCTGGTGCGGCGCCGGTCAGGGCGAGCAGGGACAGGGCGAGCGCGGCGACCGCGCTGTGGGTGCGGTGGAGCATGGCTGTTCCTCAGATCCGGGGGCCGACGGGTCGGCCAGGGTGCGACAGAGTCATCTGAACCTATGTCGCCAGATCGCCCATCGGAGGCGGTTCCAGCAGAAACTGGGGCACCCCGGGCATCCGAGCGGCCAGGATTCGGCGCACCGGGTGGTCCCGAGAGGGCCCAGATGGCCGGTGGAGGGGCCTCCCAGGCCAGTTACTGAGGGTCCACAGCGGAAACTGACAGCGCAAAACCGCAGGTCAGAGGCGGTTTCGACCCCCCTCCGGCCAGTTACCAGTTTGGGTACATAGGACCTATATGCGGGGAGGGATATATGTATTGCACCGAACCCGGAGATAGATATGACTGCGTCGTATGACGTACCTATCTATCTATCTAAAAGTGGTAGGAACCCTTCTTCTACTACTACTACATGCTCTCTGACCTGCGGTTTTGCCTCAGATCGGCCAGCCACTTTCACTGCCAGTTTCAAAGTAAAGTGGCAGAACCGGCTCGGCTGAGCGTGAAGATCGCGGCCGCACCGGCCAGAAGCGGTTCCGAAAGTGGCTGCCGGTGCCGCAGGACGCGGCATAGGGGGAGGCATGACCAACCCCACCCCCTTCTCTGACCCGCAGCGCACCGACGCATCCGAGGACTTCGACGCCGTCCTCGACGCCTCGGCAGCAGAGCAGGCGCCCCTCGCCGTCGACGCACCGACGGCCGCGCCGCTGACCGAGGACCACCTCGCCGACCTGGAGTCGGACGCGATGCCGACGACGTGGCGCGACTTCGAGTACGGGCCGGACTTGTTCGGTCGCGGCTCGGCGAAGTTGTCGGACTCCGCCGTCGCCCCGATCGTGGCGGCCGCCCGCGGCTACCGATCCTTCGACCACAACGGCATCGACACCGCGTTCGCCTCCTACGCCCTGCCGCGCAAGAACACCCGGCAGGGCCGGACCCTGGTCGACTCGATGACCCGCGGCGACGTGCTGATCATGCCGTGGTTCACCCCCGACGACGTCGAGTTCTCCGACCGCCGCAAGACCGACGCGGTGCCCTCGACCATCCAGTACCGGCCCTCCAACCCGGCAGTGGAGGTCCAGCCGAACGGCAAGACCCGCGAGTTGAAGTACGAGTTCGTCTCCGGCCAGCACTCACCGATCGGCATGCACCCGGCGATCCCCACCGCATGGCTGGACCGGGTGCCCCGCGTGCTGGTGGCCGAAGGCCTGCTGAAGGGCGACGCGGCGCTGACCGGAATGCTGCTGGACGCGGGCTACACCCGCGAGGACCTCGCCGACCTCAGCGGCGACCCGGTGACCCGGCTGCGCACCATGCTGGCCAACGTGCCCGAGGACAAGCAGGTGCTCATCCTCACCATCGGCGGCGTGTGGTCGTGGCAGAAGAACCCCGAGTGGCGGGGCCTGCCCCTGGCCGGGCGCGAGGTATGGGTCGGCATCGACGGAGACGTCAGCGAGAACCCGCACGTCTACCTGGCCGCAACCCGGCTGTGGGAGTACATCAAGGACTACCAGAAGGCGAAGCCGCACCTGCTGGCTCCGGCGGTCACCTCCGGTGACCAGGGACAGATCGAGAAGATCGGCATCGACGACTACCTCGCGAAGGTGGGCAACTGGGCGTCCCTGCTCGGCCTGCTCTCGGCCGACCTGCCGACCCCGCCCTCGGGCAACGAACTCGACAACGTCGGCAAGCACCGGATCAACGACAGCGGCACCGCCATGGAGTTCTGCAAGCCGGTCGAGGACGCGTTCTCCGGGGAGACCATCAACGGCCGGTGGGTCGAGGTGTTCCCGCTCGGGGGCCGTGTGCTGTCGCTGGTCGCCGAGCGGGTGCCGACCGGCGAGGAGATCGAGACCGGGCGGCTCGACGCCGGTGCCAACGGCGACGGCGAGTGGGACGTCGAGATCGAGGTGGCCTGGCACAGCACCAAGAGCAGCGAGGTGGAGCGGCACATCATCACCGGCCCCGCCTCGATCCTCAACTACACCCCCGACCAGTGGGACCGGAAGGGCGCCCACATCCCGGCCCCGATCCTGAAGCACCCCAAGTGGCCGCCGAAGCAGAAGGACGGCGTCTCCGAGGCGTGGCTGGAGGCGGTCAAGGAGCACCGCGAGGACGACACGATCACCCGGGTCCGCTGGGGCTCGATGGGCTGGGTCCCGGTCGACAAGGGGACCCCGGCGTTCATCATCGGCTCCGACGTGATCGGCGGTGACGAGACCGACGCCGACATCCTGCCCGGCGTCGGCGAGGGAGACGTCTCGGGTGCGATGAAGTTCGGCGTCGGCAAGATCGACCCGCGGCCGTTCACCGACCCGGCCTACCAGGCCGAGATCCGCCGCGACATCGAGGTCGTCGTCGACACCTACATCCGTGCAGGTGCCTGGAAGGACCGCCGCAAGGCGGCCGTGATCCTGGCCTCGGCGCTGCGCCCGTGCCTGCCGATCCGGCCCCAGACGGTCGCCTACTTCACCGGCCCTCCCGGCAAGGGCAAGTCCTTCGCCGCCGCCGCGGTGATGGGCTTCTGGGCCCGCCGCCCCGGCGACTGGACCGGCTCGTCGCTTCCCGGCTCGGCCAAGGACACCCTCGCCAGCATGGAACTGTCGGTCGCCCGCACCCCGATCTGGGTCGTCGACGACCTGGCCCCGGCCACCAGCGTGCGCCAGTCCCAGCAGGAGCAGGACCGTCTCAACGACGTCATCCGCAACGTCTTCAACGGCTCCTCCAAGGGCCGGGCGAACGCCGACATGGGCTCGCGCAAGCGGCACCTGCCGAGGGCGCTGCTGATCGTCACCGCCGAGAACGAGCCGAACGTCGCCTCGGTCCGCGAACGCGTGGTCACCGTCGACATCGGCTTCGGTGACCTGGCCCAGTCGCGGATCCCGACCGACGCGGTCGACGACCTGCACCAGGTCGATGGCGCACCGGCCCGGGTCGCGCAGGCGCTGATCAAGTACATCCGGCACCTGACGACCATGCACTCCTCGTTCGGGTGGTCCGACCTGTACCAGCGGTTCCAGCACACCCACGAGTCTTCCCGCAAGACCGCGGCACACCTGTTCGAGGCGACCGGCAAGAGCGGGTCGAAGCGGGCAGCGGACATCGCCGGTGACCTGATGGTCTCGCTGACCTGGCTGGCCGAACTGGCCGAGGCGGTCGAGTGCGACGACGACCTGGTGGAACTGGTCGGCGGCGACCTGGGCGGCGACATCGTCTCCCTGATCGCCGACGGTGCCCGGCGCAACAGCGAGACGACCCCGGGCAAGGCGCTGCTGGAGGCGATCTCGGGTGCCCTGCGCCGCGGCGCCTGCCACATCCTCAACGCCTCGGACCCGACCACCCCGCCGGGGCAGAAGGACGGCTCGACGCACCTGACCGCAGCGCTCGGCTGGCAGGCCAACGCCAACGGCGAGTGGCGGCCGCTGAAGGACGCGATCGGCTACCTGGTCTACGACGAGGACGACAACGAGGTGCTGCTGCTGGACCGGCGCACCGCGTTCAACGTGGCCCAGCAGTTGTACCCCGACCTGGTTCCGCCCGGTCAGGGTCAGCGGTCCTCGTGGGGCTCGGTCATCGGTGAGGGACTGGTCGCGATGGAGGACAAGTTCCGCTCCGGCGACGACGGCAAGACGATCAACACCGCCCGCGTGTGGGCCGGTGGCGTGGCCCGCTCCGGTGTCCCGGTCGCCGTGTCGACGCTATTCGGGCGCCACGAGAGCCTCGACGCGGCCTGAGCGGTCGTGGCTCCGCAGGGGCGCCCCCCCCCGGATCCGTCCGGGCGGGCGCCCCTTCGGTTTGGTTCACCTGGTCCGTGCCTGCGGTTACCCTGACAAGCGTGGGGGAGACGACCAGCACAGGCACCGCCGCGTACACCGCGGCGGACCGGGCGCTGCGTGCCCTGATGTCGGCCGACGGGGCGGCGATGGACGTGGGCGACGTCGCCGTGTGGTGTGGGATGACCGACGACCCGCGTGACCGCGACGCCCGGAACCTGATCTCGGTGCTGATCTCGACCAACATCCGCAAGGGCGGCGGAGGATGGGACTCGGTCAAGCGGGTCTCCACCGCCAAGTACGCCTACGTCGCCAACGGCTCCAACGGCCACCAGGTCGCCGACATCGACGCGGTCGCGGTCTACGAGGACGAGTCCGCGAACGCCACCGGCGAATGGGTGGAGGTCGGCCGCGACGCCGACACCGTGGTGCTGCGCAACCCCGAGGGGCGGATGTTCGTCGCCAAGCCGCTGCGCGCGGCGATGTGACCAGACGGGGAGCCACCCCTCGGTGTCCGCACACCTGCACGCCATGACCACCCACCGCCTGGCCCACGACCAACGCCCTAACGTCGGCCGCCGCGTCCGCGCAGTGTCCTTCGCCCCGTCCCCGTGGATCGACGACAACACCACCGTCCCGCCCGGGATCGAGGGCACGGTCGTCTCGGTCGACGACGGCGGCACCGTGCACGTCGACTGGGACAACGGATCGCGCATCGGCATGGTCCCGCCCGGGGACCGGTTCCAGTTCCTCGTCGACGACGAGCCGCAGGCCGAGGAGTTCCTCGTCGAACTCAACGACGCGCGGTTGGGGATGACCTCACGCAGTTGCGAGGCGACCCTGATCCTGCTGGCCGGTCACGCCCGGCTCACGCACCTGTACGGCATCGCTGACGCACTCGACAGCCTCCGCATCACCGCCGAATACCGCACCGTCGCCGAGGACCTGCGCACGCTCGCCCGGGGCCTAGCCGCCTACGTCAACGGCTGACCGCCGCCGGACGCTCCGGCGGCATAGAGGCAGTCATGTCTCCCGCGCTGCTGATGCTGTTCGTCCCGCTCGCAGTGGGCCTGCTCTTGGGCTCGCTCGGCTACGCGCTGGGCTCGTCGAACCGGAAGCCGCCGGGCGAACTGCTCGCGGCTCTGGACCACCGCGACGCACTCATCGAGGACCTGCGGGAGACCGCCTGGGAGCACCGCGACATCGACCCGCACCTGTCGACGATCTTCCTCGACAAGATCCGGCAGGCCACCACCAAGAAGGAACTCCCATGACCTACGACTACGACCGCGGCTCACACGGCCTGAGCAAGGGCGTCAAGGCGCTGATCGCTCTCAGCGCCGTCGCCATCCTCGCACTGATGACCCTGCTCCTCGCGGGCCCGACCCGCGCATCCACCGGCCCCGACCAGGTGGCCCTGCACTACTCCGGCGGCGCGTTCACCCCGACCCGGTTCAAGGACTGCATCGCCCCGTCGACCCGCGTGTGGGACGGCCCCGGCGACAAGCACTTCTACTACCCGTCGAGTCAGACCAACTTCGTCTTCGGCCCCGGCGGGGACGGCGCGCCGATCACGTTCGTGACCAAGGACGGCATCGAGATGACCGTCACCGGCGTCGCCAACTTCATGCTCAACACCGACTGCTCGGCGCTCAACCAGTTCCACGACCTGATCGGCAACCGCTACGCCGCCTACATGAACGGCAACGAGCGTTCGTCGGGATGGTCGGACAAGGTGCTGCCGATCTACATCGGCCGCCCGCTGGACACCGCCACGGACCGGGCTGGCCAGAACTACACCTACATCGAGTTGTACACCGACCCGAACAAGAAGGCCCAGTGGGAGCGCGACGTGATCGAGGCGCTGCCGGACCTGGTCAACCGGCAGACCGACGGCGACGTCTCGTTCTTCGAGAACTTCGCGATCACGCTCCAGAAGCCCGAGCCGCCGCAGTCGATCAAGGACGAACTCGTCAAGCAGCAGGCCGCGGTCGCGAAGGCCAAGGCAGCCGAGGCAGAAGCCACCGCACGCGAGGCCGCGGCGAACGCGCAGATCGCCGTCGAGAAGGCCGAGGCCGCCAAGATCAACGAGAAGATCAAGGTGCTCGGCAAGGACGGCTTCCTGAAGCAATACGCGATCGACCACGGCCAGAACCCGTTCCAGCCGTCGACCCAGGGGATCATCACCGACCGGCAGTAGGTCCGCCGCCGGTGCCCGCTTCCACGGCATAGAAGGAGGTGGACCAGGACTTCCGGTGGATCTTCTGGCCCGCCTCCGCAGACGCCCCAGGACGCATCCGTGTCCTGGGGCGTTGGAGCATCCTCAGCACGGACGTGGGTTGCGAGCACCCCAGGACGCAACCCTCTCCCGTTCCGGGGTGCTCGCGGTCCCGCTCCCCACCGGCAGCCTAAAGGACCGGCCGGTCGTCCGCGTGGAGTAAAGAATCTCCGGGCACGCCCCGGACGGGGAGCCGACGCTGTGCCGCCGACCACATCGGAGGCATGAGCAGCCACAGCAACCGCCCCGCAGGCCTCCCTCTCGCCAGCGTCCGCTTCGGCCACCACTTCCTCACCCAGGCCCGCACCAAGGGCTTCACCGCCGACCAGATCGTCGAGGCGATCACCCGGCCCTACAAGGTCACCGACGTGACCCGCTACCCGGGCCAGAAGCGCTACTGCGGCGGCGGCATCGCGGTCGTCATGGACGGCACCAGCGCGATCACCTGCTACCTCGACGGCGTGGTCACCCCGCTCCGCGAGGACCAGATGAGCGACACCGCTGCCCTCAACTCCCGACGGCTGGCCGGAGCACGCTGACACTCTCCGACTGCTCGACGCCCCGTGACGACCGCCCACGTCACGGGGCGTTCTGCTGCCCGGGGAGACCCGGGGCTGCCGCCGCACACCTCGAAGCCATGACCGCCATCAGCGTCCCCGCAGGAACCTACTTCCTCGGTGACCCCTGCTACGCAGTCCCCGACGAGGACTGGGCCGACCTGCTCGTCCAGACCGACTTCTTCCACGGCTCCCCGTCCGGTGTCGTCCGCGACCATGACGTGTTCGCGTTCTCCACCCTCGAACTCGGCGACGGCGAGTACCACGACGAGCACGGGCACTCCTACCAGGTCGACTCGGGCCTGATCGGGCTGACCGCGGCCGAACTGGCCAACCCGACCGGTGCGCCCGAGCACGCCGCCTGGCTGGAGTCCAGCGGCCAGATCGTCACCTTCACCGAGCCGGTCGAGATCAGCCGGGAGGACTACCTGCTCACCTTCGGCCCCTACCGGATCGACCTGGCCGAGGACATGGATGCGGAGGAGACCTGCGGGGACTGCGGCAGCGAACTCGTCCTGGGCCTGTGCGCGGCGTACTGTGACGCCGACCTCGACGAGGAGGACGAGGGCCGATGACCTCCCCGCAGTACCCCGACATCCAACCGCTGCTGGTCCAACGACTCAGGGAGGCGATGATCGCCGACGCCTGGCCAGGCACCGACGCCGAACTCGATGCCGAGGTCGAAGCGCTCGTCGAGCAGGCACGCGCGGCGGGGCGACGCATACGCAAAGCCCAGGCAGCCTCGGCAGACGAGGCACCCGACGACATGGCCCAGGGCACGGTCCTGGTTCGTGGTGAGCAGGTCACGGCCTGGCGCGACGGGGACCGTGTCTACCGCTTCGTCGTCTGCCGTGAGCGCGGTCGGCTGAAACTGGTCGAGTGCGGCAAGAAGGTCGCCGCCACCTGGCGCAGACACGAGAACCCCCTGTGACCGGCTACCGCACCGTGATTCACTGGCGGCCACCGACCGACCCCCGTGACCATCAGCCGGAGCCGACCGAGCACATCTTCGAGACCTTGGCCGAGGCCGAGCACGACGGGCAGAGGTTCGGCTGCCTGGCTGGGACGACCCGCATCGAGGTGTTCTCGCCCGACGGTGACCTCCAGGCGCTTTGGGACAAAGAGTCTGCGGTCGTCCACCTGCTCAACCCGCGCTACGACGACTACGACGCGCACGGCAACGGCATCGGGGAGCCCCGCTACGACAGGTCCTACGAGCGCAGCAGATGGCAGCGGCTCGGGCAGGAGTCGAAGGCGCTCGGCAAGGCCGAACTGGCCAAGACGATCGCCCACCTCGGCCGGGGAGGCCTGTTCCTGCCGCCGCACACATCGAGGCCATGACCGACACCAGCAGCCCGCTCACCCTGGCACAGATGCTCGCCATCCACCGCGAGATCTGGGACATGCCCACGCTGAGCCGCAAGCACCCCGAGATCATCGAGCACCTGGCCGATCGCTACGAGGTCCACTTCGGGATGGTCAGCGACGTCATCGTCGTGCACAAGGACGAGAACCGGATCGAAGGCTTCGACACCACCGACGTCCGCGTCGCCGTCGACACGCTGCTGGCCCGCGAGGCAGGGCAGGACCCGCGATGAACGCCCTGGCCAAGAACTACCCGCTGCCCGCCTGGCCGCAGCACCTGCCCACCCCGAGCCCGGTCTACGGGATCAGCGAGGACGGCACCGACGTGCCGGACCTGATGCTGTCGGCCGGAGACCGCAAGGTCTACATGCAGGCCGACCGCGGACCCGATGGGGCCTGGTACGACGACATCGACGACGACCCCGCCTGGCAGACCGAGACCCCGGAGACCCGCAGGGCGGTCGTCGCCTACGGGCGGACGCTGCTCGACCGCTACGTCGCCGCGATGGGGGAGGCCTGGACCACCCCCGAGGGCAGCGCGCTGCTCGCGCTCGTGCACCGCCGCCTCGACGAGGCTGGGGCCTGATGAGCACTCCCGAGGCCCGTCCACTGGGGGAGGAGCGGTTCTGGCACGACGAGCAGCGCACCTGCGCGGGCTGCGCCGCCACGATCATGTGGGACGCCGACTGTCAGCACTGGTGGGTCGACTACGGCTTCGGCAACCCGCCGACCGGCACGTTCACCTGCCCCGACGGCACCAAGCACCGACCTGCGAGCACCGACCCGGTCACCCAGACCGACGCGGTGTTCCCCGGCCTGGAGCGGTGCGGCTACTGCGGACGCGAGATCCGCTGGCTCACCGAACCGGGTCAGGTACCGGGTTGGTCCGACCGGTGGGACGACACCGCGATCCTCGGCAGCGGCTACCTGTGCCCGCAGCGACATGGCGGCCATGTGGTACGACATGTACGGCCGCTGACGGTCCCCTCTCAGCCCTGACCGTCGGCCTTCTCGCCGCGGACCATCCACGCCGACGGCAGGCCGTCGTAGAACCGGTGCGTGTCGGCGCCGTGGAAGGCGAGCACCTCGTCACCGAACTCGGTGGTCCGGGCGACTGCCCACTCGTCGCCGTCGGCGAGCGGGGGCGTGGTGATGTAGTCGTGGTCGCGCAGCCAGCGCAGTTCGATGTCCTTGATGTCGGAGGCGGGCTGGTCGTCGATGGTGAACCGGAACGTCGGCTTCCTGGTGCCGTGCCGAGCCCAGGCGACCCGGCCCTGCCACACCTGCCGCAGCAGCGCCAGCGACGACCTCTCCAGATGCAGCCGCTCCTCGTCGGGTCGGTCGTCGGGGCCGATGTAGTGCCGGGCCGTGGTCGCCTTGTCCGCGTGGCCGAGTGCCTGGTGAGCAGCCTGCGACTCCCAGGCTTCTGCCGAGGCGAGCAGGTGGCCCCGGCGCTCCTCGATGTCCGGATTCCAGCCGGGCTGGTGCGGCCCGGTCGGCAGCATCTCGGCCTCCTCCCGGTCGATCTGGGCGGACCTGCGTGCCCCGTCGGCACCTTCGCCGACGTAGGGGCTCCGGTGCCGCGACCGCTGCTGAGGGAACCGTCCCGTGCCGGGGTGCAGGAACCGCCCCGCGACGTACTCCTCGGGAATGAGCCCCTCGCTGTGCACCCGCAGCGCGTTCGCGTCGTGGGCGTCGCAGACGCAGCCGGTGTCGTTCGCCCAACCTTGGTCCGGGTCGGACACCAGCCACCACTGTCCGCCGTCGGGCACCTGACGGTCGCACAGGACGCAGCGCGGCATCTGCTCCTGCATCTCCGTGCCGACGTCGAAGACGTAGACGTGGGTGGTGTACGGGCCACCGAGCAGCCGGGCTGCGCGAGAGAACGGGCTCGCGGCCGGGGCCTGGTCGGTGAGCACCCGCAGTGCGGCAGCCATCCCGGCCTCGTCGAGGCGACGGGGTAGCAGTCCCTTCTCTGAGGCCGCGACGACCCTGTCTAGCGCCTGGGTGTACGACGCCCCGGTCTGCTCGGCGAGCGCGCGGGCGAGCCGCTTGCGGTGGGTGCTGTTGGCGGACTTCTGGTGTGACATCGGTGCTCCTCGTGAGCCCATCCCGGCCGGTCGCCCCGCCTCGACCTGACCTGGGTACGGGGACACGCAGGACCGATCAGCCACAGAGTCCGTGCCGAGCAGCGGCTCGGTTTGCCAGAGACCGGCGGCGGGGCCGGTCGGGCACGCCTTCACGGGGCGTTCATCAACAGCCTAGCCAGCGCCACCGACGGTTCCGCCGGAGACGCGGCGGCCCCCTGCCGCACACCTGGAGTGCATGAGCGCACAGCAGACCGAGACCACCACCGTGACCGCCACGCTGCACACCGACGACTACGAGCACGAGGTGACCTTCGACGCCGCCCCGGCCCTTGCCGAGATGTCGGACGAGCGACTCCTGGCGCTGCGCGACATCGGCTTCCGCGGCGACTACGAGGCCGACGAGGTGGCCTACGCCCGCGAGGGCGACGTGCCCGAGATCGCCGAGGCGCTCGCGCACTGCGACCTGATGTCGAGCGGCAGCAGCCACTCGGTCGGGTTCGAGGTCGTCGTCGACGCCAACCAGGCCGAAGCCTGGATCGCCGCACACCGGCCGCACCTGAGCCGCTGACGCCGAAGGACCTGACGATGAGACGCCGCCTGGGCGCCTGGCTGGTACGCCGCGCCGAGCGGGCCCGGCACAACGACCACGACTTCGCCTGCCGCTACTGGTGGGGCGACCGCCGCCCCGACACCGAGGACCGGACCAACCACGACTTCGGTGGGGACGCGACCCGGCTCGACCTGCGCCGGTGCCTGGTCTGCCGACCGCACAGCCGCACCGAGGCAGACGCCCTGATCGAGCGCGACCCCATCGACGACGAGGCCGCCTCCGACCTGCCATCCTGAGCGCGCCCATGCGGGGAGCCGTCCCGCGCCCGCCGCACACATGGAGACCATGAGCAACCCGACCGCCTTCGCCTCGCGCACCGACTTCGACCGGCGCGTCTCCGATCTGACCGCCGCAGCCGCCTCCTACTACGACTCCGACGTGCTCTTGATGAGCGACGCCGAGTACGACGCGGGCATCGAGCAGGTCACCGACGCACTGGCCGCCAACCCCGACTGGGCCACCGCCGAGTCCGAGGCGCTGGTCTCCTCGGTCGCCGCTGGCCAGTCCGCCGGAGGCGACGTCGCGCACCCGACCCGGATGCTGTCGATGGCCAAGGCCGACTCCCTCGACGCGGTGGACGCGCTGGTCGCCAAGTGCTCCGGCGGTGTCGTCGTAGAGCCGAAGATGGACGGTCTCGCGCTCCGGGTGGTCTACCGCGACGGACGCCTCGTGCAGGCCGTCACCCGCGGCGATGGCTCGACCGGCGAGGACGTGACCGCGCAGGTCCTGCGGCTCTCGCCCGAGATCGACGGCAAGCGGTACGCCGTCGGCGGCCTCCCGCTGGAGGTGCCGCTGGGCTACTCCTTCGAGGTCCGCGGTGAGATCTACATGAACGAGGTCCAGTTCGCCGAGGCGAACCGGCTGCGGGCCGAGCGCGGCGGGAAGCCGTTCGTGAACCCCCGCAACGCGACCGCCGGGGCGCTGCGCAAGACCGGCGACGAGCACTGGATGCCGCTGTCGTTCGCCGCCTACGACCTGATCCCCGCTGTCGCCGAGCGCGAGGACTACCCGTCCACGCACGCCGCCCGGATGGTGATGGCGTTCGAGGAACTCGACGTGATGACCGCCCAGCGCATCCTCTACATGGCCACCGGCGAGGAGCCGAGTGTCGTCACCGACCCCGACGCGGTCCGCGCCACCATCGCGGCGATCGAGTCCGTCCGCCCCCACCTCGGCTTCGACATCGACGGCGCCGTGGTCAAGGCCGACGACAACCAGACCCGGCTCGCGCTCGGCGAGGGCTCCCGCACCCCGCGCTGGGCGGTCGCCTTCAAGTACGCCGCTGAGGAGGCCAGCAGCGTCATCGAGGACATCGAGGTCGCCGTCGGCCGCACCGGACGGATGAGCCTGCGTGCCCGGATCGCCCCGACCTTCGTCGGCGGCACCACGATCACCTACGCCACCCTGCACCACCCCGGCTTCGTCGCCGAGCAGGGCCTGGGCATCGGCTCGAAGGTCGTCGTGAAGCGGGCCGGAGACGTGATCCCGCGGGTCACCGCCGCCCTCGACGAAGCCGAGAACGCGCACATCGAGACCTGGACCCCGCCGACCGCCTGCATCCAGTGCGGCGAGGAGTGGGACACCTCCTCCCTGCTGTGGCGCTGCCATACCCCGGAGTGCTCGGTTGCTGGACGGCTGGCCTGGTACGGAGACCGCGACTGCATGGACATCGACGGCCTGGGCGGCACGCTCGCCGAGGCGCTGGCCGAGACCGTCCTGGTGGGCGGTCGCCAGGTCAAGGACATCGCCGACCTGTACGACCTCACCGAGGCCGAGTGGGCCGGGATCATCCTCGGCACCACCTCGACCGGCGGCACCCGCACCCTCGGCACCGCCAACGCCCGCAAGATCATCGCGAGCCTGGCGGCCACCAAGACCCAGCCGTTCAACCGGGTCATCACCGCTCTCGGCATCCGCATGACCGGACGCAGCGTGGGCCGCTGGCTCGCGGCCGAGTTCCACACGATGGACCGGCTCCGCGCCGCGACGGTCGAGGAGATCGCCGCGATCGAGAAGTTGGGCACCATCAAGGCGACCCACATCGTCGAGGGCCTGGCCGCGCTCGGCCCGGTGATCGACCGGCTCGCCGCGCACGGCGTCAACATGGGCTCCGAGCCCATCGACGACGGCACCGCCAAGCCGCTGGCCGGGAAGGTCGTGGTGATCTCCGGCTCGGTTCCCGGGTACACGCGCACGACCGCGCAGGAGGCCGTCGAGGCCGCGGGCGGGAAGGCGTCCGGCTCGGTGTCGGCCAAGACGTCCTACCTCGTCACCGCTGAGACCGATACGTCCAAGGCGAAGAAGGCCGCCAGCCTCGGCGTCCCGGTGATCGACCCCGACGACTTCGCAGCGCTGCTGCGGGGCGAGGTCTCGTGAGGTGACCGCCGAGGCGTACTTCCACGGCACCAAGCACCCGTTCACCCCCGGCGACGTCGTCGTCCCCGCACCGCACTGCATCGTCGATCCGCACCGCGACGAGCGGCCGATGCTATGGGCGACCACCGACCTCGACACCGCGGGCCGCGCGGCCAGGAACCGCTCCTGCGCCTGCGACGACCCGCAGTCGCCCGGGCACGAGCCGCGGGTCTTCGTGGTGGCGTCGGCTCAGTGGGAGCGGGACGTGAACCATTACGGGGACGCACCCAGCGTGATGGCGCGCACCATGCGGATCGTCGACGAGGTCGTGCTTCCCCAGCACCGGCCGTCCCCGCGCACCCCACGGGCATGACCACGTTCCGTGAGCAGGACCACCCGCGCGCCCGCGGCGGCAAGTTCGCCGTCAAGGAGCAGGCCGAGGCCACCGGCGTCACGCTCGCCTGCGATCCTGACGACATGGCCGACCCGGAGACCTTCGAGATGCTGTGGTGCGAACAGTGCTCGCTGCCGTTCGAGGAGTCGGAGGCGACCCGCCTGTACGAGTGCAGCAACTGCGGCACCACCGGCCCTGACCGGCGCTGCGACCAGTGCCACAAGTTCATGGCCCGCAGCGAGGAGCCCGGCTGCCCCCAGTGCGAGGAGAAGGTCGACGAGAACCCGGTCGCGGTGGTCCGCGACCATGACGGCGCGATCATCCTCGCCGAGGACTACGAACCCGACGGCCCCTCGAAGGCCGAGCGCGACGTCCAGGCCCGCGCCGAGGCTGCCGAGAAGGCGGAGGCCGACCGAGTCGCCCGGCTGGCCGAGAAGCAACAGAACACCACGGTCCGCACCGCCGCCGACATCGCGCCCGGCTCGATCCTGATCGACCCCGAGGACGACTCCCGGTTCGCCACCGCGGCCGAGGTTCTCTCGGTCCGCCGGGTCGACACCCCCGATGGGCCGATCGTCATCTTCAAGACCTACGAGTACAGCCCCCGCACCGTGGTCCGCCGCGCCGACGCCCCGGTCCCGACCCAGGAGACCGTGACCGACCGGCCGACCGTGACCCGCACCGGCGAGCAGGTCACCGCGGCCGACTTCGGGGGCGCCTACCTGGTCGACGGCTTCAACGAGGACCTGGGGGCCGTGTCCAGCCCGCACACCGACATCGACGTGCTGGTCGGTTCCTCCTCCCGCGACCACGGCACCCTGCCGACCGTCGCGCTGATGACGGGCCGCCGCAACCGTCAGGGCGACCTCTCCGGATCGGTCTCCTTCCTCGGTCGGTGGGACGACCCCGAGAAGGCCGCAGCCGCTCTGGACGAGATCGAGAGGGCAGCCAACGCATTGGCAGCAGCACGCACCGAGCACCCACCGGCCGATGTGGACGACCTCGCCGGGCGCCGATCGAGGCCGGGCACCACACAGCACCGGGAGACCGACTGGGTCAGCGGTGACGAGATGCGCACCGTCCGGATGGAGGTCGGGTTGAGCGACTGGCACGAGGACAGCGGGGCGCTACTCAGCGCGCAAGCACCCGGCGGGCTCAGCCTGACCTTCGACGACCCGGCGGTGCTGAAGTCGGCGGTCGCCGAGGCCCGCAAGCACCTCGGTACGCTCACCGGGATTCCGACCCGGCCCGACGTCGTCGACGACAAGATCTGACGCCAGGTCGCAACCGCCCGGCATAGGCCCGGTGTGAGCACACCACCCCGCGTCCACAACAAGTACCACCGCGACGCCCCGCCCGGCGCGGTCTACATCGGCCGCGGCGGGCCGTGGGGCAATCGGTTCGCGATCGGACCTGACGGTGACCGCGACGAGGTGATCACCAAGCACCGCACCTGGCTGCTGACCCAGCCGGACATGCTGCGTCGGGTCCGCGCCGACCTGGCCGGGGAGTCGCTGGTCCGCTTCTGCGCCCCGAGGCCGTGTCACGGGGATGCGCTTCTGGAGATCGCGAACTGCACCGACGAGGAGTTCGCGGCTCTGCTGGACGCGGCAGACCGGCGGGCCCAATGACGTCCCACCTTCGGCACACTGCACCCGGCGTCGTCCTGACCGCGCTTCTCGGGGCGTTCACCGGCGGCGAGCATCCGGTGGGATGGGCGTTGGTGTTCGCCGCGACCGCGGTGACGTTCCTGCTGCTGCGCTTCCGGACGGCGCGATGAGCGGGACCCGCCGGGGAGCGGCCGCGCCCTGTCCGCACACATGCCGACCATGACCAACACCGGACCGATCAAGGTCATCCAGCACGACCGCGAGGTGCTCGCTGCCGCGGTCACCGCCATCACCGGCCTGCCCACCGAGGTAGGCGACACCCGGCTGGAGTTCCTGGCCACGCTCACCCCGGCCACCTCCGGAGGGGTCGAGTTCATCCTGTGGGGCGACGGCCACGTGGAGGACATGTGGACTGGCTGCCCGGCGTGCGGCACCGACGCCCGGGGCCCGCACCTGTCCAGCGAAACCGTCCGGGACCGGTACGCCCGGCTGCACCGGCTCACCCAGTCCCCGCGACGTCCGCTGCTCGTACGCCTGGCCCGCCGCGTCGTTGGCTGCGGCACCTGCTCGAACGAGGCGTTGGTGAGCGAGGAAGGTCGATCCTGATGTCCGAGGTCCAGTCCGCCGAGAGTGACGCGCTTGATGCGCTCGACCGTCTGCATAACCAGGCGCTTCTCACCGCAGGCGACGACGCCGGGCGGGATCGCGCGAACAGCGACTACCTGACGATCCTCAGGGCATTTGGTCTCCACCTGGCGTTCGGCGCCCGTTCCGTTCCACCCGCCGAGTGCGCCAGCCCGGAGTGCGACCACGGCAGGACAATCCCTGGCCCTGGCTGCACCCGGAAGCGCAAGATTCCGCCCTCCGCAGGGGGCCCCGATGAGTGACTACTGGCTCGGCGTGCTGACCACCCCGATGGTCGTCGTGGCCGGGGTCGCCGTGTTCGTGCTGGGTGTCCGCGCCGAGGCGGCGCTGCGCCACCGTGGCCTCACGTTCGAGGCCAAGTGGAAGCGTGACACCGGGCGGATCAGCGACTACACGCTCCGCCACGACATCTGGTGGGAGCGCCGGTTCGGCCCGGTCTTCGTCGGCGGCTGGTACCGCGAGCCCCCGCGCTACCTGGAGCCGCCGCGCCGACTGGTCAACCGGTGGTTCGGCGTCGGATCCCCTGACGGCCCCTGCTGGATGGCCTTCCGGAGTCGTGACCTCGGCCCCGCTACCGAGCCGACCCAGCAGGCCCCGGCGACTTGCACCCACCCGAACTGTCGCGAGCACGGCAAGAGCCCCTGCGAGGGGATCGGCTGCGACGGCCGCGAGATCGAGGAGACCACCGATGCCTGACCTGTCCGCGCTCGACGGGGCGATCCTCGACGACGACGGTTACCCGACCGAGGCGGCGCTCGCGCTGATCCCGACCTGGACCGGCACCCCGAAGGCGCTGGTGACGGACCTGCTCACCCCGGTCTTCGAGGGCTACGGCGGGATCCAGGTCATCGAGGCGACCGACGACTTCGACCGTCCCGTGGTCCGGATCCGCCTGGTCACTGGCGGCTGGTCCGGCTGCGAGTCGGCGGTCGGTGACCTCCAGCGCGGCCTGTTCTGGGTCGCCTGGTGGCGTGAGTCTCGCCGCGGCGGTGCCTACACCTTCGAGGTCCCCGTCGCCCAGTGGGAGGCCCCGATGGTCGAGTGGCCCCGGCACCGCTCCGACTACGCGCAGGGCTGGAGCGACGCGGCCAGTCTGGCCCGCGCCGTCATCGGTGAGGTCCGCGACGACCGACGGCTCCCGCAGGACATCGCCGCATCCCTCGACCGGCTCGACCAGGTGCTGACCGACGGGCTCCGCGGCCGCGCCTGAGAGGGGGCTGAGTCGGCCGGTGCTGTGACCGGCGGCATAGGAGCCGTGTGACCACTGACGAGTCGAAGCCTGCCGTCTTCTACGACCCCGCCTCGGGGAAGTTGAACATCGGCGGCCTGAAGACCTCCGACAAGGCGGTGCTGCGCGAAGCGGCCCGCTGGTCCACCGGCGAGCGCGGCGACCCTGTCGACCTGGCCGACCTGCGCGACGTCGACCTGTCCGCGTTCGCTCGCGAAGCCCTCTCGGTCGGCGCCCGTGTCCTCGCCCTGGCAGCCCAAGACGGAGACACCCGCGCGGTCCGGCAGGCCGTCAAGGAGGCCAGCGAGCAGGTCAACGACCTGGTCAGCCGGGTCTCGGAGTCCTCCGACGCCGCCGTGCGGCGGGCCGTCGACTCGATGACCGCAGCGACCCGGCACGCCAACGAAGAGGTGATGGCCCAGGTCACCCGCCTGGTCGGCGGGGAGAACCCCGAACTGGCCGAGCGGCTCCGCCCGATCCTGGACCGGGTCGGGACCAACATGGAGGCCCAGGTAGCCGAGGCGATCTCGAAGGCGACCGAGGCGCAGCGCACCGAGTCCGAACGCAGGCACACCGAACTGGTGCGCCTGATGACCGACGTGCAGCGGGAGGTGGCCGTCCGGGTCGCCGAAGAGGACGCCGCCGCCGCGGTCCGGGGCGTCACCACGATCAAGGGCTTCGACTACGAGGAGCAGTTGCATGCCCTGCTGACCGAGATCGCCGCCGGGATCGGCGACGAGTACGAGGAGACCGGTGACACCGCCGGTCGGTTGCCGCGCAACAAGAAGGGCGACGGCGTCTTCCACGTCAACGGTGGTGCTGCCCGGCTCGTCGTCGAGGCCCACGACGGCTCCGCCAAGGAGTGGGGCTCCTACCTGGCCGAGGCCGAGCGCAACCGGGGAGCCTCGGCCGCCATCGGCCTGGTCCGCCGGGTCGAGGACAACGCCGGGCACACCGTCCGGGTGATCGCGCAGAAGCGCCTGGTCGTCGCGTTCGACCCAGCCACCGACGACCCCGAACTGCTCCGCACCGCGATCCTGCTGATGCGCACCGTCGCACTGACCGCATCGGGGCGCTCCGGAGCCGAGGAGGTCGCCACCGCCAACGAGCACATCCGCGAAGCGCTGGAGGTACTGGCCGAACTCGACGAGGCGAAGCGCTCGGCGTCGGCGATCAACGGGCACGTCGAGAAGATCGAGAGGGTCGTCACCAAGTCGATGACGGCGATCCAGCGGGAACTCAACGGTGCCCTGAACGCGCTGACCGGCTCAGCCGCCCCGGGCAGCCAGCAGACGCCGCTGGCTGCGGTGACCGACGGGGGAGCCCCCGCCCAGGAGACGGCATGAGGAGCATGGACCCCGCCTGACCGGGGAGAAGTCGCCGCGCCGCCGCGCACCTGGGGTGCATGAGCACGATCGAGCACACCGACACCAGCCGCCACGACCTGCCGACCCCGATGGGTGCGAGCCTGTTCGCTACGGCCCTCGCGGTCACTTCCGCGGTGGCGTTCATGATCGCCGACGGGATCGACTCGCTCTACGCCGGTGTCTGGATCGCCGCAGGCTACGGCGCGCTGCTGATCGCGGTCATGGCCGCGGTCACCGGCCTGATCTCCTGGGTTGCCTCGGCGGCCACCTCGCTCGTCGACGACGACGCCGACGAGGCCGCCACGATCGTGCACTGACCCCGCGCACCTCCTAGGTCACCGGCCGACCGTGCCCACCGCGGCATAGGCCACCACGCACCCATCCCGACCAAGGAGACCCATGACCGCCGTCATCGCCACCGACACCGACTTCGCCGCCGCAACGGCCACCGGCAAGCCCGTCCTCGTCGACTTCTACGCGACCTGGTGCGGGCCATGCCGCAAGGTCGCCCCGATCGTGGACCAGATCGCCGCCGAGCACCCGGAGTTCACCGTGGTGAAGGTCGACATCGACCAGGCCGCGAAGACCACCCTCGACTTCCACGTGATGGGTGTGCCGACCCTCGTCGTCCTCGACGCCGACGGCCAGCGGGTGCGGGAGTTCAACGGGCCCGCCCCCAAGAACACGCTCGTCGAGGCCCTGCGGGCTGCCTGAACCGCACCCTGGCCATGCCCCGCCCGAAGTGAACCCCTGCGGGCGGGGCTGGCGTCGTCGTACCGTCATGACGACGGGGACGGTCCTCGTCGTGAAAGAGGGTGAGGTGCCTGCGCTGCGCGTCCTGCGTGCTGCCATCGGCCTGGCGATGCTCGTGCCAGGCGTCGCGGCGTGCTCCGTCGAGTCCGGCGACGCGACCGGCAGCAACTCTGAGGTCTCGGCACCGGAGCGCCGGATCCCGCCGGGCTGGGAAAACCCGCTGGTTGAGGATGCCCCCGAGGCCGAGCCGCCGCCGAGGCCACGCCGCCAGACCTCTGCCCCGGCCCGCGAACCCACGCCAGTCGCAGCGCGCTGGTCACCGGGCCACCCGCTGACCATCCGATACCGGCAGCAGCGCCTCGACACGGTCGTCGCGTTGCAGCAGCGGCTGGATGACCTGGGGTACGGGCCGCTCGCGGCCGACGGGCACTTCGGCCCCCAGACCGAGTCCGCAGTCCGCCAGTTCCAGGCAGACGAGGCGATCGCCGTCGACGGCCTGGTCGGCGAGGAGACCTGGAACCGGTTGTTCCGCATCGTCCTCAGCCACTGGAGCCCGGAGGGATGGACCCCGGTCGTGCCCGCGTGGTTCAGCAGATCTCAGGACCCGGCGCAGGCCGACACCTCCGACGCTATCCCCGGCATCGTTCCGGGAACGCCCTCGGCCATCTGCGGCGATGGAACCCTGTCCTACTCCACGAGCCGTTCGGGCACTTGCTCGTGGCACGGTGGTGTCGACACCTGGTACCCGTGAGATCGCCCGGCCCGCAACGGTCACCTGGCGCGAGCCCCGCACACCTACCAGGTGTCTGCCGCTGATGACCGCAAGGTCGGCATAGGGCAGAACATCAAGGCTTCCGTGCGTGGGAGTCGAACACAGGGGTCGTGTGTCAAGGGGTTGCGCACGATCGCACCGAAGGGCGAGGAAGAGCCAGAACTGGCCACCTCGCCCTTCGTCGTCCCGCCGCCGACCCGGCCCCGGCTACGCATGTTGAGCACCATGACGACGCTCAGGACCCGCCGCGCAGCAGCCACCACACTGGTCGTGGTTGGCGTGCTCGCCGCCACCGGCTGCACCGTCGAGACGGACGCACCGGCGGCGCCTACCTCACCGGCCGCAGCGACCAAGGCCCCCGCACCTGTCGCCGTCGACGACCTGACCACGCACGCGGCCACCGTGGCCGATGAGGTGCTCCACTACCGGGCCGTCCGTGGCTCCTACCCGTACCTGGCCGACCTGGCCACCTCCGACCTGCCCGAGGGGGCCATGGTCACCCAGTACGCGGCCACGCCCCGGCTGTTCCGCTTCTGCGTGGTCTCCGAGGCCGACGGCGCCTGGGTCGCGTTCGAGTCCGACCGCGGCGGGGTCACCGGCTCCGGGGCCCGCGGCCAGTGCACCTTCGCCGAGTAGTCGCCGCGATGACCCTGGACGACCCGCTCCTCGGACTGACCGTCCGCACCCTGAACTCGCTGCTTCGAGCCGGGTTCGCCACCGTCGCCGAGGTCGACCAGGCCGACGACGACGACCTGCTCGCCATCCGCCAGTTCGGCCGCGCGCAGTTGGGGGAACTGCGCGCCAAGACAGCCCAGTACCGGACCATCGCCGCGGTCACCGCCTGCCCGCTGCGCCTGCCCGAGCCCGGCGAGATCCCCGTCCGCGACCTGGAGATCACCGCACGCACCCGCGACCGGCTGCTCGCCGCCGGGCTGACCACGGCCGCCGACGTCGAGGCACGGACCGAGGCCGACCTGCTCGCACTTCCCGGCTTCGGCGCAACCTGCCTGGCCGACTACAAGCGCGGGCGGCTCCTGCACGCGGCCCGGCACGGCATCTGCCTGGACCCCGACGCCCTCTTCGCGGGCCTCTCGCATGGTGCCCGCACCCGACGCTGGTGGCTGCGGCACGCGTTGGTGGCCGCCTACGTCGCCGAGCACGGCGTGCTGCCGTCCAGCAGGGCCGTGGTCACCGGCCCGGCGGGGGAGCGGATCTGTCTGGGCTCGTGGCTGGCCAAGCAGCGCGACCTGCACCGCCGCGGCGCGCTACCCCCGCACCGCGTCTCTGCCCTGACGCAGATTGAGGGATGGCGCTGGGACGTCCCGACCGGCAGGCGACCGTCCCGGCAGGCCGCGTAACCAGCGTCACCCCCGCGGGCTGCGGCCGGACGCCGAGGGTCTGCGCATGTCCACTGTCGTTACCAAACCGAGACCGGGGAGCACACGACGTCTCTCCGGACACCTGAAGACAAGTCCCCGCACACCGCGGGGCGCGGTCCAGCCCCGCCGAGGCCCGTCATGGCCGGTCCGTCCGAGCACCACGACCAGCACCAGACGATGACGGGCACGGGAGACCCAGCAGTACCGACGGCGACCTCACCAGAGATCGTCGGCTTGGGGTGAAGCCAGCCATGCTGGCCGGGCCACTTCGACGGCCCGAATCCGACAGGTCACCTTCCGCAGGCGTCGCCGAAGGGAACCTTCCATGTCGATCCACCATCGACCGATCTACCCTGCCCGCTCCGTCCCGCTCGCCCTGGCGACGACCCTGATCGCTGCGATGCTGAGCGCCCTCGCCCCGGCCGTCACGGCCCCGGCAAGCGCGCTCACGGTGCACAAGGCGACCCGGGTGCTCACCGTGGCCGCCGACCTGAAGGGCACCCCGTACCGCTACGGCGGAACCACCCGCCGCGGGTTCGACTGCTCCGGCTACACCCAGTTCGTCTACCGCCGGGTCGGCGAACGCCTGCCGCGAGTCTCCGACGCCCAGTACCGGGCCACCCGCCGGATCCCACGCAGCCAGGCGCGCCGTGGAGACCTGGTGTTCTTCCACTTCGGTTCCAAGCGAGGCCACGTCTACCACGTGGGCATCTACGCCGGGCGCGGCAAGATGTGGCACGCGCCCTACACCGGCACCCGGGTGCACAAGACCCGGATCTGGACCTACCGCGGCGTCACGTTCGGCCGGGTGCGCTGAGGCTCCACCGGTCCGTAGATGCCCCGAAACGGCACGAGAGCCCGCCTCAAAGCGTGTGACCGAGGCGGGCTCTCTTGCGTCCCGCCAGGGAGTTTAGGTCAAAAGGGGCGAGAGGTCACAAACGCCACCTTCGCGCGCGTCGAGGGGTGCTGGTGAGCGTTCCGGCGGGTACCGCACACCTGGGGATCATGGCCGAGACCACCACATCCGTCACCACGCCCGACCTGCGCGACGCCGCTGTCGCCGCCGTCATGGCACGCCACCCGCACCTGACCGGGGAGGCCTTCGACCGCAAGGTGCGCCGGGTGGAGACGATCCTGCGTCACTCCAGCGACGGCCCGACCTGGACCGGTCGCTAGAGGGCCCAGCACCATCACGGGTGCCGGTCACGTCCCAGCGAGCGGATCACCGCCTCGGGGTCGTAGCCGGAGAGCACGAGCAGCAGCATGGCGGCGTCGCTCACCGTCTCCGGCCCTTCGGTGCACGGATCGACTCCGGCGGGAAGCCAGCGGTGACCGGTCTTGGTGCTGCCGTCGAAGCAGCGCCACGAGTCCTCGGGCTCGCAGCGGACCAGGGTGCCCGCCGGTCGCGCATCGACGTAGACCGCCGCGGTGTCGACGTGGCCCTCGACCGGCAGGATCATCACCGTGAACCGGTCATCGCCCCGGCCGGACAGGTCCTCTGGGACGGGCGACTCTGAGGTGGCGCCCTGTGTGGTCATAGACCCATGGTGGCAAAGCCGTCCGACACAGCCCCTATTGCGCCGATAGACCCAGCGAGCACTGTGCACCTCGACCGCACACCTGGAGGCTGTGAACATGAACCGAGAACCCGCAGGCGTGCCCTCCGGCGGCCAGTTCGCCGGGCGCGAGCGTGGTGAGGCAGGTCTCGACCTGACCGAGATCCGCCGGATGGTCGTCGACGAGTACGGCGACGGCATCGACGGCGCGGCCACCTACGGACCCGTCGACAGTGACGACGAATACGACGGGTCGACCCAGGAGAAGGTCAGTCTGCTCGACCGCCGGATCGCGCCGGGGGAGGTCTCGACCATCGAACGTGCCGGAGCCACGATCAGCAACGTCACCTCGAACCTGGTCGCAGCACCGAAGGCTGCCTTGAAGACCGGAGCGATCACGGCCGCCGCCTATGCCACCGCGGTTACCTTCGGCGGGGAGCACGCCGAACCGCTGTCGAACTTCGTCACTCACCACCAGACCCCGGTTGCGGTCGCCGGGGCTGCTGCGGTCGCCATCGTTGGTGCGGTCGCGGCCGCCGCCAAGGGAGACCTGTCGCGGACCGCCCACCCGATCCGGGAGGCCCGCAAGCAGGCGCTACGCGCGGCACGCGCCGAGGCTCGCGAAGCACTCCTGGACCGGCTCGTGGCGCGTGAGGCCGCCCGCGCCGCCCAGCAGGACCGGCAGGAGTCGATCCGCGCCGCGCTGGACCAACAGAACGCACCCGGATCCGCCTGAGCCGCCGACCGCAACACCGGCGGCATAGGGACCGTTGTCACACCCGACGACCGGAGCCCGGTCGCGCCTGCCCCTCGACCGGAAGGCCCTTCGCCCGATGACTGCGCAGCAGATCGCCTCCGTGCCCCGCCAGCGGCCCTCGCGGCTGACCCGGGTGCTCAACACCTGCCACGACATCGGCGGCATCTACTCGCTGACCTACAACGAGGCGGTCGTGCTGACCAACGACTACGCCAAGCACCAGCACGGCGGCATCCCGCGCGGCGGGTTCCTGCTGGCCGCGGCCTGCTCGGGCCACGACGGCAACGTGGCCTTGGAGGACGAGGAGGTCATCTTGCTGCGGGTGTCCTCGGTGACGCCGCTGCCGCACGAGCGGGAACTCGTCTCCGGTCGGATGGCCGTGGTCCGTGACGCCCATGCCACCGAGGCCGACTACGGCAACGTGCTGGACGTGCACACCGCCGTCGAGCACTCCCAGTCGGCGTTCGCCTGCGACGTCGTCGGCGTCTTCTACACCGGCGAGGACGCCGAGCGTGTCGAGTTCGGCGCGGACCTGGACAACGTGTGGTCCTCGGCCCGGTACAAGGTGTTCGCCCCGTCGGCGAAGGCGCTGTCTTGGATCGGGTCGTTCCCGCGCGGCGAGAAGGGTGTGTCCTTGCCGCTGGGCGTGGTCCGGTTCTCCGCGACCCGCCGCAACGCGATCGCGCACGGCCTGGACAAGGCCCGCGTCCACGTGAACGTCGAGGACTTCGTCGGGAAGAAGACGGCCGTGTTCGGAATGACCCGCACGGGCAAGTCGAACACGATCAAGACGATCGTGACCGCCGTGTACCGCCACGCTGCGGAGGAGAACGCCCGCATCGGCCAGGTGATCTTCGACCCGCAGGGCGAGTACGCCAACATCAACCAGCAGGACGGCACCGGCCTGCGGATGCTCGGCGACGCCGATCAGGTCCGGATCTACACCTCGATGCCTGAAGAGAGCAACGCCCAGGAGTGCCCGCTGCGGCTGAACTTCTACGACACCGATCTGTTCGAGATCGCCTGGGACATGGTGGTCGGCGCGATGGAGGGCGCCGAGGCGAACTACGTGCGCACGTTCCGCTCCGCCGACATGGAGAGCCCCGACCCCAAGGACTACTCCGCCCAGACCCACTGGGGCCGCGGTTTCATGGCCTTCTACGGGCTGCTCTACCGGGCCGGGTACAAGGGCCAGTTCGCCAACGGGGCGACCCTGTCGTTCTCGATGAAGGACGACGCTGCGGCCCAGTTCAACACCGAGCACCCCGGCCAGAACCTCACCGGCGGGTCCGGCGTCTACACCGTCTCCAGCCCTGAGCAGGCAGCCCTCGTTGTCGACTGGGTCAACAAGATGCTCGGCTCCCTGGAGAAGTTGGAGAAGTCGAACAAGGACGAGGACACCGAGCGGGCCGAGAAGATCAAAGACCTCCTGGGCAAGTGGCGCGACTCCGACCAGTTCACCGCCGTCGCAGACGTGTTCAAGTACGCCAAGGGACGCGGTCTGGCGGGCCTGCGGGAACTGCGCGAGTTCCACGACGCCAAGGGCACCGGTGACCTCTCGGAGATGGTGTGGCAGGACATGGTCGAGGGCCGCCTGGTCATCGTCGACCTGTCGATCGGCTCGGAGATGGTCACCAAGACCATGAGCGAGCGGCTCGTCTCCGCCCTGGTCTCGCGTGCCTCGGAGCGGTTCCGCAACAACGAGCGGCCCGTCCCGTTCCAGGTCGTCGTCGAGGAGGCCCACAACCTGTTCGAGCGAGGCCGGTCCTCCAACAACGACCCGTGGGTGCGGATGAGCAAGGAGGCGGCGAAGTACCAGATCGGCATGGTCTACGCGACGCAGGAGATCACCAGCGTCGACCAGCGGATCCTGTCCAACACCGCCAACTGGGTGATCGCCCACCTCAACAGCGAGATCGAGACCCGCGAGTTGGGCAAGTATTACGACTTCGGCTCGTTCGGCGACTCGCTGCGCAAGGTCGAGGACCGCGGCTTCGTCCGGCTGAAGACCTACTCCAGCCCGTACATCGTCCCGGTCCAGATCGACAAGTTCGACCACGCGATGATCAACGAGGCGCGCAAGGCCAACGGGCTGGAGCCGATCCATCTCGGCAAGAGCGGCGACGCCGCACCGGACGACACCGTAGACGGCGACATCTGATGACCAGGGCGGCTGTGGCCACCTTCGTCGCCGCGACCGCGGTGCTGGCGGCTGCCGTGCTCACGATCATCTTCGCCCCCGGCATGGCCTGGGTCCCCGGCGGAGTGCTGCTGCTGTTCCTGGTCGCCGTGACCGTCCTGGACCTGACCACGATGGTCCTGGTGCCGCGCGACGAAGCCCGGCGACCCGAGGGCTGAGCCGCTGCCGCTGCCCGTCGGCCTGCGCATGTTCCTCACCGTCCACCACCACCTTCACCGGCAGGAGCCCTGATGCCCTACCAAGGCGAGCGCGCATCCCGGCTCGGCCACGTCGCCACCGCCCAGTCCGACCTGGTCACCCAGGCGCTGTCGCGCTACCGCGTCGCCGCGAACGAGGCGGCCACGACCCGCCAGGTCGCGAGCCTGTGCGCCCCGCTGACCGACCTGGACCTGCCGGTGAGACCGGAGTCGGTGTCCCGTGCGATCGCCCTGGACGGGTCTGCGTCGGAACTGCCGATCGCCGCCTCCGGCGGCCGCACCGTACGGCTCGGCTTCGTCCGGGTCGCCGGGGTCGCCCTCGACCTCGACGGGATCCGGGACCTGTCCACCGAACGGTTCATCGACCCGGTCGCGGAGTCCCGCACCCGCAGGCCCGCGAGCCTCGACTACGCGCTGCCCGGCGCCGGGGTCTCCATCGAGGGCCGCTCCTCGCTGGACTCCTACCGTGAAGCGATCGACTCGATGCTCGCCGACGCCGAGATCTCCGACGTGATCCTGCACGACGCTGGCCGGTTCGCCGCTCCCAGCACCATCTCGCTCGCCGAGGCGCTACTCACCCTGCACGGCGCACCGGGAGCACCGGCGGAGGCCGCACCGGTCCGGTCCTGCCCGTCCTGCCGCGCCTGGGACCGAGACGTGCTCACCTGGGTCGGCCCCGACGGCGGCCGGTGCCCCGAGTGCAACGGCCGCCTCTACCTAGCCGACGCCCTCGGGCTCTCGGTCGCGCTCACCTCGGAGTCCGCGCACCAGAATGCGCTCACCTTGACCATGAACGCCGCGGAACGGCTCGCCACCGTCGGGTTCCTCGAACTGCTCCGCCGCCGGTCCCTGGCCGAGGTGTCCCGCACCCTGGTCGTCCTCGACGGCCCGATGGCCGCGTTCGGCCCGCTCCAGCAGATCGCCCCCGCGATGCGCGGCTACCTCGACGCGCTCGGCGCCGAGGTGCTCGACGCCGGGCATACCCCGCTGCTGGTGGTGGGCGTGGAGAAGGGTGGCGACTTCGTCACCCACGCCGATTCCATCGCCGACCTGATCGACCCCGGCTACGTCATGCGGCTCACCGAGTCCTACATCGCAGACCGGATCACCGGCCGGTCCGGCTCGGACCCCTACGGCGCCTCCCACCTGTACGGCCGTCGGTTCTTTTACCGCCGCCGCGACGGGCAGATGCTCACGGTGACGGTCCCGGCGGCATCCGGGATCGCACCGTGGAGCGTGGACCCGGTCAGCGAGGACTGGGCCTCGTACCCGACCCTGCGGCCCGTGATCGAGTTGCTGGAGTCGCTGCGGTCGGTGATGCACAAGGGCGCGGTGCTGCCGCTCGTGCTCGCCCACCAGGTCGCGTCTCTGCCGATGGGCACCGGACGGTCGGTGCTCACCGTCGTCGGCCAGCAGGGCCTCGGCCTCGCGCAGAACACCCGGCTGGTGGGTGCGGGGGAGTGGGGATGAGCCCGCGCTTTCACTTCCGCCACCGACCCGCTCCTCGCTGGCATAGTGACCCATACACCACCAAGCACCGCAGAAGGACTCGCAGATGCCCAACGATGGCGAGCAGCCGCGCTCGACGAACGTCCTCGACGACGCCGTACGCCGCGTCCGGGAACTCGACCCGTCCCTTGCGGCGGTGATCTCCCGCGAGGTCGCCTCGCTCCGTGATGGTCGCAAGTTCGGGCTCGTCTTCAACCGCCACCTGCCCGAGTCGGTGCGCCTGCCGAACCACCCGGTCAAGCGGGGCGTCAAGGTCACGCTGCGCAACCAGCAGGCCGCCGCAAAGTCCGAGACGGACGTCACATGGCGGGTCGCCAGAGTCACCCGGGCCGATTCCGGAGAGCGGCTCGCCTTCCTGGTCGCCGCCGACGGCGAGACGCTGCCCGAGCCCCGGCCCGTCTCCGACCTGGTCGTGGTGCGCGAGTTCGGCGAGCCGGTCTACCCCGGCCTGACGTCGGTGGACCGCATCCAGCGTGGCAAGCCAGACGACCCCTTCCATGTCGTCATCAACGGCGAGAACCACCACGCCCTCCAGGCCCTGAAGATGACCCACCAGGCCAAGGTCGACCTCATCTACATCGACCCTCCGTACAACACCGGCAACCAGGGCTGGATCTACAACGACAAGTACGTCGACGTGACCAAGGGTGATGCGTCCTCCAAGTGGCTCTCGTTCATGGAGCGTCGCCTCGTCATCGCGAAGGAACTCCTGAAGGAGACCGGCGTCCTCATCGTGGCCATCGGCGACGATGAGCACCACCATCTTCGGATGCTGCTGGACCAGATCTTCGGCGCGCAGAACTTCCTCAGCAACATTGTCTGGCAGGGCGGGCGCAAGAACGACTCACGGTACGTATCCAACGGCGCGGACTACATGCTGATCTACGCCCGTGACGAATCTTCGTTGAGCGACGCTGAGATCAGGTGGCGGGAGGAAAAGCCGGGCGTTCATGAAGTGCTTGCTCAGGGGGCAAGGGTTTGGGCTGAGACGGACGGAGATCAGGTACAGGCGACACAGATGATGCGCGCGTGGTTCAAGGAGCAGCCCAAGGACTCTCCTGCTCAGTCCCTCTCCCGCAACGTCTACTTTCTTCCAGACGGCACGCTCTGCTCGGACGCCGACATGGCGGCTCCAGAGGCGAGACCCAATCGGTGCCGACTCGTCCTCAGCCATCCCGCGACCGGACAACCTTGCGCTGTGCCCGCCAATGGCTGGCGAGTCGAAGAATCGACACTTCTGAGGTACGTCGCAGAAGGGCGGATTATCTACCGTGACGATCACTCCATTCCGCCCAGGCTCAAGAAGCCGTTGGCCGAAACTCAGGGACAGGTGCCGCTGTCCGTGTTCGAGAGGCAGCGGACCCATTCCGGTAGGCATCTCCAAAAGATCCTGGGCGACGGGCGCTTTCCGTTCCCCAAGGACCATGAGGTACTGATGCGCTGGATCCGGATCGCCGCGCCGATGGATGCGGTCGTCCTCGACTACTTCGGTGGTTCGGGGACCACCGCCGAGGCCGTTATGCGTCTCAACGCGGAGGATGGAGGCATCCGACGGTCGATCGTCGTCACGAACAACGAACTGGCCGTCAAGGACGCGAAGCGGCTCTCCAAGGAGGGTTACGCACCGGGCGACCCGGAGTGGGAGGCCCGCGGCGTCTTCGAGTACGTCACCCGGCCTCGGATCTCCACCGTAGTCACCGGCACCCGCCCTGACGGATCCAGGTACAGCGAAGGCCTGGAGGCGAACGTCGAGTTCTTCGACTTCACGTACCTCGACGAGTCCCGGGTCGAGCGCGCCAAGGAGTACAAAGCCATCGCCCCGCTTCTGTGGCTCCGCGCCGGGGCACGTGGGGACCGCATCGACGCCGAGCACGAGGACGGCTACGCCCTCACCGCCGAGTACGGCGTCCTGTTCACCGAGGACGGCACCGAGCCGTTCCTGAAGACGGTAGCCGACCGCGCCCGGAAGGATGAGCCCCCTACGCATGTCTTCGTCGTGACGGACTCCCCATCGCACTACGAGCACGTCTCGGGGCGGCTCCCCAGGGGTGTGCAGGCGGTCCAGTTGTACGAGTCGTACCTGCGGAACTTCGAGATCAACGTGGAGGCACGGTGAGCAACGGTCCTTCTCAGTGGGGATGGCTGTCCGCTCGACTGCTGGTCTTGTTCGACGAGTCAGAGGCCGTGTCCTGGCCTGTTCATTCTCTGTTCGACGGGGACGAGGAGTACAACGCCCGCGTTCGCCGCACCCTCCTCGCTATGGACCGCGAGGGCTGGATCGACCTGACAACCAACCGAAACGGAGAGGGTAAGGTCCTCGGCATCGGAAGCATCCGTTGTGTCTCCGCCCAGGCCATTCGTGAGATGAGGTCGCTCGCGCAGGCTTGGCAGAGCCTCGACTCGTCGGAGACAGACACTCGCAGCCAAGCGCCGTTGATGGTGGATGTTGGACGCTACGAAAGGCGAGACATCCCTGTTCTGCGCTTCATCTCGGAGTGGCTGGAGCAGAACGACCCTCCCCTCCAGATGTGGACCATCTGCGAGGAGATGGGCTTAGACCGTCCCGAAGCCATTCGTGCGGTTCGAGCCCTCATCGACACAGGGACGCTAGTCGGACGCCTGATCGCTGTCGATCAGACGTACGACTGCGAGATCCGCGGCCTCACCCTTGCCGGGCGCGAGAGGGCCGGTTCCTGGCCTTCGCCGGAGGCAACCGTCGACGCCGTCCTTGAAGCGCTGCGCGACTCTGACGCCCCCGAGGTGCGCGAGTCCGGAAACACGCTGTCCAAGTTCGCTCGCGATGTCATGGTGAGCGTGGTCGCCACCGCGATGACCGGAGGAGCCGCATGACCTTCACCCTCACCCCGTACCAGTCCACCGCGGTCGACTCGGCTGTCGCCGAGATCCGCGACGCCCAGGACGCGTTCAACCGCCGCGGCAAGAAGAAGGCGATCGGTCTGTCGGCACCGACCGGCGCGGGCAAGACCGTGATCGCGACCGCAGTCCTGGAGCGGCTGCTGCTCGGTGACGCCGATGCCCCGGCGAACCGCGACCTGGCGGTCCTGTGGGTCACCGACGACCCCGCGCTGAACCGTCAGACATCCGACAAGATGCTGCTCGCATCCGCGCGGCTCACGCCGAGCGACCTGGTGTTCCTCGACGAGTCGTTCGACGAGAAGACGCTGACCCGCGGCCGGATCCACTTCGTGCACATCCAGCAACTGGGTGTGAAGTCGACGGTCGCTTGGCCGGGCCGGGACCAGCGCGAGTACGGCCTGTGGGAGACGTTCGCCAACACCGCCACCGAGTACGGCTCGGACTTCCTGCTCGTCATCGACGAGGCGCACCGCGGCACCGAGGGCAAGAAGGACGCCACCATCGTCGAGAGGCTCAGCCACGGCGGCACCTACCCGGACCGCAACGGCGCCACCATGCCCGGCACCCACCCGGCCGCACCGGTGATCTTCGGCATCACCGCGACCCCGGAACGCTTCCGCAAGGCGATGGACCGCACCGGCCGGTCCCTGGAGGACGTCGTCGTCCCGGTCGAGGACGTCCGCGAGTCCGGGTTGCTGAAGGACAAGATCGTCGTCCGCCACCCCGGCGAGAACCAGCCCTCCCACGAGACGCTCCTGGGACTGGCCGTGGAAGCGCTGCGCAAGGCCGACGCGGCCTGGGCCGAGCACTACGACACGGTGGCCGCCACTGGCGAGGTCGCCCAGCGGGTGGAGCCGCTGCTGGTCATCCAGGTGGCACCGGGGACCGCGCCCAAGGACCTGGCACCGTACGTCGCCGCTCTGGAGTCCGAGTGGGACGTGCTCGCCGGTGATGCGGTCGTGCACGCCTTCCAGGAGCACTCCACGCTCACGGTGAACCTGCCGTCGGGGGAGCGGGAGGTCCGCTACGTCGCCCCGGACCGGATCGCCGCCGACACCCGCGCCCGGGTCGTGTTCTTCAAGAACGCCCTGACCACGGGCTGGGACTGCCCCCGCGCCGAGGTGATGCTGTCGCTGCGCAGCGCCAAGGACTACACCAACATCGCCCAGTTGATCGGCCGGATGGTGCGCACACCGCTCGCCGAGCGGGTCGAGACGCCCGGCGTGGACACCGACCTGCTCAACTCCGTCGCGCTCTACCTGCCGCACTACGACCGCTCCCAGGTCGCCAAGGTCGTCCAGGCGCTCAGCGAGGAGACCGAGGACGACATCGAGATCACCGTCGAGCCGATCGACTGCGTGAAGCGGGACCTGGAGGAGGTGCCCGAGGAGGTGTGGAACCTGCTCGGAGCGCTCCCGTCGACCGCCCGGGTGAAGAAGCCCTACGCCTCCGAGACCGTGCGACTGCTCGACCTGGCCCGGCTGCTGCGCGGCCACGAACTGCTGGCCGATGCCTCCTCGCAGGCACGCGCCCGCCTCGTCGGCGCGGTCCGCACCGAGGCCGCCGTCCGTGCCACCGACCTGTCCAAGGCGGTCGAGGACGTCACCACCCTCGACATGGCCGAGACGGTCTGGGACAACCGCGCTGGAGCCTTCGTCAGCACCGAATCCGGCGAGCCCGTCACCACGGCGGTGGCCGCGAAGACCGGCGACGTCGACGCCCAGTTCAACGCCGCGGTCCGCGCGCTGCCCGACGCGGTCGCCAAGTGGTACTGGAACGACCTGTGCGACGCCGACCCGGACCTGGACCCGTACGAGGCGAAGGCGCAGGTGGCGGCGCTGGTGAACACCCCGGACCTGGCCGCGGCGTTCAAGACCGCGGTCGAGTCGGCCGCCTCGTCCCAGATCGCCGCGTGGCGGACCCAGTACGCCAACCAGGTCACCATGCTGCCCAAGCAGGCTCGCCTGGACTTCGAGGCCGTGTGGAACCCCCGCTCGGGCTCGCTGACCGTCGACCTGGAGGTCCCCGAGACGGTGTCTGCGCCGACGGAGAGGATCGTCGGAACCGGGGAGAACGCCACCACGGAGATGGTTCCGGTCTACGACCACCACCTCTACGTCGCACCGGACGGCAACGGCAAGGTCACCCCCGGCAAGTTCCCCGCCGTGCTGACCGGGTGGGAGATCGACGTGCTCGCGAAGGAGTCGTCCTACCCGTCGCTGGTCGGCTGGTACCGCAACCCGCCGCGCTCCAAGCACGGACTGGCCGTGGCCTACGACGGTGGAGACAAGGTGGGCCTGCTCTACCCCGACTTCATGTTCTTCCACACCGTCGACGGGGAGACGGTCGTCGACATCGTCGACCCGCACGGCCACCAGTCAGCCGACACCGGACCGAAGTGGGCAGGCCTGGCCCGTTGGGCACACGACCACTCCGACAAGGTGCGCCGAGTGGTGGCCGTCATCAAGGTCGGCGAGAACCTGCTCGCACTAGACCTGACCGCCGACGACATCGCCGACCGGCTCGACGCCTGCTCCACCAAGAGCGACATCGAGGCGCTGTTCGACGAGCACGGCGGGCTGTACTGAGGGACCTCGTACCTCCGTAGCACTCCCGTGCCACCCGTTTGCGGCCCGGCGCCTGCGAGCAGTAGCACCGCAACCGGAGTCGACAGCCCCCACGCCGCCACCGAGCAACACTCCACCCGCCGCAGTCGTTACCAGGGCGACGGGCCCGGTGGTTTGGTGGCACGACGGCCCTGTCCGGCCAGTGGGTGCGGTGCCCACGGCCCAGTCGGGTGCCTCGCTCTGGTGGTGCGGAGCGGGGCACCCGACTCACGTCTGCCGCCGGATCCCTGGTCCATGGCATAGGACCAGGCATGGCCACGCCCGGACTCGACCTCGTCGCGTCTGCTCGGCGTGCCCGGACTCTCGCACCATTCATCTGGCGGTCGGAGCGCGGGTGGAGGAGGCCGACATGAAACTGCTCGTGCCCACCACGATCCTGACCGCGCTCGTCGCCACCGGCTGCGCCGGTCCTGCGCCGTCCGCCTACGACGCCGCGGCCGAGGGCGCACCGGCCGCGGAGGTGATCCTCGGCCGGGTCGACCCGGCCGCGCTGCACGAGGTCCCCGCCGAGGTCCGCGACGCGATCGCCACCACGGACTCGCGCACTGCGGACGCCGCGTGGCAGCCGCGGACCCGGTCCCATCAGGGCCGCACCTGGTTCACCAACCGCAACCTGCCGCCGTGCGGCACCGGCCAGGACTGGGAGATGCCCGCCGACGTCCAGGCCTTCGACGTGGCCGCCTCGCTGACCGAGCGCGGCCGCTACGTCATCGCGCGCCAGGTCGCCGTGTTCGGGTCCGTTGACGCTGCCCGTGCGGCCCTGGACTCGATGTCGGCCTTCACGGCACCCACCTGCCGCGTCTACGCCGGTTCCCCGGTCACCCAGGCGCACCAGTCGCCGTACACCGACCAGAACCCGGCGCCGGTCAGCCGAGTCACCGCCGATGCGGTGCTCACTGCTGCGGGCAGCCTGCGCACCGAGATCGGCCGCAGCGCCGCCTGGCTGGGCGTGGTCACCCGCACCGGCAACGCGGTGACCCTGACCCGGGTCGTCGACACCAGGCCCCGCCGGGCCGCCGTGGGACCCGCAGCAGACGTGGACCCGGCGCTGCTCCGGGAGGCCGCAGAGCAGGTCTCCGACCTGACCGGCCACCTCGCCGTGTTCGCAGCACCCGACGCCGCGGAGCAGTAGCCGGTGCTGGTCCTCGCCCTGATGACGGTCACTCTCACCTCACTGGCGGTGACCGCTCTGCGTACCCGCGGTCATGTCGACTGCGCCGAAGCCGCCCGCACCTACGTGCTGCGCGGCCGTGACCTGCCGACAGGGGAGAGCCGATGACCCGACCCAGCCTGCGAGCGCTCGCCGTCCTGGCCGCGGCAGCGATCGCCTCGGGCACGGCCACCCTCGGCACCCCGGTGTCGCAGGCGCTGTTCACCGACGCCTCGCCGCTACCGGGACCACGGCTCGACACCGACACGTTGCTGCCCCCGACCAACGCCCGGCCCGAGGCCGTCACCCCTGCCGGAGTCACCGTCGCCTGGCAGCCGTCAGCCTCGTCGTACGCGACCGGCTACCGGATCTTCCGCGGCACCACAGCGGCAGGTCCGTTCACCCACGTCGGGTCCGTCACGGGACGGGTCACCACCGAGTTCACCGACACCACCCCGGCCGCCGTCGGCGATGCGCACTACCTGGTCCGGGCAGCGGCGGGCAACTGGCTGAGCCCGATCACCGCGGCCTCGACGAGCAGCAAGGTGACCGCCCCGACGACGCTGAGCATCACCGCCGCCGGGCTCCAGGCACAAGCGGCAGGGGTGGGGTGCGTGATCCGCAACGCGGCGGGCACCCCAGTCTGGTCCGGCGGCCGGTCCTACAACGTCTACGTGTGGGACAAGATCACCCGGGCCGCCACCTGGCAGCGCAAGTACGACGTCTACGGCAACCCGGCCGAGGCCGCCAGGATGGCCGCCGACCTGAACGCGCTCCCGGCCACCGGCAACCACACCGTCGCGGTCTTCACCTGCGACGAGCCGCGCGGGAACCGGCTCAGCAACGGGCTCGACACCGCGATGTACCGGATCGGCGCGTCCCGGGCCGTGTTCGGCGCCACCGACGGCTCGTTCGGCGCTCGCGGCGCCTACCTGCTGGTCGGCGAGCCCGGCCGCGGCGAGGGCAACCCACTGGTGGAGTTGCAGAAGGGCACCGCCCCGGACCTCGCCACCGCGACCGCCCAGGACTGGGTCACCGCCACGTTCACCTTCGCCGGGGCCACCGTGGCCTGCCCGACGGGGCAGTTCCAGGCGTCGTACTTCGCGGACATGACCCTGCTCGGCGATCCCGCCGTCGTCCGCTGCGAGGAGAGCAAGGCGGGCTTGTGGGCCACCGGGTCACCCCCGGCCACGGCGGTCGAGCCGGACCGGTTCTCGGTCGAGCGCCGCGAGCGGGCCGACTTCGCTGCCGGGACCTACCGGTTCCGGGTGACCTCCGACGACGGGGTGCGCGTCTACCTCGACAACACTCTGCTCGTCGACGCTTGGCGTGACCAGTCCGGCACGACCTACACGGCCGACGCGGCGGTGTCCGCAGGACCGCACACGGTGATCACCCGCTGGTACGAGAACACCGGGACCGCGACCTTGGATGGCCCGTACTGGACACTGGTCCCCTGACCCTCGCCACAACCCTGGCCCCAACCCTGGGCACGCACCAGTCGGCGTCCGGCGGGGAGCGGTTGGCCGGGCCGCCGCACACCTTTGCGTCATGGACACCGTGGTGCAAGTCACACATTCCTGGTCGAGCGTCTTCGTCGACGGTCGCCGCGTCGAGGTGGCCCGGGTCGAGACGCCCGCCGCACCCGAGCGGGACCCGTGGGTGTTCCTGCACGGCTGGGGGCTGTCGCCACGCTCCTACCTGCCGGGGCTGAGGGCGCTCGCCGCCCGCACCGGACGCGAGGTGCTCGCTCTGTCCCTACCGGGCTTCGGCCGATCCGCACCGCTTCCGCTGCGGCAGCAGGGCGTCGCCGGGATCGCCGCCCACCTGGCCGGGGCGCTCGACGCGCTCGGGCTCGACCATGTCGACGTGATCGGCCACTCCTTCGGCGGAGGGATCGCGCTGCGGCTGGGCACGCTGCGGCCCGGAATGGTCTCCTCGATCACCGCGATCAGCCCCGTCGGCGGCGCCGGAACCGGTGCCGTGCCGGTGCACCGGATGCTCGGCGGGCTCACCCTCGACGGACTGCACCGGTGGACACCGCGCGCGGTGGCTGACCTCGTACCGAACATCCGACGGCACCCGGCCGCCTTCCTCGGGTCCGCCGTGGCCGCCTGGCGAGCCGACCTCCTGCACGACCTGTACCTGCTCTCCCGTACCGGAGTCCGCACCGCCGTCGCGTTCGCTGAACGCGACGCCGTGGTGACGCCCGGCGCGATCCCGCACAACCTGCTGCGCGGCATCCGCGTCGAGACTGTCCCGGGCCGTCACTCCTGGCTGCTCACCGAGCCGCACCGCTTCGCCGAGCACGTCACGAGCCGACTCTGGACGGCACCGGCCACCAGCGCCACCACCAGCGCTGCCACCCCGGGGTCTCACCTGGCCGCGGCCGCCTGACCCGCACCGGCGCCTACGCATGTGACCGGACATCCCCAGCCACGCCTGACCGACCGGTGCCCTCGTCCATGTCTCGCCTGCTCACCCTGCCCCTGCGTGGGCTCTCCGCCGTGCTCACCCTGCTGACCTGGACCGCGGCCACCGCGCTGCGCGTCGTACTGGGGCCACCGGGCCCGGCCGAGGAGATCGTCTGGCAGACCAAGCGCGACCTGATGCTGCGCTGAGCACCCCGCGGGGAGCAGCCGCGGCCACGCCGCACACTGCCAGGCCATGACCAGCGACGACTTCCCGACCTTCACCGGACGAGAGCAGCGCTCCCGGAGCCGCGGGATCCGCGCGATTGCATCCAGTGAGCGGTCTGCCGACATCTTCGGCCACCTGCCCGCCGGGTTCGTCTGGTCGACGGTGCTGCCTGCCGATCACGACGAGTCCGCTGCGCACCGCCACGTCGTCCATGAGCGCTCACCGATCTCGCTGTGCGGCATCAACACGGTCCCGCGGTTGTGGAAGGTGAACCGGTCCAAGCCGCACTGCCCCGACTGTGTGCGGGTCCTGGACACCGAGGATCTGGACTCCTTCGAGATCGACCGCCGTCTGACCATCGCCCGGGTCGGCACCGCCACCGGCGGGACCGCCACGAGGGTCACCGACCACGTCAACGGCCCGAAGCGGCTCCTGCGCAGGCACTTCGACGAGGACGTCGCCGACGCGATCGCCACCCTGCACAAGGCGGGGATGCTCAGGTTCTCCGAGGAGCACGTGATGGCCGACAAGGACGGCATCTTCGAGTCCGTCGACGGCACCTGCCTGCGCGACAGCGACCAGGCCTCTGAGCGTCTCCTGTCCCGGCTGGCCATCACCACCCGTTGGGTCGAGCCCGACGGGGCTCCCTACCGGCCCGGCACCGAACCCGCAGCCGCTACACCGGCCGCGCAGGAGTGGGAGCCGGAGGACACCGAGTTCTGAGCCGGGACTGCTCCGGCCGCGACCTGCGCATGTGGCAGGGCATGGACTTCGCCGTGCTCGTTGCCATCACGCTGCTGGCTGTCACCGTGGCCGCTGCTCTGCTCGCGCGGGTGCTCGCCGGGACAGGGGAGGACCAGTGAGCGTCGTCTACCTCAACGCAGCGACCGAGAAGCACGACGCGATGAGCCTGGCCTCACCCGCCCTCGCGCTCACGCCCCGGTGCTTCAACCTGCTGCGACGCGGCGGGTACCGCACCATCGAGGAGGTCGAGCAGGCCAGCGACCCCGAACTCCGGGCGATCCTGTCCATGCGCGAGTCCGACCTCGCGGCGATCCGGGACGCGATCGAGGTCTACCGTCGGGTGCAAGCCCGGGCCGCCGCGGCCACCCATCCGGCGTTCCGCAGGAACGTCGAATGGTGAGCCGTCCCGCAACCTCCGCACACTTGCCGGGCATGGAGAACATCAGCGTGACACTCTTCGTCATCGGCTTCCTGGTCACCCTTGTGTCCGGGCTCGTGGTCACCTCCATGCTCGGCGCGGGCCTCGGCAGCGGCACCTCGCATGTGCCTCCGGCCGAGGAGCAGTGATGGCCGCCCCCGACGGCAGCACCGCCTGCTGGGGCTGCGCGACCGGACGGGCCGTGCTGCGTGACGAGTTCGGACACACGCTGTGCGCCGGATGCGCGAGGCACTACGAGGTCGACCTTGCACTGGCGACCGGCATCGACTCCCCGCAGCCGGTCTCGCGCACCGGGGCATCTGCTCCCAGCCCCTGCCGAGCCGAGTAAAACCGGCCCAACGCGGGCGGGAACCATGCCACGCTGAGGTGACACCACCAGCACAACCCAGGGGGAACCATGTCCTTCACCGACGCGGTCGCGTCAGCGCTCCGCCAGTACGCCACCTTCTCCGGCCGGGCACGCCGGTCTGAGTATTGGTGGTTCGCCCTCTTCCATGTCGCTGCGGTCTTCGCGGGCAGCATGGTCGACGCGATGCTCGGGGTCAGCCCGGAGACCGGCCTATTCGGCACACTTGCCCTGCTCGCCTTGATCCTGCCGAACCTGGCCGTCACGGCCCGACGTCTCCACGACACCGGCCGATCCGGCTGGTGGATGCTGATCGCCTTCGTCCCGCTCGCTGGGGGCATCGCGATGCTGGTGTTCACCCTGTCCGACTCCACCCCCGGCCCGAACCAGTACGGCCCCTCGCCGAAGTACCCGCAGGCCATGCCCGGCTACTACCCGCAGGCCATGCCCGGCCAGCAGTCCGGTCAGCAGCCATACGGCCAGCCGTACGGATATGGCCAGCCTCAGCAGTACGGGAACTACCCGCCGCCCTCACAGGGTGCGAACCCCCAGCAGTACCCCGGCGGCTCCTTCCCTCAGCAGCCTCAGTAGCCGCCCCCGCGGAGGAGGGGTGGCCCCACGGGGAGACCGCGGCCCAGTGCCGCACACCTGCCGCGCATGAGCATCCTGACCCCCGCGGACCTCGACGACCTGAAGCACGCACTGATGAACGCCAACGGCGGCACCATGCGCGGCGACACCGCCGACTCGCTCGTGCTAGCCCTGACGCCCTACGTCGAGTGGCTTGCGGAGATGCACCAGGCCAAAGGCAGGGCCGCAGGCCTGGCCGAGGCTGCGGCGTCGGCCCGGGCGATGGCCACCGAGGACCTGGCCGGTGCGCTGGACCGCACCACCTGGCGCGCCGCGCTTCTGGCCGCAGCCGCCGAGTTCACCAGGCCCGTGGCCGAGCACGGACCCAGTACCCGGGCCGTGTACGTGCTGGTCGGGGCAGCGTGATGATCACCCTCCTGGCACCCACCAGCAGGCCGAACCGCACCGAGCGGGAGGCCGCGGCCGCGCTGGCCGGTCTCGCCGGTGTCGTGCTCGTCGACCTGCGCGTCGGCGGGGGAGGGCCGGGCAGACGCACCCGGCAGATCGACCTGCTCCTGATCACCCCCACCGGCTCGGCCGTAGTCGAGGTGAAGGGCACCGCCGCCTCCGGCGTGCTGTCGGCGCCGGTCAACGGCGCCTGGAAGGTCGGCGAGGACCCCCACCCGTTCCACGGCCGGTCCGAGACCACCCAGAACCCCGCGGTGCAGGCCGACATGGGCGCCAAGGTGCTGGCCACCGCGCTCCACGAGGCCCCCGGGGTCGACCTCGGCTTCATCGGCTCCGGCGTCGCCCTGTCCGGCGACCTGACCGTCCCCGGCGGGCTGCTGTGGAACGGCGGCACCTTCGTCACCCGGGCCGACCACCTGGCCCGCCACTGGCCGCAGGCGCACCGACCCAAGCCGCTGCGTGCCGAGGACGTGCTGCGTACCCTGCGCTTCCTGCTCGGGGAGGAGGCCGACCTGCCGAGCACCGGCGACCTGGTCGCCGAGGGGTTCACCGCCCCCTATCGCCCGGTCACCGCGCCGACACCGTCGGCCACCTTGTCCGACAGCGACGTGGCCGCCCGCTTCGCCGAGACCGTCCGGCATCTGGAGGCCGACGGCTTCGCGATGACCGAGCAGCCGCCCACACCGACGACAGGTGCTGTCTCGGAGCAGGCGCCGACTCCCGAGCAGGCGCCAACCCCGGAGCCGTCGAGCGCCGAGCAGCCGTCGCGGACGGAAGGGGCACCGCAGCACCAGGCTCCGGTCTGGCTGGCGCTGATCCTCGCGCCGTCGGGGGCGACGAAACGCAACGCCTTCCTGCTAGTCGTCATGACGTTCGGGCTGCTGATCAGCGTCTCCGACGGGGTCTCCGGTGGGGACGTCCTCAACGCCGTCGCCTGGCTGGTCATCGCCCTGGTGATCTCCACGGTGATGTCGATCGGCGCCATGATCCGCCGCGCCGTCACCCTCAACGTGGTCACCTGGCCCGAGGTGCTCGCCGCCTACGTGTTCCCGCTGTGGGCGTACTGGAACACCCTCCCGAGCGTGCCGACACCGTGGGGCGACCTCACGTTGCCGTCCTGGCTCGACGCCGGGGTCGCCGAGGCAGCCACGAGCGAGCAGATGGCGCACTTCGCCACGCTCTACTTCGTCATGTGGCCGCTGGCCGCAGCGGCGGTGTTCTGGTCGGGAGCGGCCCTCTACGGTGCCGCCCGCGGGCTGGCTCGCCTGGCCCGCCGCTGAGCAACCCCACCCTGCCCACGCGGCCCAACCTCCCTCCGGGGAGGGATCCGGCGACTGCCGCACACGTGGGAGGCATGGCAACCATGTCCCGCGCGTCCGTCGACCGGCTCCTGAGCACGCGCATGTCGCTTCCGAAGTCGAAGTTGTCGCGCGGCAAGGTCTATGACCGCTACAGCACTGGCTGGCGGCTCTCGTGGAGCAAGTGGGGCCACCCCCAGGTGACCTACGAGCCCGGGAACATCTCGGTGGCCTACCACCCCGACGCGGACGGCTCGAAGCGCCGCGCCTGCCTCGACGAGGTCGCCCAGGTGCTCTCCGGTGCCGGGTTCCTCATCGACCGCACTGCCGACGAGGTCCGCATCCTCCGCCACCTGCTTGCCGAGGACGACCAGTGAGCCTGACGGACCCGCTGACCCGGGAGGCCGCTGAGGAGGTCTACACGGTCCTCGTCGAGCACGCTGGGGCCAGCGACGACGGCTGGGCACGGGCCGACTTCGTGCACCACCAGGGCGCCTCGTTCTGCTCCGAGTACCGCTTCGGCGGCTGCCTCGGGTTCGGTGGCAAGTTCTGGCGCACCACCGTCCGGCTGCCCGACGGCACCTTCGGCGAAGGCTGGTACGTGACCGCCTACCCCGAGGACACCACGGTCGAGGTCCAGACGCGGATCGACGCCACCAACGCGGCCCTGCACCAGGCCCGTCAGCGCCATGCCGCCGCCCCCGATTATGCCGCCGGTGGGCCCTCTCGCGGCATAGGAACAACATGACCACCAGCGAGACCACCGGGCATTCAGGTGTCCTGACCACCCGGACCGGGAAGCCGGTCTCCGAGGTGTTCGCCTGGGACAACGACCGACTGGTGATCCTCGACTCCGACATCATCAACCTGATCCGACGCAAGTCCCTGTCGGCCTCCACCGCGAAGTCGATCGACTCCAACCCGGCCCGGTGGGCGTTCGAGAAGGCATTGCCCTCACACGAGAACCCCTTCGACGCCGCCCCGCTGGGCACGTCGGCGCACTCGGTCATGGAGGACCTGTTCGCGCTGAAGGGCAAGGAGCGCACCCAGGACAAGGCGATGTCCATCCTGCTCGCGCACTCCAAGGAGGCCTGGCCCGGCAAGGACGAGGAGTCGTTCGCCAAGCGCGGCCTGTGGATCTCCGAGGTCCACGCCGCCTACAAGGGCCTGTGGGACATCGAGGACCCGCGCCAGGTGTCGGTGTTCTCCCGCGAGTTCGCTGCCGACGGCATCGAGATCGCCGGGGTGCCGTTCATCGGCTACATCGACCGCATCGACATCACCCCGGACGGCTACCGCGTGGTGGACTACAAGTCGAGCAAGAAGATGCCCGCCAACATCACCCGGTTCGGCGACGATCACGGCGACCAGATGCGGCTCTACTCAGAGGTGATCCGGGTCCACCCCGACTTCGGCGGCGAACTCCCGGCCGAGGCGGCGCTGTACTACACACGGCTGGGCAAGTCGCGCAGCGTCCCGCTGAGCAAGCAGAAGATGCGCGAGACGCTCAACAAGTTCGCCAAGTCGTGGAAGTTGCTGAACAAGTACCTCGACGAGGCGGCGTTCCCGTGCAAGCCCGGCCCGTTGTGCGGCTGGTGCCCGCTGGTCAACGTCTGCCCCGTCGCACGGGCACACGACTACGTCGACCGCACCGTCGGCCCCGACGGCAGCCCGGGCGCACCGACGCGGCAGATGCTCGACATCCCGGTGATCTCGCCGTACCTCGGCGGCACCAAGAAGGTCGCGGTCACGGTCCCCGACTTCGACTTCGACTTCGGTTCCGCAGCCGACGACGACTTCGGCGCCGACCCGGCCGACGGGAACGACACCGTGCCGGGGATCGTGCTCGACGACGACTTCGGTTCCGCGGCCGAGACATCCGTGCAGGTTCCTGCGCAGGTCCCGGTGGAGCCCGAGGTCCAGGTCGACCCGGTCCTGCTGGACCCCGACCCGGCGGTGCCGGTCAGTGAGCCTGCCTGCGCGCTGCCCATCGACGACTTCGCCGAGGTCACTGTCCTGCCCGCACGGGAGCGTACCGACGCTGTGCCCGAGCCGGTCGTGGAGACCTTCGACCTGCCCGACGACGTCCATCCCGACGCCGCGTTCGACCTGCCGGACGACTTCGAGTCGTTCCCGCCCGAGCCGGACCCGGACGGCGGGGCTCCGGTCCCGGATTCCCCCATCGGCGAACCCGCTCCGGGGAGCGCAGATCCAGGTGCCGCACACATGACAGACGAGACATCAACCACTCCGCCGAGCACGGCGGGAACGGAGAAGAACACCATGAGCAACCTGCTCAGCGAGGGCAAGCCGTGGGACGAGACCGTCAACGGTCGGCTCAACCCCGCCTCCTACGCGGCCACCGCCGTGTTCGGCACCGTCACCCTCGCCTACGAGGAACTCCACAAGGCCGGTGTCGGCATCAGCAAGGCCAACATCGACGCGCTGGCCACGACCTTCGCCCACATCGTCGCCACCGCCCAGCAGGGCGTCACCGGCGTCGAGTCCTACCAGGACGCGGCCAACACCCGCCTGCGCGGTGCGCTGCGCACCGTGATCGACGCCAACCCGCTCCCGTGGGGTGGCAGCCAGGCCGACTGGGACCAGTGGGTCGACCTGACGACCAAGCACGTCAAGTCGATCGCCTCGGCCGCGCTGCGCCTCTACGACGCCGACCTGTCCGCCACCCCGTGGCACACCCTGTCGGTCCGTCAGGCCAACGCGGGCTGACCTCAGACCCCGGAGGGGCGGGCTGACCCGAGACACCCCGCCCCTCCGGTTCCAACGCTCCCCGCCCGATCCCGCACAGGAGTAACCGCCGCCGCGCACCCCGCACGTCGGCACCCAGAAAGCGTGGCCGCGCCACCGGCCGCACCGAGAAACCAGGAGTCCACATGGACAGCGCCACCCGCACCAACATCACCGCCGCCGCCGTCATGTCCGCCGGTCCGGTGACCGCCTACGAGGACCGCGCCGCCTACAACGCCGCCGTCCACGAGAACGCCGTCAGCATCGCCATCATGGCCTCGGAGTCGGGGTCCATCGGCAAGGCCCTGACCCAGATCGAGAACTGCAAGATCTTCTCCGGCACCGTCGTGTCGGTGAAGAAGGAGAAGTCCTCCACCCGCGGCGTGATCACGCTCAACACCGGCACCGACCGGGCCCGCGAGGGCGTCCCGGAGGGCTGCGAGCAGGTCCGCACCGAGCGCACCGACAACCCGATCGGGCTGGCGATGGCCCGGAAGATGCGCGAAATGATCGGCCACCGCGTCCTCGTCTGGGTCGAGGTCGAGGAGATCAACAACGGCGCGAACAAGGTCCGCGTCCTCCGCCACGCCGAGGACCTCGGTGTCGACCCGGCGATGGCCGAGGCGTCCTGACGCTCGCCCCACCGGCGTCCCGTCGGCTTCGCTAAGCCTCGACAAGCACCCCGCACCAGCCTGTCCCCTCAGACCTGGTGCGGGGTGCTTCGCGTCCCCGGACACCGACAAGGTGCCCGCCGTGGTGAACCCCCGCTCGCCTGCCGCACACCTCAGGGGCGTGAACACCATCTCTCGGGAACCCGGCAGCAACACCGGGCCGACTTCAACCGTCAGGCACCACATGACCGTCCCCGCTCCGAGGCAGCCGCACCCGGCCGCGATGCTCATGGCCGTGCCATGCTGGACCGCCGCGCTCGCCGACGAGTTCGCCGCCTACCTGCGCAACCGGGGAGTCCACGTCCAGGCGGTCCACAACGACACCGTCGCGATCCCGTTCAACGGCTCGGTCCGGTTCGCCGTCGAGGTGACCACCGCCGCCGTGTTCGGCGAGTACGCCGACGCCGGTGACATGGCCGACCTCCTCGCCGACGTCGCTGACCCGGCCGGTTCGCCGGTCGTCCCGGTTCACGTCGCGGTGTGACCCGGCCACCAAGCACGGTGAACGTCCGCGCCGATGCCGCACACCTGTCCGGCATGACCGACCAGAAGCGTCCCTCCTGCCAGGGCTCCCGCGCCGCCGCGATCTACGCCGACCTCGAAGCCGAGGCCGAACAGTTCCTCGCAGCGTTCTCGGCCGAGGAGCAGGCCGACGCGGTGATGGGCCTGTACTTCGACGACGGCGGCCGGATCAGGACCCGGTACCGGTCGATGTCGGACCACCCGTTCAGCCCCGCCCTGGTCGCCCACGTGACCGCCCGGCTGCGGCACCCGGCGCTGAGCCTGTTCCGGCACCGCACCTACGACGTGTGCGCCCTGGTGGAGCAGTACCCGGCCGAGACGTGGGACGACGTGCTGGTCAGCCTCTTCTTCGACGCCGATCAGCAGGTCCGCACCCACCACCACATGCTGAGGCTGGTGTGAGGTTCCGTAGCCGCTGCCGCCCCGAGCCGCAGTCCTCGCCACGCTTCGCCTTCTGCGAGCAGGTCTGGGCCACACCGACGTCGCCGTGGCACATCCGCGCCGTCGGCACCGACGGCCTCCGGCCCGGCGGCGGCATCGTGGGGGAGTCCCTGTGCTGCCGGGAACTGACCGGCGGCTGGGATATCCCGACCCGCATCGTCGACGAAGCGACCCTGGAACGGCTGCTCACCCCCGACTCCGACGGTCGGCTCGCGGTGTGCGTTGCCTGCTTCGCGGCGTGGAGGTCCACGCAACAGCCCTGGCCCGAACAGCACGACGGACTGTCACCCCGCGACTTCACCTGACCGGCGCTGGCGACGCCCCGAGGGCACCCAGTGGGCCTCAGCGGGCGTCGCCGCGACCGAGAACGGTCCCGTCGTGGACCGTCACGCCCGCGCGTCGGCACAGGTCGACGGCCACCTCCGGCACGTCTGCCTCGCGCAGCCCGCCCCCGGCCGGGTCGCTCTCGACCCCGAAGATCACCACGTCGCCGACGATGTAGTCGGCCTGGTGCAGCCCTGGGGCGGCCAGGTACACCACGCGGGTGGCGGCGCCGTTGACCGGCAGGCCCAGATGCTTGCCGTCCTCGTTCATGTACATCGCCACGCCCGGGGCGAGCGCGAGGTCCTCGACGTAGCCACCGACGACCTTCTGCCAGGCCGCCAGCGACGGAGGCAGCGTTCGCAGCGTCGCCCGGTCCGTGCCCGCCTCGATCACAAGCACCTTGACCTCTCCGCTGTCTGTCACAGGTCGCACCCTACCGGCCCGCTGGGGCTACCGCCCGGCGCCAGGCGCAGCCATCCGGAGGACCACACCGATGTCATTCAACAAGGGCCGTCGGAGGCGGCAGAGCGACGGTAAAACCCCAGCACAGAGGCCCTTTTCGGGGAGCGCAGCGGCTCCGTCCGCGCACCTGTAAGGCATGAGACGGCGAGCAACGCGGACCCGCACCGACACCTAGCAGAGGCCCAGCGCTTCGACCCGATCATCACCACGACAGCACCAACGGCGGCACCGGACCGGTGAACCGTCTGGCGGGCTCTGCCCGCGACATCGTGATGACGCCGAGCCCGCTGCGGCCACGGCACAACCCGAAGGAAGTCCCACCATGCACGCATGGGTCAAGTGCGTCCTCGTGACGCTGGCAACCACCCTCCTGGTCGCATCGGGAGCGACCGCCTCACCCGCCCCGGCCGCGGAGGTCGGGCAGGCCGGATCCACCGCCGTGCGGTTGAACCGCACCGTCTCGTTCGCCGGGACGACCACCGCCCAGGTCGCCCGACAGGCCTACGCCAGACTCGCGCGCCGCCCTGGCCGCGTCGACCGGGTCGCTGCGATCAAGCGGCTCCCCGACCGGCTCGGCGCACCGGTCGTCAAGCGCAGCCTCACCGACCGCAACCACGACGGCCGCGACGACGACGGCCAGATCGCGTTCACGATCGGCCAGCGCAACCAGTCCTGCCTCACCCTGGACACCGGCAAGGTCCGCCCCGGCAACTGCATGCGAGTCGTCGCAGGCCCGTTGACCGTGCAGTCCGCTGCGGCGCTGATCCACCGCACCTTGGTGTGGTTCGACCGGCACCACAGCACCTACCGGATGCAGCCCACCGACGTGGCCCTGGTCCGCCAGACCGCAGCGAAGGAACTGCCCGCCAGCATGCAGGTCACCTTCACCGACGCCGACGGTGACCGACGCGTCGACGCAGGGCGGGTGCTGCTGGCCGACACCGCCCGAGGCGCCTGCATGGCGATGTACCTGCCCGAGCACGACCCCAACGGCGCCTTCTACGGCTCCGGCTACACCTTCGTCGACTGCCCCTAGACCCACCCAGGTCGCACTCGATCGCGGGCGGTCCCCACACCCGGGGCCGCCCGCTTCGCATGCCTGCGCCGGGAACGGCGCCGGTGGCCAGGCCGAGTGGGGAGCGCCGCCGGGAGTGCCGCACACTCCTCCCAGGTGACCATCCATCAGAGCCGCACCCCGATCCGGATCGGGGACACCATCATGGACGCGGCCTCCGCGTTCGCCGAGGCCGACCTGCGCTACGGCGACCGGGAGATCTCCGACGCCGCGGCCGCCAGCATCGCCGCAGTCTTCGCCGCCGTGCACCGACCCGCCCTGAGCGCCCTCGCCACCGGCGCCAGCACGTTCGCCGAGGAGGTTCTCGACGACGTCGCCGACGCGCGACGCAGCACCCGCCGCGACTCCGACAGGCGAGCCCTCGACATGCTCGGCACGTGGACGATCGCCGCCAGCCGCACCGGTCGACGTGGCTGAGGTGCCCGACCAGCCGCTGCCCGGGCATCTGCGCTGGCCCTACCCCACAGTCGAGTGCGCGAACCCCGAGTGCCCGGACCCGACCCTGACACCGCAGACGCAGGCGGTCCTCTTCGCCGACCTGACGACCAGCCAGTTCGCGGTCTTCTGCGGACCGTGCTCACTCACCGTGGAGTTGTTCCACGGTGACCGATGGCGGCTGGTCGGCGCATGAACATGACCCCAGCGGGCGCCCTCATCCCCGCGCACCTACCGGACATGAGCACCGCCACCCAGCACCCCCGCACCCCGGCCGGAACCCCCGCCGGAGGCCAGTTCGCCCCGACTCTGCACCCCGAGTCGGCAGTGTCCCTGACCGGACCACACGCCGCCGTCGCCGAAGCCACCGGCCGCTGCCCGATCTGCCAGGGCACGGACAGCAACTACCACGGGGCCCGCGGCACCTGCCCCGGCTGCACTGGCACCGGGACCATCACCGACGCCGACGGCTGGGACCGGGTCGCCCGCGTCGAGGCCGACTGCACGATCACCTGCGTGGACTGCAACGGCGACGGCTGCGGCCCCGAGGAGTCCACCACCTGCCGTACCTGCGACGGCGCCGGGACGGTCACCGACTACAGCCTGGCCGAGTAGCGCCACCTGCCGCGCACCCCAGCGGCGAACCACACCATCCCGAGAGAAGGACCGATGAAGTTCCTCACCGCCGCAGCCGCTGGCGCCACAGCGTCCCTGGTTGCCCGTGCCGCCGCCGTACGCCGCGCCCGCCGTGTCGGACACGGCCAGGTCGGCCGCCTCTTCGGCGGCGTCCAGACCGACCACTACCCGTCCACCGCTGCCCATCCGCTCTCCCGCCGGGAACGGCACCTGCTGGAACGGGCTCAGGTCCGCGCCGCACAGCCGGAGCAGTTCCGGACGCTGTCCATCCACCGCTGACCCCCTACCCACGCCCCCGGAGAGGCACCGCCTTGTCACTCACCGCCGCCTTCACCGCCCTGCTGCCGTTCGTGGTCGCGCTCGGAGCAGCACTCGGCGTGGCCACGTTCGTCATCGTCGGCGTGGCCAAGATCGAGCACATGAAGGCCACCGGCCACCCCGCGGTGGGCCCCACCCGGACCTAGGGCCCTCCCACAGCCTGCCCCGTCCTGCCGGTGAGCCCGTCGAGGGGCGGGTCATCGCGTCAGTCGGCCGCCGCCGGAGCCGCCGGACCCTCGGGATCCGGGCCAGCCTCGCCGGTCCCGTTCCCGGTCTCGCGCAGCACCCCCAGGAGTCGCATCGCGGAGTCGGCCCAGAACGTCGAGGTGCTCGATCGCACCGGACACGGTGACACTGAGCCCGTCCGGGCCGGAGACGGTGATCGAGACCGGCGGCTTCTCCTGAGGCTTCCCTGATGACGGGTTCGTGGCCGGGCTGCCTACCCGGCCCGTCATCGCAGCCTCAGCATCTTCGAGCGCCCGCAGGTAAAGTCCGACGCTGCTGGAGCGCACCGACCCGGCGTCACGTTCGACCCGCCGCACCGTGGCCGCGTCGAGACCGGCCCGTTCACCGATGCCACGCTGGCTGATCCGCAGCGCCTCCCGCCTGCGGCGCAGGTCCTCGCCGGTCGCGTCTGGCTGCACGGGTGCTCCTCGGTGTCGCTGCTGCCTGGTGGTGTCGCCTCACCGTACCGAGCAGCAGCCCAGCGCGCAGTCTCCCTGGAGGTCTCGCCCGCCGGTCGGCGGGCCGTCGGCATAGGAGCCCCGACCGCCGATCCGGGCGGGTCTACGCATGTCACCTTGCAGAACACCCTGAAGGCCACCAGCCAGGAGATGAGCACCAGATGAGCGAGACGACGTTCGCGCCGTCGGCCCCCGACCTGCCCCGCGACGGCGACGAGGCGGACCCTGTTCCGCACGCGCTCGACGGGGACTCCGCTGCCGACCACGACCTCGACGACACCGGCGCGGAGAACAACCAGCACATCGACCGTGAGGACGGCGCCGCCACCGGCACCAAGCAGTCCGCCCCGGCCAAGCGTGGCCTGGACCGAGGCGCGATCCGCAGGATCGCGGTCAAGGCGCAGGAGGTCACCGAGACCGAGGAGACGATCACCGGCTTGGCCGCCCACCTGCTGGGCTGCGGCACCGGTCTGGCCGACCTGACCACCGCCATCATGTCCGCGCCACGCAGCGCGACGGCCCCGATCAGCGACCTGACGACCATCGCCGAGGCCGACCCGATGGAGGCTGGCGTGATCGCCGCCGAGATGGGCCGCGACCGGATCAAGGCGGTCTGGAACCTGCTCGCCGCGCTCGGTGCCGGATCCTCCGGCGCGATGCCGTCGGCGAACGTCAAGGCCGCCATCGCCGTCGCCAAGGCGGTGTTCGCGCTCGACGAGGACAAGAAGGCCGACCTGGAGTCGGTCCGCGCGCTGCTGCGCAAGAACTGACCAAGACGCACCGGACGAGCCGAACACCCTCCCCGACGCGTCGGCCGCAGCCCCAGGCGGCCACGGAGTAAGGACAACCATGAAGCGCACCAAGACCAGGGCGGCGCAACGCCCCGGCAACCGGAAGAACAGCCCTTCGACGTGGTGGGACGAGGCCGAGGAGGTACCCCGCGCTGGCCTGCCCGACGCGCACCGGCTCACCAAGCGAGCCAAGCGGTACCGCCGCATCGTGTGGGCGACCGTGTTCCTGGCCCCGCTGGCGATGCTCTCGACGTTCGTCGCGATGGCCAGCGCCGGAACCAGCGACGAGGGCACGGTCGTGTCCGCCGACCGATACACCGAGACCCGCTCCCGGGCGATCTACGCCGTCCGCACCTGGCTCGCGACCGACCCGGCGCCGCTTCCCGGCGGCATCTTGCTCGGCTGGGAGTCGGCAGAGACCACCTCCGCTCCGGACGGCTCCTATGACGTCGAGACGCACCGCCTCACCGTGGCCGAGCCCGGCGGCAACCTGTTCGACACCACGATCGCGCTGGGTGTCTCCGACAACGAGGGCGTCGTCGTGCTTGGCCAGCCGACCCTGATGCCGCGGCTGCCCGAGAACGACAAGTGGGACGCCTTCCTCTGGCCTGACGTCGAGGCGACGCAGACCACCGAAGACATCGAGAACGCGGTATGGGCGTGGGCCCAGGCCTACACCTCCGGCGACCCCGACGCGCTGCGCCTGGCCGTCGGCGACCCCGACGGGGAGCACTCCTACATCCCACTCGTCGGCGCCACGTTCACCGGCGTGAAGATCAACCAGGCCGCCGCGCTGTGGCCCGAAGACGCCTCGGCCGAGGACCGGCGCACCCTGATGCCCGAACAGGTCGTGCTGAACGTGACCGCGGACGTCTACTGGGACGGCGCCAAGGCCGACTCGCTGGGCCGCTACGAGACCGCTGAGGTCTCCTACGACCTGCTCGTCACCGCCGCCGACACCGCCGCGCCGCGGGTGGTCGCCTGGGGTGGCTCGGGTACCGGGCCCGCCCTGGACCCCTACGCCAACGCCGTGACCGGTGTCGAGGTGACCACGCCGACCGTCGTCGACCCGTCGGCTGCCCCGGAGGTGGGGGAGGACGCGATGAGCGAGCCCGCCCCTGCACCGAGCGCGACACCGGAGAGCGCGGAGCCCGCCGAGCCGAGCCAGACCGACCCTGCGGCCAAGCCCGGGAAGCAGAAGAAGGCCGACCGGGACGCCCAGCCGAAGACCGGGGGCACCGCCCCGGTGACCGCCGAGACCGACGAGGAGGGCGACCAGTGATCGAGACGACCGAGTCCCCGGCCTGGCCGACCACCCTCCGTTCCCGGCTGCGCGACGGCCGCCTGATGGGCACCGACGGGTCGGTGTGGGTCTACCGCAAGGTCCCCATGTCCCCGGTGACCGACGCCAAGAGCCCCTCCGACGCGCTCAACGCCGCCGAGCCGCTGCTGGCCGCGTACGAGGAACTGGCCGCGATGGCCACCGTGACTGTCAAGCGGCGGGCGATGGCCAAGGGCTCCTACCGGCAGACGCACACGCTGCTGGTCAACGTTCCGCAGTTCTTCGCCCCCGACCGGTCCCACCCCAACGCCGAGTACCTGCGCGGCCAGTTCGGCGGCGTCGCGATCGACCGGCGGCTGCTGCTGTTCGGGGTCCGGCTCGTCGACAAGGTCGGCGGCACCGGTGGCTGGCGTGCCGCGGTCGACTCGGTGGTGGAGACCATCGTGTCCGGCCAGACCCCGCTGAGCGACTTCGACGCCGACTTCGCAGCCGTCGACGCGGCCCTGTCCCGAGCGGGCCTGGTCGAGCCCACGCCGGAGGAAATCCGGCTGGCCAACGGCTGGTGGAACCACGGCGACTACCCCGACACCCCGATGCTGGTCCACGCCGACCACCTGCACGTCTTCGATTCGGCCGAGTCGGTGCGCATCGCCGACAGGGCCGGTGTGGACGCCTGCCACACCTGGCCCGAGGTCGGGGTGCCCGGCCAGCATGCGATCACCTTCGCCTCCGTCCAGGACCTCGAACTCGACTTCGTCGACCCGACCTCCGGACAGGCCGCGTGGGTCTCCGACCTCGTCGCTGCCGGAGCGATGGCGATCTCGATCCGCGGCAACGTCGAACCCTCGGCGGTGACCCGCGAGGAACTGCGTCGCCAGCGCAAGCGGTTCATCGACGACATCAACGAGCGGTACGAGAACGGCAAGATGCAGCGCGCGGAGCAGGAGGAGATGCTCGCCATGCTCTCGGGCGTGGAGAACATGTACGCGGGCAAGAACGTCCCGCCCACGCTCGCCGGTGCCTCGGTCATCGTCGGCTTCGACGGCCAGGTCGGCGACATCAACCAGGTCGTGCACCCCTCTAGCCCGGCGAAGTTGGCGCTGATGACCTACCGCCAGAACGGCGGGATGGACGAGATGATGCTGTGCAGCCCGCTGCGGCAGAACCCGAACCTGCACGACCTTCCGGCGCAAACCGTGGCGTGCTCGGGGCTGCCGAGCCTGAACAACGTCGGCGACAGCGAGGGCGCGCTGCTCGGGTTCACCGAGCGGGACCGGCAGCCGGTCTACCTCTCACCGACCGCCGCCTCGACCGCCGACGGGCTCCCGATCGCGCTCGTTGCGGGTGCGACCGGAAGTGGGAAGACGATGGTGCTGCTCAACGCCGCCGATCAGTTCACCAGGATGGGACGCCCGGCCATCATCATCGACCCCAAGACGGGGTCGTCCCACGACGAGGTCGTGCTCGCCGCGGGCGGCCAGGTCGCCTCGCTGGACTCGCTGACCTCCGCCGACGGCATCTTCGACCCGCTGCGGTTCTCGGCCACGCGGGATGTGGGTGTGGAACTGGCCGCCTCGATGCTCATGAGCATCAACCCGTGGGGCAACCGCAAGGACGACATGGAGGTGCCGCTGACCCACGCGCTGCACCACGGCGCCGCCCAGGGTGCGACGTGCATCGGTGAGGCGCTCGCCATCGCCGAGCGGGACCTGCCGACGCTGCCGCCGGACATGATCAAGCGGATCCGGGACCTCGCCGACTCCTCGCCGATGTTCCGTGCCTGCGTCGGCGTCACCCCGGGGACCACCGGGCTGCGTGCCGCGGAGGGGATCACCCTGATCAAGGTCGGCAACGCCTTCCTCGACCTGCCCGAGCCGGGCGCCGCCCCGGCCTCGATCAGCCAGCGGATCGCGCTCGCCCTGGTCCGGATGATGGTGTTCGGCTCCGCGATGGCGCTGACCGGGCGCGGGGGAGCGGTCATGCTCGACGAGGCGTGGGTGTTCCTCGGTGCCGGTCGCGCCGAGGTGGAGCGGCTGGGTCGTCTCGCCCGCTCCCAGGAGGTGCTGCCGATGCTGTTCACCCAGCGGGTCACCGACGCGGTCAACGCGGGCCTGTCCGGCTACATCTCCCGGGGCCTGATCCTTCCGATCGAGGACGCCGACGAGGCGCGTGCCGCCTGCGACCTGTTCAAGTTGGAGGCGACCCCGGGGCGGATGGGGCGGATCACCGCGAAGGCCACGATGGGCGCGTCGGCCGGTTCGGTCGCCCCCAACTGGCACTCGATGAGGGCGCTGCGTGACCCGCAGACCGGCCGGGTGCTGCGCGGCTCGATCGCGATCTACGCCGACCTGGCGGGCCGGGCGATCCCGGTGGAGATGACCCTCGGCGAGGAGTTCCTCCGGCTGGCGTCGACCAACCCCGAGGACATCCGCCGTCGACAGGAGGCCCAGGCCGCCCGAGCAGCGCAGTTGGCTGCCGCAGCGGTCCAGGCCCACACAGACACGAGACCGGACGCTGGTGGCGCGGTGGTGGACCAGGTGTTCTGACGGGCCCCGAGCCTGTCGGTCTGACCCCGCTGTCCGATCTCGTCGGCACCCCGTTCCGTTCCCTTGCGCAGGGCGGAACGGGGTGCCTTTTCTCGTCCCGCGACAGTCCCCGGGAGGTGCTGGGGGAGGGCCTGTGCCGTGGCCGATCACTGCGGATGGCGGCCCCGGATGACCGGGGCCCGTCGACGGCTGCCCGGCGAAGATTTTCTCGGCCAAACGGGGACGTTCCGCACAGGTGCCGCACACCTACGGGTCATGACCCAGAGCGCACCCTCCATCCACGATCAGTCCACCGTCGTCGTGGACGCCACGATCAACGACCTGGTCGACGCCGTCTTCTCCGGCTCCCTCGACGAGAACCAGGCCCGCCGAGCGATCGCGGGGCACCTGTTCGCCACCGGCATCCACGACCAGGTCGCTGCCCGATCCACCACCGGACTGTCCAAGCAGGACAAGGCCGAACTCGCCGAGCGGCTGGCGCACCTGCTGATGCAGAAGGTGATCACGCCCGGTGAGAACGGCTACAGCCTGGAGCAGGGCCGAGGGAAGTCCGCGTGCGGCTGGGCGCGACAGTTGGCCAGCGCCGCGGTCGCCTCGGAGACCCGCAAGATCCGCCGCGCCGAGAACCGGCTCGGGATCCCGATGGACCCGGCCGGGCACGAGTTCTCCGCAGCCGCGAACTCCGCGCTGATCACCTACGACGTCGACGACTCGACGGCCATCGAGGAAGCGGTGGAGGACTTCACCTCCGCGGTGCGGGGCGCCCGCGGGACCGACCGGATGTTCGTCGCCGCCCGCTACCTGGCCGAGGTCTTCGACCTGGTCCCCGCGATCCGTCCCGACGCGATGGTCGACCGCGACATCCTCACCGCGTCCCTGATCGCCGACGAGACCCTCGCGCTGCGGTCGCTGCGCTCATGGCGCGCACTGGTACACGGCACCGACGCCGCAGCCGTCGACCCGAGCATCGACGAGCGCGTGCTGATGCTGTGGGACGACCAGACCGAGGAGTCCGCCGAGCGGCTCTCGGCGATGGGCGCCGACACCGCACACGCCCTGGCCCTGGCCGCTGTCTCACCTATGCCGCGCCCCGCCAAGAAGGCCCTGGCGAAGTTCAAGACCGTCGTCGGCCAGGTCGCCACGGGCACCCGCCGCGACGCCCGGTGGCGGGAACTGTCCTCCGCCCTGGTCGACTCCTACATCGCCTCCCAGTACGAGGCCGTGAGCCAGTACGCCACCATGTCGGTCGACTCGCGCAGCGCAGCGATCACCGGCCACACGATCGCCCGGACCCGGCTGAACACCCTGCTGATCCGCGCGGCCGGGCACCCCGGGGCGCCGCTGGGCAACAGCCCGGTACAGGTCCAGGCCCGGCTGGCCCAGTTGGCCAGCACCATCCTCAACGACAGCGAGCCCATCCTGCTGACCGCTTGATCGGTCACCCCTGACTGGCCCCGCTCTGGGCCAACACCGGCCGCATCCGAAGCGCTCTCGGGTGCGGCCGGTCCTTCCCCGTGCTCTCGTGAGCGACCCGAGCGCAACGCGCCGTCGCCGCGCACCCGGTAGGCATGACCACACAGCAGCACCGTGTCGCCAAGGGCGTGCCCACCGGCGGCCAGTTCGCCGCGAACGCCCACAGCGAGTCCCAGGTGAGCCTGACCGAGTCCGACGACTGGGGTGCGCTCGCCGAGTCGGTCGCGAGCATCCGCGCGAAGGCGTACGCCGAGGGACGCAAGCAGGGTCTCCGGGAGGCCGCCGCCTCCCTCCACGAGTGGCGCGACGACCTGCGTGACGAGATCTCCGGATACCCGATCGGGTCGGGCTACTACACGATGCAGGTCGCGGTCGACGACGCCGGGGAGATGACCGACGCGCTCCTCGGCCAGGCGCAGACCCTCCTCCAGCGCCGCGCCGACTCGATCGACTTGGAGCCCCGGCAAGTCGCACCGACCGACCCGTGGGGCCTCACCAACGAGCGCCGCGCCGAACTCGACGACTTCAACAACGGCGTCGCACCCGAGGTCACCACCGACGTCCCGGCCGACTGGATCGGCTGCCGCGCCTGCGGCCAGTCCGGCTTCGCCTCCACCTACGACGGGCAGACCCTCGGCGAGTGCGGCGTCTGCCACGGCCACGGCTCGGTCCCGCCGACACCGCGCGGCTTCGACACGGTCGATGTGCCCGGCCGCGGCACGTTCCACCGACGTCGCGATGGCGTCTACCCGGGAACCCCCTACGCGATGCGGTTCGAGGCGAACCGGCCGCTCACCGACGACGAGATGCGCCAGATGGCGCAGTTGATCGGCTACCGGTACGCCGCCACCGTCCGCGGGGAGCGGCTCCCCGACCCCGAGCGGGACTCGCCCTACTCCTTCGTCCTCTCCACCGACACCACCAAGTCCCGCTCCGACGACCTCGGTATCGCGCTGGAGGACTTCGAGGAGGACCTCGACGGCTTCGTCCACGCCGGATCGCCGGTGCGCACCACCGACCGCGCCGGAGCCGGAACCAAGGGCACCCGCCTCGTCGACGGCCTCGGCGACCCCGACCTGCACATCGAGATCTACTACGACGACGTGACGGAGTGAACCTCATGACCACGAACATCAACCGACAGCCCGCAGGCGTCCCCACCGGTGGCCAGTTCGCCACCTCGACCCGGCAGGAGTCCGTGGTGACCCTCGCCGACGCCCGCGGAGCAGCACGACAGGCGCTGGGTGAGACCGAGACGGCCTACCGGGCCGCCCGCGAACGCGCCCACCAGGTCGAGGTCGCCCAGTGGATCGCCGACGCCGACCTTCCGCCCGGGGCCACCGTGGATCTGGTCACCTGGCCCGAGGAGCCCAACGGCGACGGTACCTACGACATCGACCTGGGCACCGTCTACGACGCCGACGGTGAGGAGTTCGACGACCTGAGCGGTGAGAACGGCGCGATCCCGGCCGGTCACAGCGACAGCGACAGCACCGACCTCGACGTGTTCCTCGCCGACGGTCGCGACGACCGGATCTCGGTCGACAAGGTCCGGGCCTGGGTCGCCGAGCAGGGACTCTCTGGCCAGCCCGGTGACCCCTATGACGACCTGCACGAAACCTCCGACCGCTGGGCGACCAGCCTCGACGCCGAGCAGGCGCGCCGGTTCCTGGTCGCCAGCGGCGTGAGCGAGCACGAGATCGACCAGGCCCTCGCCGCCGACGAGTTGGTCGACCTGACCGTCGACGTGGCCTCGACCTACGCCTCCGACGCGGTCAACGGCAACGACTCCTGCACCGACCTCGAAGCGCGGCTCAACAGCCTGATCCGCACCGACCCCGCCCCGGAGCGCTGAGCCGTGACCGACCACCGCAACCGCCAGCCGCGGGGTGTCCCCACCGGCGGCCAGTTCGCGGCAACCGAGAACGCCGAGTCCGACGTGAGACTGGTCGAGCCGGTCTCCGCCGACGAGGCGCGGGCACGAGGCTGCCGCTGCGACTTCAACCCTGGCACCACCGAGGGCCCCGAGATGGACTGCCCCGTGCACGGGATGACCGGCTTCCGGGTGATGGCGCTCGGCAACGGCCAGACCCTCACCGTGTCCGAGGACCCCGAGATCGTGATCGCCCACGTGCACCACGCCGACTCTCCCGAAGGCGAGTTCCACGTCGAGCACGGCGACATGAGGGTGTTCTTCGGCTACGGCGACCAGGGCGGAGACCAACGGACCTTCGAGGACGCTGCATTCGCTGCCGCCGACGCGGCCGAAAGGCTGCGCGACCAGACCCGCCAGCAGGACACGGAGCAGGACACGGAGCCGACGGGCACCTACGGCGGGAAGACCGCCGAGCAGTGGCGCGAGGCCGCCACCGAGTCACGCCGCCGATCCGCCGAGTCCTTCGAGCGCTCCGACACCGACGGCTACCTGTCCCAGTGGGCGAGCGACACGATGGCCCGCAAGTACGACGCCTGCGCGACCCTGGCCGAGCAGGGAGGCAAGGCCGAGTTCCCCGCGCTCCTCGACGCCGACGGCCACCTCGTGCCCGCCAAGATCATCGACACCCGCTACGGCCGCGCGTTCGCGCTGCTGGACCCCGTCAACCCGACCGGGGCGTTCCTCGGATTCGTGAACTTCTCCTCGGCTTCCACCGCCGAGAAGCGCAACGCCTACTACGCCAAGAAGGGCTACCGGATGGGCCAGGTCCGGGTCCCCGCCACGGTGAAGATGAGCGACGGGATGATGCCGACTCCCTACTTCGACCGCGCCGACGGAGGCTTCGACCCCGCCGCCGAGGTCGTCGCGACCGAGGACCGGGACTGAGCCGGGTGGAGCGCATCCCGCGCGGGGTCCCCGCGGGCGGCCAGTTCAGCATGTCGGTGCGCGGTGAGAGCCTTCAATCGCTGTCCGCAGCAACGGAACCGGGGCTGGACCGTCAGTGGGTTGACGAGCACGGCGCCTGCCCGAACTGCGGGCACGTGCAGGAGCCGCACAAGACGGACGAGGTGTGTGACCCGTCTTGCCCCGAGTGCGGGGGCCAGATGGAGAACCCGGACATCGGGCTGTGCGACTACTGCCAGGAGCGTGCCGACGAGGACGCGTCCTGGGACGAGGAGGGGGACTTCGATGACTGAGACCCGGGTGCCGCGCGGAGTGCCCGCCGGGGGACAGTTCGCCGCCCAGGCACACCCCGAGGCCGACTTCGTGCTGGACCTGGAGGCCGCTCAGGCCGAGCACGGTGAACATGAACTCGCGCACCTGGGCATCCACACCGTCACCCTGCCCAACGGCAAGGTCGTCGCCCACAACACCAACGGACCTGGCGTGGTGTGCCCGGCGTGCCGTGGCGTCCGTGCCCGGCAGGCGACATGCGCGGAGTGCTTCGGCCGAGGCAAGGTGTCGAACGTGCCGTTCTGCGAACGACCGTGGGACGAGGTCACGCCGGGGCTCCACCTGGGCGGGCACGACTGCCAGCCGGGCAACGGAGACTGCCGGGTGACCGACCAGTTCGACGTCGTGGTCTCCCTCTACACCCGCGAGGGCTACGGACCCGACGAGCACATCCCGCACCACACGCACACGATGATCGACGGCCCACTGTCGGAGCAGGACCATCCACACCTGCACCGGCTCGCCGACGAGGTGGTCGCCGCCGTCCAGCGCGGGGACCGGGTGCTGGTGCGCTGCCAGGCGGGCATGAACCGCTCCGGCCTGGTCGCCGGGCTGGCGATGATGAAGATGGGCTGGTCCTGCGACGACGCGGTCGCCCGGATGCGGCAGGCCCGCAGCGACTACGTGCTGTTCAACGCCGAGTTCGTCGCCTACCTGCGCCAGCAGGAAGACACCACCCGCGGCGGCCGGACCGTGTGCGGGACATGCAAGGGCCACGGCGGCTTCTTCGGCGAGCCCTGCACCGACTGCCTTGGGCAGGGGTACCTCGGCTGAGCGAGCCGCTCGCCGGGTCCCGGCGGTGAACATCCGGCGGGACGCCGCACACCTGGAAGGCATGACCACACAAGCCGACAACGACGTCCGCACCGGTCACGTCCCCGGCACCGCGCAGGCTGTGCGTGCAGCCATCGACGAGTTCGCCGCGACGCTGACCCAGGAGTTCGAGCAGCAGGCAGACCTGCACCAGAGGTTGTCGCGGATCGCGACAGCCAGCGCCGACCGCGGCATGGCCGTCGGCTACCACGAGGCCGCCGCCACCGTCCGGCGCCTGGCCCGGACCCGGCCATGAGCGCCGCAGCCGCCGAGAAGCCCGACCTCAGCCCGATGGCCGCCCAGATGCCCCTGGTCGACCTGTCCCACCCCGTCATCGTCGAAGCGATCCGCGCCGCGGCCGAGGGTGCCTGGGACCGGGGGTTCGAGCACGGGACCAGTCCCCACCACACCGTCTATGCCAACCCGTACCAGGTCGGCGGCCCGCGGATCGTGCTCCCGTTCGTCCCCTGACCCGCTCGTCGAGGACACCGGGGAGCGCCCCGGCCGCAGCCGCACACCTCCCGCGCATGACGACGACCCTCACCCGAAGCCCCGAAGCGTTCAACCACCTGCTCGCCGCCCTCCAGAAGGCACGCTCGATCGCCCGCGAGAACGACTCGTTCGACCTGCTCGGCCCGAACGAGCACCTGGGCCTGCCCGGCCTGGACCCGATCGTCGCCGACGACCGGACCGTCCTGCTCCTGTCCGACCTCGCCACCGGCGAACGCGAGTGCGACCCGGTGCTATGGATGAACCTCGCGTTCATGGTCGACAGGTCCCCGTCCTGGGGCGTCGGCCTGATGCTGCGCGGGGTGGAGATGCCGTCGCGGTCCGAGACGATGCAGCAGATGATGAAGGAAGCGACACGATGAGACTCCCCGACGAGACGCTGGCCCGCTACCGCGACAAGGCGTGGCGCGTAATCGCCGAGGTCCGGGACGCCGCCCCGCGGGAACCCGACGACGCCCCCACCGACGCCATCCTCGACGCGCTGGTCGACTCCGGGCTGCTCGACCAGATCGTCTCCGACGCCCACCTGGCAGGACTGGCCGCGGGCCGCGCGGACGCCGAGACGATGCGCGGCGACGTGCACCACCACCTCAACCCGGCGATCGGCTGGCTGCGGCTCCGCTTCCAACAGGCCACCGGCGCCGACCCGTTCGCGATCCCGGACGGCGACAACGCGCGGCCCGACACCACCGGGCTGCCCGGCACAGTCAGCATCGACACCGGGCTGATGGTCTCCACCCTGCGCAAGATGCGCTCGGCCACCGACGCCGCCGACGCCGCCCTCGGCGAGGAGCCGATCCGGGTCCGGATCGCCCCCGACCAGGACCGGCCCCGTGTCCGCGCCGACGAGGACTCCTCGTCGCCGACCGTCGCCGGTACCGCCGCCCCCGGCACAGGAGTGTCGAGAGCAAGCCACTAGGAGACACCCGTGAGCGACCGCGTCCGTCCGTCCGGCACCCGTTTCGAGATGCCCTCGATCTTCAACAGCCCGCTGGTGGAGCCCGCGCCGGAGACCAGGCACTCGGCCGCAGGAGCGGTGGCGAGAACCGCTCGGGACCGGGGCTGGGCACGTGAGGAGGCCGTGCAGGTGCTGCGCGCGCTCGGGCTCGACGACGTCCCGGTGGTCGCCGCAGCCTTCGCCCGCCACGGAGTCGCTTCGGACGTCGCGGCGAGGTCGGCATGAATCCGCCGCCGGTACGCACCGGGAGCACTGCCCGGTATGCGGCCGCGAACGGCGTCTCGGGGGCGGTGGTCGCCGCTGTCTGCGGAGTGACGCTAGTCGCCTGGACGGGGCCGCTCCCGATGCGCGTGTTCCTGGCTGCGGTCGGCCTGATGTACGCGGCACCGGCCGTGGTGGCGGCGCTCGCTGCCGCCTACCGCCGCGGCGCGTCTGCTGGGTACCAGGCGCGAGGTGTCGAGCCGCCCCCGGCGCCGGTGCTGCCGGAGCGGTCCCTGGCGGCATAGGGATTCGCGGACCCGCCCCACGCAGGACGCGGCGGAACGATGTTGAGGACCCCATGACTGCCACCATGTCTGCCCCCAGCGCCCCGAGCGCCACCGCCACCTTCACCCCGCTGGAGGGACCGGCCGCCGTCGTGCTCGCCGACTCGATCAGCGCCGAAGGCGTGCGCCTGATCTCGTTCGAGACCGTCATGCACCGGTTCGTGCTGTCGGAGAACAACACCCACAAGGTCGTCGGCAAGTGCGCTGGCTCCAACCGGGCCATCCCGGTCAGCAAGAAGATCGACATGCTCCGCGCCAACCCGGCCTATCCGCTGCGCTGGGCCGCCGAGAAGCCCGGCATGCAGGGCGGGGACCCGCTCACCGTCGAGGAGACAACCCTCGCCCGGCACAAGTGGCGCCAGACCATGGAGACGGCGATCAAGACCGCCCTGGACCTGCGCGAACTCGGCCTGCACAAGTCGGTGACGAACCGGCTGCTGGAGCCGTTCGAGTTCATCCGCGTCGTGCAGACCGCGACCGCCTGGGACAACTTCCTCGACCTGCGCGACCACGCTGACGCCCAGCCCGAGATCGCCGCCGTGGCCCGGCTCATGCGCGAGGCGCGCGACGCCTCCACGCCGACGCTGCTGGAGCCCGGCCAGTGGCACCTGCCCTACGTCTCCGACCGGGACCGCGACGAGGTCCGGTTCCGCGCCGCGAAGAAGGTCGCCGACGACCCGGTGGCCCGCTCGGCCCACAAGGTGGGGGTGGAGAAGACGCTGGCGAAGATCTCCGCCGCCCGGTGCGCCCGCACCTCCTACCTGACCAACCCAGTGATCGGCCCCGACGGCCAGGTCGTCGAGGAGGCGAAGGTCGACCTCGTCAAGGACCTGTCCCTGGTCGAGCGGCTGCTCAGCGCCCGCCCCCGGCACTGGTCGCCGTTCGAGCACCAGGCCACCCCGTGGGCTGCGAACCGGCAGACCGAGGACCTCTTCTTCGAGGACGGCGAGGCTCTCGTCCGCGTCCCCACCGGCCACCTGCCCCGGGTCGGGAACCTCCTCGGATGGCGCCACCAGCGCACCGAGACCGAGGCGCTCCTGAGCGAGGTGACCTACCGGTGACCGGCGTCTTGACCGACTCCGTCGGCCCCTACGACATCACCGAGTCGCGCGTCGAACGACTCGCCCACCTGGTCACGCTGGAGAGCGGGTGGCTCGACGGAGAAGGCGCCCCGGTCACCCCCGAGGCGGCCGCGGTCGCCACCGCCGTGCTGTCCTACCTGCCGCCCGCTGCCCAGGACCAGATCCTCCTCGCCCCCACCGAGGAGGGCGGGATCACCCTGGAGCACGTGGCGGTGCCCAAGGCGCTGATCGCCGACGTCTTCCCCGACGGCCACATCGAGGCCGCCCTGCTCGACGCCGACCATCCGGAGGCGGAGACCGAGTTCACCTGGACCGAGCCGCACGAGGTCGCCGAGTGCCTCATCGACCACTTCGGAGAAGCCGCATGATCCCCGCCACCAGGGGCGCGTTCCCGCTCGCGTCCATCCACGACGAGCGTCTCACCGAGATGGCCGCCCTGGCCGAGGGCTGGCACCCCGGCATGGCCCGGCCCGACCAGGACGCGCTGCGCACCGCGCGCGCCTTCCTCGGCCACCTGCCCCTGCCGGTGCAGGCCCGGGTCGAGACCTACCCGGCCAAGGACGGTCGGGTCCTCGCGGAGTGGGTCGAGCGCGGGCTCGTGCTGAGCCTGGTCATCGGCGCCGACGAGACCATCACCGGACGCCTATACGACACCGAAAGCGAGGACCGCAGCGAGCACGCGTGGAGCAGCGCCGCGGACGCCGCAGGCTTCCTGAACGACGCTGCGGCAACCCGCCGGACCAGCGTCGCCTCACCGGACCCACTGGCCGTCCCGACCGGATGCGCCGAAGCCGATGCGCCGAGCACCCGGTTCGTGGGCCTGTTCTGCGACCGCGGCTGTGGCACCACCATCGAGGCCGACGTCGTCGCGGACACCACCGAGCAGGCCTACGCCGGGCTGCGCCGCATGGCCACCGGCCAGGGATGGGACATCACTCCCGGCGCCGACATCTGCCCGGCCTGCCACGGCGCTTGCACCGCCTACGCCGAGTACGGCTACCGGTGCGGGCTGCCCGCCGGTCACGACCCACAGCAGGACCACGTCAACGTGAGGCAGTCCTGCGATGGCCAGTGAGCACACCTGCGCCCGCGACGAGTGCCGACACCCGTTCAAGGACCACTACGGGCAGACCTGCGTCCTCTGCTCATGTCACGGGTTCGTGGAGACCCTGACCGGGCACGCCTGCGACACCGGCCGCTTCGACCGGTCAGTCTGCCCCGAGCCGTGCGGCGCGATGCACTCGTTCTGCACCCTTTGCGGGGCCCGGCAGGGTCCGTGCCCCCTTCAGGGGAGCGCCCCGGTCGACCGGATCCCCACCCGCGACGAGGTCGACCTGGCCCGCCGGGCACTCGCCGGGTTCGGGACCCTGCGCGGCCCGCTCGTCGAGCACGGCCCTGACAGTGTCCGCGACTCGTTCGCCTTCCTGGAGCAGGTCGTACGCACCGCCGACCACGTCGCCGCCACCCAGCCGGAGGAACTGGCCGAGTACCGCGACGACCTCAACGCCGTCGCCGAGCAAGCCATCAACGGCTACCTGGAGATCACCTCGGGCGGAGCCCAGGACCTCGGGCGGGCCGTCGTCGACGCGCTGCTGGAGTCGGTCACGCTCGCCCGGATGCTGGCCGGGCAACGCAGCGGGGAGCCATCATCCCGCGTCCGCACACCAGGTCAGTCGTGACCACTTCTGCGCCCGAGCGCGCCACGCCACTTGACGACGCTGCGAGGGCCGTCAGCCACCTGGGCTTCACGCTCGCACCCGCCACCAGTCCCGGTGCCCGGTCGGCGACCCTCACCCGCGGCCGAGGGCGCTCTCGACCACACCGGGACTGGATGTACACCGACGGTGCATGGACCCCGATCGAGGAGGCAGCATGAGCAGCCTGACCCCCACCGGTCCGGAATCGGACGACCAGGGCGCCGACGGCCCGAAGGTTCCTTCCCCGCCGCCGCCTCCGCCGGTCGGCTGGTCGCGCTGGGACGCACCCACGAACCAGGGCGCGAACACTGCGGACCCGGCTGCGCCCACCGGCACGCCGTCGTACCCGCCGGTGCTCGACAAGATCTGGAACTTCCTGCGGGACCACTGGTGGTGGGCGATCCCAGTGTTCTTCGCTCTCGCGGGCAGCAGCGTCTTGTTCTACCTGTCCGCGCTCACCTGCGGGATCCTCAAATGGAGCCAGCACTCGAACCGGCCGCTGCCACCGGAGCAGGACGCCGCCCGCGCCGAACGACGTGCAGCGCGCCGTCACAGGGCTAAGGAACTCGGCATGGTTGGAGGCACATTCGCCCTCCTCGGCCTCGTCTCCTGGGCCCTCGACGGCTCTGGGCGTCGGGCCGAGCGCAGGCAGGCCAACGACCAGATGATGCGCTATCGCCAGCAGGCCGCTCGACGGCAGCGACGCGACGAGGAGATGGACTACCTGCGCGATCGGTGGACGCACGAGGCCAAGCAGCGCGAGAAGAGGGAGCGGGGCCGCAGCCCCTTCAACTGGTGAGCGCGGCGACCCAGGACCCGGCAACCTGACCGCCGCCGTGCTCCTGCCTGGCATAGGGACGCTGTGACCACACAGAACGCCGCCCGCTCAGGCAGCCCGGCTCGTCGCGCAGCCGCCCAGGCCGCAGCCCGGACCGCAGGTGAAGCCGTCCCAGGACCGGGCCTCCGGCTCGATACCAGTCGCGTCCTGCTGCGTCTCGGCGTCGTCGGGATCGCCTCGATGGCGACCGCCTACGCCTCGATGGTCGCGCTGATGACCTGGCCCGGACCGATCGCGTGGCTCCTGCCGCTGCTCGTCCCCGCAGCCGTCACGCTCTGGCGCATCCCGCAGACCCGCCGCACCGGCCTGCACCGGTGGCCGACGATCTGGCTGATCGGCATGGTCACCAGCATCGGCTGGTTCTTTCCCACGCTCGTCGTCGCCCAGATCTGGGTGCTGCACCGGTTCTGGACCGTCGAGTTCCCGCCCGGCACTCGCCGCGACACCGGTGAGAGCGGGGGAAGGTCCGCGTGAGCCCCGCACACCTGGAAGGCATGGACGTTCTCGGCTCGCTGCGGGTGCCCACCGTGGCTGCACCAGACATCTCCCACAGCATGGACCCGAACTCCCTGACCGGGCTGCCCGCGCGCCCGGCACTGGAGCACCAGGCCGCCCTCGTGGCGTCGGTGACCTGCCCGGCGTGCGGGAGGCTCTCGCGCTACATCACGCACGAGACCGCACGGTGCGAGATCGGGGTGATGGTCGGCGCGGTGTGCGTGTGCCCGAACGGGCACACCTGGCCCCTGATCGAGGTTGACGATGACGAGTGAGGCGCCCGTGTCGCACGCCGAAGCCATCGAGCGGACCGAGCGGATCCGCAACGCCGACCGGTACACCGCTCGGGAGAAGGCGCTGCTGACCGAGCACTACGAGATCGAGTGCCTGCTCGCCGAGGCGCTCGGTTACGAGCCGTACCCGCCCGGATCGCCCGGCTACTCGCCGGACCAGGTCAACTACGTCACCGGCGACCACACTGCGGTGACGCTCGCGATGGAAGCCGCCCGCATCATCAAGGACCTGCGGGGCAACCCTCCCCGGTCGGCTCCAAACACCGGCGTCTCGGAGTGGCCAGGGTCCACCGTCGGTGACGCGCACGAGCGCCGGATCCGCGACCAGATCGGCCGCGACCTGCACATCGACCGGTTCCACGACCGGGACTCGAAACAGCCCGACTCCTGGTACGCCGCGATGCGACACGCCTTCGGCATCGTCACCCACGGCCGCGGGGCAACGTTCTCCTGCCTGCCGCACACCTGACTCGCATGAGGAACAGGACCTTCGCCGCCGTCCCCGATCTCGACGCCTACCTGGCCCAGGTGCGTGCCGACAACGAGGGCGCGCTGCGCGATCGCGCCGTACGCCAGCAGGCGCTGACCGACCCGGCGCTCCAGTGCCACCACGGCGTCTCCTTGTATGACACCTGCCGGACCTGTGGTGTCGAGGCGGGAGAACTGTCGGTCCCCACACCCGTGGCTGCCTGACCCGGGCGCCATCCGGGTGCTACGGGAACGGCCTCAGAGCACCGGTGACGTTCTTGCGCACCTGCCGGTACAGACCCTTCATCTCCTCGCGGGCCCAGTCCTTGAACTCGATGCCGTGACGCTCCTCCGCAGCGGTGATCCCGCGACGGGTCAAGCCGTTCCAGTCGTTGCGTTCCACGCGCTTGCCGCACTCGGCGCACAGCAGCCAGTCGGCCGACGTCGACTCACCTCGGGGTGTGGTGAACGGGCGGGTCGGCAGCCGCCACACCGGACCGTCTGCCAGGCACACGTCGCACCGGTCCAGCGAGGGCACCTCGCCGCGCTTCACGGGCACGACCGGATGGTCGTCGGTCGGCCTGTCCCGGGCCGCGTGGACGTAGGCGGTCTCCCCGGTGTCGAGGTCGCGGGCGAAGTCGAGCGCACGTCCGCACACGCCGCAGACGTGCTCCTCGGGCTCCATCGGGTCCTCGGGTCCGGACATGCCTGCGGTGGGGCCGTGGTGGTGCGTCACATGTCTCACGCTACCGGCGAGCACGGACGTTCCAGCAGCCCGTCAGGTCACTGGTCCCGCAGGGCGTAGCAGGTGTCGAACAGGTCATCGAGCAGGGCGTCGTACTCGGCCTCGGACAGCCGCCCGGCGTCCCACTCGTCGTTGTAGTAGTCGTGGATCGCCTCGCAGTCGTCGCCGGTCGACTCCGGCTCCGGCTCAGGTGCGGGTTCGGGTTCGGGCTCCGGCTCGGGAGCCGGTGTGGGAGTCGGTGCGGCTTCGGCCGCCTCCCGGACTTCGTCTTCGGCGACGCTCCGCGCCGCCCGGCTCTCCGTCAGCCAGTCATCGAGCGGCCTGATCGCCGAGCCGCACCGCTGACGAGCCGCGGCGAGCAGGTCGGGGAGGTCGCTGGACGGCTCCTCAGCGGACAAGGTGTCGACGAACCGGGCGACGTTGCGTTCCGCAGGCTCTGCGTCGTCCCAGCGCCAGTCCGAGCAGACGGCCTGGACCGCCGCGTCGTCCCCGCCGGGGTCCGGCTCCGCCGCCGCGCACCCGGCAAGCGAGAGCGCCGCCAGTACGACGAGCACAGCCGTGCGGGCCACTGGCAGCCGCGAGAACACATGCGATGTCACCACGCGCTCCATCCTCGCAGGGAGTACGGCCGCCGGGCGGCGGGTTCGCGGCATAGGACTGCCATGAGCGTGACCACCAGTGAGCACACCGGAGAAGGTACCGGCAGCCCTGTCGACCGCGAGACCCTGCACGCCGTGGCCAAGCCGGTGCCCACCGGAGAGATCAGGACGACGTCGGCCACCGGCGGCCAGAAGGGCGCCAAGGAGGCCCAGTTCGCGCTGATTCCGCCGGGACCGCTGTGGGAACTGGCGGTGCTGTACGGGCGAGGCGCAGTCAAGTACGAACCGGACAACTGGAAGAGGGGCTACCCCTGGTCCCTGTCCTATGACGCCCTGAAGCGGCACCTCGACCTGTGGTGGAGCCGCACCGAGGACTACGACCCGGAGATGGGCGTCAAGCACCTCATCAACGTCGCCTGGCACGCCTTCAACCTGGCCTGGATGATGGAGAACCAGCCCGACTTCGACGACCGGCCGAACGGGGTCGGGGGAGTCGGCGAGAAGTACGACGGCGCACTGCCGACACCCCAGTGGATCCTCGACAGGCTCGCCGAGCAGGCTGCCGCTGCCCAGGAAGCAGTCGCGGAGGAGAAGGCCGCGTGACCGCGGTGAACCGCGCCAAGACGAACGACCTGCACGCGCTGACCTGCCCGATGCGGGGGTGCGGCGAGCAACTCGTGCTCACATGGGCGCTCGCTCGGCCGCTGTTCCTGGCCGACATCGAGAACGTCGTGGTCGACGACGAAGGCACCCCGACACCCGACTCCGCACACACCGGGACCTGGCGGGTCGAGTGCGCCTCCGGCCACGTCCTGCTGCTGCCGGACCCGACCGGCTGCCCGTGCCCACCGCAGGCCCAGGACGGCCCGGCGTGCCCGCACGACCCCGACGACTACGAGTGGGACGAGGACGGCCCGCAGACCTTCCGGCGAACCGACTTGGACCGGCTGGTCGCCCTGATGGACACGATCGAGGGGCCCCGGCGCGCTGCCGCCTGACGGAATCTGCGCATGTGTCCTCCCGACGCATCACCTGCACAAGAAGGCCCGTCCCGGAGGAACACCATGAGCGCCACCCCGTCCATCTTCGTCATGTACCAGGACGCCCCCGAGCATGCTCCGGAGGGGCCCGGCTGGTACCTGTCCGTTCCGGACCCGGCCAAGGACAACCAGGAGTGGGCAATCACGCCGGTCAAGGTTGACGTGGCAGCGGTCCTCGCCGCGGCGGACGTCCTCGACGCCCAGTCCGGCTCCGGGGTGCGCGGGTTCGTCGCCGCACAGTCGGCCAAGATCGCCGAGGACCTGGCGGCAAAGGTCGCCCAGAAGCAGGCACTTCTCGCCGAGATCGAGGAAGCCGAGCGGGTGCTCGCCGCACTCAGCGCGTCGGGAGTCCAGGCCGGTGCGCACACGCTCTCCGGCGAGGGCTTCGACGAGAACGCGGCCTGACCCCTCCGAGGAGCGTCCTTGGCCATGCCGCGCACTACCGGGGCATGAGCACCGCGACACGACCCAACCGCTCCACTGTCGACCGGCTCCTCCAGCGCGAGATGAGCGTGGACAAGTCGAAGACGCTGCGCCGCCGCGTGTTCGATGACTGGACCCGAGGCTGGCGACTGCACTGGACGACCAGCGACTACGCCGACCCCTACGTCACCTGGGAGAACGGGTCCCTGGCACGCAGTACGCCCGCCGAGGAGCGCGACCGGCTCCGCGACGACTGCCTTGACGAGGTCGTCCAGGTGCTCACTGCCGCCGGGTACGCCATCGCGCGGGAGACCGGCTGTGTGCGGATCCTCGGCCGGGTACCGGCATGAGGATCACGCCCGCGACCGAACCGGCGTTCGCTGTCGGCGACCCGGTGCGGGTCGCCCGCGACCAGCGTGACCGATTCAAGCCGAACGCCAGCGTCCACCTCCGCGCCGGACGCACTGGCACCGTCACCCGGGTCTTCCACGACAACCACCGCCGGATCTGGCGCTACCTCGTCCGGATCGGGGTCAACGACTGGTACATCGACGAGGCCGACCTGGAGCGCGCCGATGGCTGACCGGCTCCTCCGCGTCGACGAGCACGGGCTGTACGTGCAGACCGGCTGCTACACCTTCCGGCCCCTCGACGCGCTCCGCTCGGCCGACCCCGCGGCGGCGCAACGGGCGACAGGGTGGCGCATCACCGAGACCAGTAGCCACACCGCAGGCAGCAAGGTTCCGGTCCGCCACCTCGGCGGCAGCCCGGTCACCAAGGTCGCCGACGAACGCTGGTTCGCCTACACGGATAAGGGCAGTGCGTCGTGAGCACCGTCATCGTCGGGAGCCGTGGGGTCAGGTCGCAGGCCTGACCCGACAGGAACAGGGGGTCCGTCCCCACCAAAAGGCAACCCTGTGAAGTCCACCGCCCGTCCCGCCGCCTGTGTTCTCGCCGATCTCGTTGCTCTTCACCTCCTCGCCGCTGGGACAGGTGGTGGTCTCGTTGTCGGACCCGCGACCACAGTGCGTCCGAGACGTGGCACGCGCAATCGAGAATGCGCACCAGGTCGGCCACCCTGCGGACCCATGCAGGTGAGGCGACGGCCCCCTGCCGCACACATCAGGGGCATGAACCGGACCAGCACAGAAGCCCTCGTCGACAAGATCCTCGACCTCATCGAGCCGGTGATCGCAGCCCACGTCGCAGCGCTCCGCGACGACGTCCCCGCCGTCGGCTACCTCGGCGGCATGCACCTCGGCCGCACCGTCACCGTGACCCGGACCGACGCGACCGACACCGGCATCCTGCGCTCGGTCGAGCACGCGCTGCACGCAGGCTCGGGCCGCCCGGTCACCCGCCTCCACATCGAGCGGTCGGGGCGTCCGGCGGCGGTGTTCCAGACCTCGTCGGAGACTCCGTGTCGCGTCCTCGTGTGAGTGTCGGGGGAGCGTAGTAGCGTCAGAACCAGCAAGTCCGGCACCGCAGCGGCCACCTACGGCACGCAGACGGTCCGGGACCGGCAACCGGATCCCCGACGGCCTCGGGGAGCCCGACGGACCGCCAGACGGCCACCTACGGCACGCAGGCGCCTCGGCCCACCTCGTTCCCGCCCAGACAGCGGGGGAGGAGACACATCGTCATGGCCTCACTGGCCCGGCTCGTCATCGAGCCCACCGAAGTACGCCGCAGGCTCGCCCAGACGATCGAGCGGCAACTGCCCGCGGACGCAGCACAGGCCGCGACCCTGCTCACCACGCCGTCGCGGCAGAACGTCAACGGTGTCCCCCTAGAGCGGAAGATGCCCGAGCCCCGCCAGCACGACTCCGGGCTCACCGTCTACCCGCGGATCCGAGTGTTCGTCCCCCTCGTGGAGCCGAACGTGCTGTCCTGGCTGCGCCGGATCGCACACCGGGAGTGGCCCGAGCCGCAGGTCACCGAGGACGGCATCCTCACCGCCGTCTGGGAGAGCCCCGCCCAGCACGCGGCCGCCGCCGTCGACACCTACCGGTGGTACCTGCGCGAGCACTCGGCGATCGGCGACATCATCAGGTCCCAGCGCCTCGACTCCTGGCACGGCCCGCTGCTGCTCGCCCCGGTCCGCCACACCTACTCCGACGGCACCAAGGACCGGCTCGCGTGGATGTCGGCCGAAGGCACCGCCCGGGTCGTCGCCGCCCGCAAGGCAGCCGCCCAGGAGATCGCCCGGTGGGCCCCGGACCACCCGTGGACCGACCCGACGGCGCTGTGGCCCAACGACTCGGTCACCCTGCGCAGGCTCGCTTCAGCGGCCCGCAATCACTTCACCGCAACCCACCCCGACACCGACCCCGAGCACGACTGGTCGATGAACTACTGGTGGGCCGAGGACTGGGCCGACCTGGCTGTCGCCGACACGGACATGGAGCACAAGATCGGCCTGTGGGCGTTCCGCGAGCACAACCGCGGCGGCCGCGATGACCTCGACGAGGACACCGACAGCCTCGACGAGACCGACGCCGAGGACGACGAGGACGAGGTCCGAGCCCTGGTGTACCGGCTCGGCAGGGTGCTCGCCCGGCGCGAGGCAGGGGGAGCCGACGGCCCGGGTCCGCACACCTCGCGGCCATGAGCACCAAGCGGAAGTGCCGGTGGGTAGGCCCCAATGGGGTGACCTGCGGGATCGGGCAGGACGAGCACAAGGGACCCTCGGCCCCAGCGGGTCACACGTTCACAGCGCACCGCACCCAGCCGACGACACCACCGGCCACCACCGGCGCCCCGGGCGAGGTGTACGCCGTCTGCTCATGGGACAACTGCGACTGCGAGAGCGGCGCCTACCGCGAAGGGACTCCCGTGGTCGCGTTGTTCGCCACCGAGCAGACCGCGCGCCAGTACCTCGACGTCAAGGGCGGGCACTCCTTCGGCCACGTCACCAGGATGCCGGTCCGAACCTCGCTGCCGTCGTACTGACACACACACACACACACACACACACACACACACACACACACACACACCGCGGATCCTGGGAGGCCTCGGCGACCGGGCACGGCTGGAAGTGTCTGCCCGGCCGCCGGGGCCGAAGTCCGTGGCATAGGCCACACATCGCCGGACCTGCCGCGCACCCCAGGTGGCAGGAACCGTCAAGGTGGCGGACCGGCCCTTGGAGGTCAACGATGACCAGCCCCCAGCGCACCGAGCCGCCTCTGCACGCGCTGCTGCGCGGACTGCGCACCGATCCCGGCGTTGAGATCCTCAACCTCAGCGGATACGGGCCGGTTCTGGTCACCCTCGGCTGTGACGCCGAAGTCGAGACCGTCGCTCGCTACTACCGACGTAGCCCCCAGCGGGTCTCTCAGGACCGCGTCGCCTGCGGGGTCAAGGTTGCCGGGGTGCTGATCCAGTTCCTCGGAGACAGGCCCGCCAGCGACCATGTCTGCCCCGACGTTCCGCCCGCCGAGGTCACCGTGCTCCCCGTCGTCCCGCCGACCACCCTGCACGCGGCATAGAGCGGGTGTGAACGCACCGCACCAGGCCCACCTGCCGGTCAACCCGCATCCGGACCCGGCGCCGGGAAAACCTCTGCCGCTCGCGGGGCTGACCGTGCTGGTCACCGGGGACCTGCCCGGGTGGAGCCGGGCGCGGGCGCTCGACACGGTGTCGGTCCTCGGTGGCAAGCCGGTCACCTCGGTCTCGTCACGGACCAGCCTCGTCGTCGTCGGCGACGGCGCCGGGGTCTCGAAGATGAACAAGGTCCGGATGCACCAGATCCCGGTCCTCCCTGGCGACAGGTTCGTCGCCCTGGCCACGGACCCGGCCTCCTGGGACGGACAGCCGGTCGGGATGAGCCTTGCCGACTTCGAGGCGTCCACCGAGCCGCGACCGAACGACCGACCGGACCCGGCAGCCGATCGGGCGCCAGGGCACCACGTCACCCAGGCCACCTGCTACGTGCGTGTCCACGGCCGCGTCGTCCAGCAGATCCGGCTCTCCTGCGGGTGCGGGCACCGGTGGCTGGGCCAGACCGTGCACGCCATCGGCAAGGGCTGCCCGGTGGCCGCCGGGCTCGCCGTCGTCCTGTGTCGCGACGAGCCGTGGGCGTCCCTGCCCTCGGAGCCCGAGGACCACGAGCCCGATGAGGAAGAACCCGCGGAGGACGGCCCTCCCGGTCACGACCGCGACACGCCGCCCGGCCCCACAGACGTCCCGGCGCCTGGTCCCGACCACGCCACCCGCTACACCCTGGCCCGCCTGGCGTGGGCCTTCGCATGAGAGGACGACCCATGGCCCAAGCCACCGTCACCGACCTGCCCCAGCGAACCGCCCGGCCCGATGCCGGGTACGGGGCGCTCGACGGCCTGATCTCGGTGCGCCGCCACCTGGAAACCAAGCGACGTGACCTGCTCCACGAACTGGGCAGCCTCGACCGCGACCTGGAGCACCTCGATCGCGCGATCGCGACCGTGCGCGGAGAGGACTGACAGTGGCCAAGCACGCCTCCTCCGACGGAGACCCCAACCGGCACCCCGACGGCCACGTCCTCCTCGACGGAGCCCGGTGGCACTACCCGAAGCAGGGCGAGCCGACCGTGTGCGCCGTCGAAGGATGCCCCCGCGTCCTCGGCCAGCAGACCGCGCCCGAGGTCGAAGACGAGACCTCCGAGGCGACTGCCGACGAGATCGCTGCCGCGGCCTGACCCCGCTGTGGGGAGCCCCCGCTCCGATGCCGCACACAGGTCCCGTGTGACCAGTCAGATGAGCAACTCCCATCTCGTGCTCCCGACCGGATTCGCCGAGGCCACCACCGTCGATAAGCACCACTTCATCATCGAGGTGCGTCGCCAACGCTCGCACCGGGAGCCCTCCGACTGGTTCGTGATCCGGAACCTCGGCGACCTCCTCGACGTCGACGGCGCCTGGCGACCCGAGAGCGACCTGCGCGACGACGCGGACGCGTTCCTGTTCGACGAGGGCTCGGCGCTGCGTCGCGCACACGCGGCGGTCGACGCCCGGACCCTGAACGGCCGCACCCTCGCCGAGCGGGAAGCCGAGCACGCCCGACGGCGCGTCGGAACCGCGCGAGCGCCGTACTGCGGCTCCTGCGGGATCCACCACGACCCGCCGCTGCACGTCATCTGAGCACCGCGACCTGAGCGCCCTGACGCATCCCGCTCCGGCCACCGGCCGACCCTTCTGAGGCATAGGAACCCCGTGACCACTGCACCCGCCCCATCGACCGCTGCCGACGACGACCTGCTTCCCTCGGAGAGGCCATCCGCGGCCAGCGAGCCGTCGATGCACCAGACGGCCCAGCAGGTGCTGCGCGAGTGCGTCACCGCGATCACCGGCGACCCGGCCCTGCCGCCGCGGGAGGGCCAGGAGATGCTGATGGCCGACATCGTCAAGGCGATGGGTGTCACACACCGCTCCGGCGGCGCCGACGGCGGGCAACTGACAGGGGAGGCCCCGACAGGTGTCGGGAAGTCGTTCTCCTACCTCGTCCCGGCTGCGGTGGCGGCTGCGCTGCACGAGGAGCGCACCGTGGTGTCCACCGAGATGATCTCCCTCCAGACCCAGATCATCGACAAGGACGCCCCGGTCGTGGTCGACGCGGTCCGCAAGGTCACCGGCAAGGACGTAGAGGTCGCCCTGCTGAAGGGGTGGAGCAACTACGTGTGCGCCCACGCCGCCGTCGAGACCGCCCAGGCCCTCGTCGACCCGACCGGGTCTGCCGGGTCCGGCCTGAGTGGGGTGAAGGCCCTGGCGAAGAAGATCGCCGCCCGCCTGGAGGCCTCCGGACCCGTCGGGGTGCCGCGACGCGCCGACGGGAAGTTGGACTTCGCCGCCATGCTCGACAGCGACCGGCTCGCGCCCGAGGAGCGCGCCAAGTACGAACTCGTCTCCTGGGCTCTGGAACAGACCCTGGCTGCTGCTGGCGGGGACGACTCGGCCGACGGCGACAAGAACGCCTACACCGGCACGGTCGACAACATGCTGTGGGAGTCGGTCTCGGTGTCCAGCGCCGACTGCATCGGCGAGAAGTGCCCGTTGTTCGACTACTGCGCGCCGCGCCGGGCCCGCGCGAAGGCCGCTGACGCCGACATCGTGGTGACCAACCACCACCTGCTCGCCGTCCAGGCCGCCAAGGCAGCGCCGGTGGTGATCGGCAACCGGAACATGGGCCGGTTCGACCACATCTTCGTCGACGAGGCGCACGGGCTGCCCTCGATCGTGCGCAACCAGGGGTCGGTCCAGGTGTCCGAGCGCGCGATCAAGGCGGCGGTCAAGGCGATCACCTGGGTGCTGGACGAGACCGACCCGAAGGTCGCCGAACTGATCCGCGACGGCGATGCGGTCGCGATGCGCGTCGGTATGGAGTTGGAGGACTGGGCCCGACGCATCAAGCGCAACGAGGACGTCCTGCGGATGAGTCCCGAGGACGACCCGGTCGCCGAGACGGCCCTCCTGATCACTGGCTGGACCAAGCGGGCCGCCGACATGGTCACCAAGGCCACCGATCGCACCGCGAACCACACGCTGCACATGAAGGCGAAGCGGGTGAAGAACCGTCTCGACGGGCTCAACGAGTCGGTGAAACTCGTCTCGGTCCACGAGTCCGGTGCGGCCCGGTGGGTCGAGGTCATCGAGCCGTACAAGAAGGCGAACGACCAGACCCCCTATCCGGTCGCGCAGTACACCCCGGTCGACGTCTCCCGTGCCCTGGAGCGGACCCTGTGGACCACCGACGACCTGGAGGCCATGGCCGAGCAGGCCGAGGTCGCCGGAGTCGACCCGGACGCCGCACCGCCGCGCCGGGCGCTCACCGCCGTGGCGTTGTCCGCGACTCTGCCCAAGGGATTCGGACGCCAGGCAGGGCTGATCACGCCGTTGAAGAAGTACCCCTCACCGTTCGACACCGCCTACGGGAACTCGGTGCTCTACGTCCCCCGCGCCGTGGACGCCCTCGACGTGGAGGCGCTGCGCCGTGACTACCCCGGCAAACCGAAGTTCGACACCGGCAAGCACGCCGAGTGGGCCGCCGGGCACATCCTCGACCTGGTCGAGGCCAACGGCGGGTCCGCCCTCGTGCTCGCCGCCACCGCCGGGGCCGGAAAGAAGTACACCGAGGCGCTGAAGGCAGCAGCCAAGGGCCGCTGGGCGGTCGCCTCCCAGTGGGACGGCAAGTCGCTGAAGGGGCTCGTCGACGACTGGAAGGCAGACGCGTCGTCGGTGCTGGTCGGAACCAAGTCGCTGATGACCGGCGTGGACGCCGCAGGGGAGACCTGCACCCTCGTGATCGTGGACCGGCCAGCCCGGTCCCGCTCGAACCCGGTCGACGATGCCCGCGTCGAGGCGCTGATCGAGAACGTGGAGATGGACAAGTGGGACGCCGACCGCCTGGTCTACGTCTCCGACGCCGCGCTGCTGCTCGAACAGGCCGCCGGGCGGCTCATCCGCCGGGTCACCGACTCCGGCATGGTCGCGGTCCTCGACCCGAGGCTGCTGAAGGTCGGTCCGTTCCCGTACCAGGCTCGCACCCGCAACGAGTACCTGGAGACCCTGTTCCGGTTCGAGAAGAAGATCTCCGATCCGGCCAAGGCCACGGCCTGGCTCCGGGCGCACCGCGCCGCGCTCGCTGGCCAGAAGGCGTCGTGACCGGCCACTGTCACACTACGATCCGTGCCGGTCGACCGAAGGAGTACGGGTGCCCGCAACGAAGATCCAGGACGAGGCCGAAGTGCGACGGTGGTTCGAGGAGGGCCGCACCTACGCCTGGATGGTCGAGGAGTACGAGCGCAAGTACGGCCTCGTGGTCGTGAAGTCCATGTTCGGCAACTTCCGTCGCCGCCGGGGACTGGAGCGTCGCATCACCCGCGACGACGACTTGATCCCGTGGCACGTCAACCCTGAGCACCGTCACGACTACGACGTGCTCAACCTGCGGGCCGAGGCTCGCATCCGCAGCGGACGCGAGGTCAGCCAGCAGATGCGCACCCAGGTCGCCGCCTGGAAGCGCCGACTGCTGGAGTCCGGGATGGTCATCGACTACGACCCAGTCGAGGGCTTCCGGCGCGTGGCCAGTCGGCCCAACATCGACGGCGACCTGATCCGCAGGCCGGACCGTAAGACGAGCCCGCGGCTGGCTGCGGACTGACGTGACCGACCACTTCGTGGTCCCGTGCGCCGCTGCAAAGCGGGACCGCCCCGCACCGGCCCGGTCCCTCTACGTCTCCGGGCACTTCCGGTTGGTGCTCGCTGCCGCCGAAGCCGAGGCAGCCGCCACAACCCGGGACCTCGGCACGCCCGCCCGGGTCTGGATCCTGTCCGCGAGACACGGGCTCGTCGACCCCGACACAGTCCTCGCGCCGTACGACGTCACGATCGGTGGCCCCGATGCGGTTGATGCCTTCGACGTGGCCGCCCAGATCCTCCGCGCTGCGGTCCGGCCCGACGATTCGTTTTGGACCCTGCTGCCGCGTGCCTACCGGGACCTGATGGACGACGCGGTCCTGCTCGTCTCGGCGGCCATCAGACACCGCGTCCCACACCACGACGTGTACGAGGGGGCGGGTCCAGGGATCGGCTACCAGCGTCAGACCGCGGCCACGCTGCTCCGGCTCGCGGGCGGACCGCTGCCTGTGGGTCCGGCGGCGGCATAGGCCCGGCATGTCGATCATGCGTGAGGTCAGGCTCGGGACGTCCGCGAGCGCACCTGACGGACCCGACCTGCCGCGCCCCGGTCTGGTAGTGGCGCTCATCGGGCTCTTCGTCCTGCTCGCCGCCGCGCTCGGGGCGGTGCTCACCGCGGGCAGTCCGGCTCGGATCATCGCCATCGCCGACGAGTTCACTCCCGACCCCCGCTGGGCCCGACAGACGGGGCGGGTCACCCCGCCGCGTCTGGTCTGTCTCGGCGCCAGCCCCTGCCCATCGCTGTTTCGATCCTGGACCGCCGACGCCTCGGTGACCGAGCAGGGCCTCAGCGACCTCATCGCCCACACCGCCTGGAGCCTCGGTATCACCTGCACGGACACCGGCACCTACGACATCTGCGCCGGGACCGGCGTCGTGGACCGCTTCGTGGTCACCGTGAAGACAAGCGGCCAGGACGGCAGGCAGACCGTGCTCACCCTCGACGTGCGACGCCACGAGGACGCCCCGTGAGCGGCCGGACCCCCTGCCCGCTGGGGGAGTGGACCGGCACGCCAGGCAACTGCAACTGGTGCGACAAGCCGATCCCGGCCGGTGGCCGTCGCCGGACCTGGTGCTCTGACCCGTGCCGCCGCGTCTGGGAGCGCAACCACATCTGGCGCCGCGCCCGGATCTACGCCCGCAAGCGCGCCAAGTACCGCTGCTCGCGCACCGGCTGTGCGGCGCCGCGGATGGACGTGGAGATCAACCACATCGTGCCCCGCAACGGCGCCGGGTACGGCCCCGGCTGCCATCACCACCAGACCAACCTCGAAGCGCTGTGCCACGACCACCACGTAGAGGTCACCAACGCCCAGCGAGCCGCGCGCAAGGCCGCGCAGACGCAGGAGCAGACCGCCGCCTGACCTGGCCGACCGACTGACTGTTTGACTGCGACTGGGGAGACTCCTCGGCGGTGCCGGACACCTAGACTGGGTACGACGAACCCGCACCTGGCGCAACCGCCGCTGGGCGAAGGCAGGGCACGTCGCCACCCGGGCCGCGACCGCGGCCACCGGACAGCCACGCCGAGAACGGCCCGTATCAAGGAAGCCCTGCCATGCACGTCATCAAGACCGTCTTGTTCACCGCGGAGGAGACCCGGGTCCTGCGCCGCGCCCAGTCCCTCATCGACATCGCCTACCCGCCCGCATCCGACCCCTTGGTCCTGCGCGAGCGCGCGGTTGCCGACGACGACGAGCGGCGCCGGGTCCTGAAAGGACTGCTCTCCCCGTTCGACCCGATCGCTCGACCCCGGCTGGTGCTGGCGCATCGTGCGCTGACCGATCTGGCCGCCCAGGTGGAGAAGGAGTCCTCGCTCGACCACTGGCTCGGCGTAGCCTCCCACCCCGACAACCCGCAGACCCGGCAGATGGCCGAAGTGCTCGCGGCCGAACGCACCGGGCAGCAGCGTCTCGTCGGCGAGGCCCTGGAGATCGTCGATACGGCGCTGGCGCAGGTAGGCGAGGCGGACGACCCGCGGCTGCTCCGCGAGGAGCGGTGGGCATGAATCCCGGGTGGTCACCTGCGGCGGCAGCCGGGGAGATGCCTCTACGCCGCCGCACACCTGACGGCCATGAGCGCACCGACCATCGCCCCCGTCGTCACCCTCTCGCCCCGTGAGGAGCGCCTCGCGCGTCAGGGGGAGCAGGCCGCGGCCCGCACGCTGGCCGACCTCCGCGCCACCGGACTCACCGGCGAGGACGCCGTCACGTTCCTCACCGACGCTGCCGACCGGGTTGAGCAGGGACCCGCGCCGGAGCCGTTCAAGCGCGGCTACGCCGACGCCATCGACCACGCGCTCGTCCCGGAGCCGTCGTGAGCCCGCACCGGGAGCCACGCATCCACCAGAGCCCGGCCAGCCCGGCCCAGGTGTCCTACGTGCACGGCTTGCTCCGCGAGCGTGCCGTGCCCGACGCTGACCGACGCTGAGTGCCGCGAGATCATTCCGGCGCTGAAGAACCTCCGGCGCGTCGAGGAGGACGAGGACTGGTCCACGCCCGAGGGCTACGACGACAGCCCCGACCAGGGTGTGCACCGCTTCGACGGCGGCGGAGCGTGGTGACCGCCCGCTAGTGGGTGACCGGCACACGCCCCCGCGCACCTCCTGGTCGTGACCGAGACCCTCCTGCGCCCCGACACCGTCGAGACAGCCCGCATCGAGACAGCCCTGCGCGCTCTGCGTGACGACGCCGAGCCACGATGCTTCCGGCTCACCGACATGCCCGAGATCCGCGACGTCATGGTCTGTCCGAAGCCGAAGGGCCACCTCGACCCGTGTGGCCTCCTGGGTCGCAAGCGCGTGCCCGCCCACCTGATCGACGCCCTCGGCACGCTGCTGAGCGAGCACGACCCGGACCGGTGCGTAGCCGACTGTGCACACCAGGCGGCCGCGGCCGCCATCACCGCGCCGTACGCCGGATGGACCCCGTGACCAGCCGGGTCCCGGCCGGTGTGCCCACCGGAGGCCAGTTCGCGGCGTCCTCGCGCACCGAGTCGCAGGTCACCCTCGACGGCACGAACCCAGGCGCAGCACCACTCGACCCCATCGTCTACGCCGTCGAGCCCGGCTACACCCGACAGACCACCGAGCCGATGCAGCGGCTGCACCTGGAGGAGTCTTCCCGGTCCGCCCGGGAACTCGCCCGGATGGCCGAAGACGGCCAGATCGACGTCAACCCGCCCTACCAGCGCGGGAGCGTCTGGTCGACCGACCAGCGGATCGCGCTCGTCAAGTCCTGGCTCCAGGGCGTCCCGGTGCCCGCGGTGATCCTCAACGACCGCACCACGACAGCATGGAAGAACGCCAACGGGAGCAGCCCGCTCGACGGAGACGGCACGGGACTGTGGGCCGTGGTCGACGGCAAGCAGCGACTGGAGACCGCCCGGATGTGGTTCGGCGGCGACCTCGCCGTCCCCGCCTCCTGGTTCGAGAACGAGGACATCGACACCACCGAGGACACCGCCGACGGGCCCTACGTCCGCTACACCGGACTGACCAAGCGCGGCCAGACGATCATGGCCATGAGCGGTGCCCGGCTCGGCGCCAACACCGCCCAGGTGCCGACCGTCGAGGCCGAGGCCGACTTGTACCTGCTCGTCAACGGCGGCGGCACGCCTCAGACCGCTGCCGACATGGCCAACGCAGCAGCACACTCCAGCAGCGGCAGCAGCACGAGCCCGGAAGGGAACTGACCGATGAACGACCTGAACCGCCAGCCCAAGGGCGTCCCGACCGGCGGCCAGTTCGCCGCCTCCGCACACGCCGAGGCCGAGGTCGACCTGGGCGCCCGGGAGACCCCGACGGGCACCTGCCCGTCCTGCTTCGCCGAGCGGCCGCACCCGCTGTCCGCCGGAGGCGGCGACTTCCTCCCCGGATCGGTATGCCCGCACTGCGGCCACATCGAGTTGAACAGCGAGGTGGAGTCCGACGACGGCGACTGGCTCGTCACCCTCGACGACCAGGGCACGATCCGCGCCATCGACGAGCACGGCAACACCGAAGAGGTGCTCGGGATCGAAGACCCGGAGTGGGATCGCTACGCCGACCTGCTCGACGTGGACCGGGACCGGGTGAAGGCCGCCCTGGAGCACGCGAACGCGGAGGACGAAGGCGACGCCGGGGGCCTGGTTCTGGACGATCTCGACCCCGCCCAGGTCGACCGCCTCGCCAGGGTGCTCGGCCGCGATGTGCACCGCCACCACCGCGCCTACCCGCCCGGGGCCTTCGACTACGACGACTTCGACGGCGGCTACGAGCGCGGACGCGGCCTCGCCGACGCCGAACTCCTCACGGCACTCACCCACCCGAGGATCACCGAGCACGACGTCACCGAGCGTCGCAGCATCATCACCGAGATCGCCCGCGCCACCCAGGGCCGCGACGACTACCTCGCCGGGCTCACCGGCAGTACCGGAATGACCGGCGAGGACCGGGCCCGATGGGCCGAGCACTGCCTGGTCCGGGCCATCGCCGCCTACAGCGAGCAGCGTGGCGCGGCCGAGTCCGGCGGCGAGCGGTACAGCATCGGGTACGCCGCAGGAAGGCGCTACGGATACGCCAACGCCGCCGCGGTGCTGATCACCGGCGAAGTCGACAACACCATCCCCGAGGTCAGCCAGCAGATCGAGGACGGCATCGCCGCCGGGTGCAGTACCCCCGACCAGGTCCGCGACTACCTCTACTTCCGGTCCGTCTCGCCCAAGGAGGCCGCCGACGCCTACGGCTGGGGCAACTGACCGTCGAGGGCGCCGCGCACCTGAGCGACATGACCAGTCCACGCGAACCGCGCGGCATCCCCACCGGCGGCCAGTTCACCACCGCACCGCACGCCGAGTCACCGGTGAGCCTCGCCCCGGAGACCGACCGGTGCCGCTGCGTCTGCTCCTGCCTGTGCTTCTGTCCAGCGAATCGGCCCGACCTGGGTTGCCGGACCCTCTGCTTGGCCGCACGCCGGGAAGAGGCGGTGGCCGAGGTTACCGTCACCGGGGCCGACCTGCCGACCATGTCCTACGTCGCCGGGAAGCCCTACGACCCCGCCCGGTTCGAGCCGGTCGGGAACCAGTGCTGGACCAAGCCGCACGGCGGACTGTGGATCTCGCCGCACCGCGAGGACGGCACCACCGAGTGGGAGAAGCACCTGGACCGGTCCCACTACGCCAAGCCCCGGTCGGTGCGCCAGCAGATCACGCTCGACGCGACGGCGAAGGTGCTGCGTATCGACTCCCTCGCCGACCTGCGCACCGCGCTGGACGCCTACCCGGCTATCGACAGCGGCGGCCGCCCGGTGCTCGACTACGAGGCGCTGGCTCGCGACTTCGACGCGATGTGGGTGACCCGACGCGGCCTCAACGAGACCGACGGACGCAACGACGGCCAGCCCCGGCTCTACCCGTGGGACCTGGAGTCCGCCGTCGTGTTCAACCCCGACGCGGTGCGGGCGGGGGAGCCGCACGACACCGGGTTCGACCCAGTGTCGTGGGAGCGGGCGTACCGCGAGGCGTGCGGATTCGACGACTGAGCACGCCGACGCTGGCCCGCGCACCCCGACCACATGAGGTTCTTCCAGGGCAGGCCAACCAATGGATGAGCGGGTCCAGCGGGCCCTGACCCTGATCGCGCGGGCCACCGCAGGAGACCCCAGCCGACCGATCCCCGTGCAAGCCCTCGGACTCGACTCCTCGACCGACGGCGCGTGCACTGTCCATGGCCTCACCCTGATCCTCGAAGCCCAGTACGGCACCGGCTTCGACCCCGGGTGCAGCGAAAGCCTCGGGCTGATCGAGGTGACCCTCGACGCCCCGGCCGCGACCGGTCAGCCGTTCGTGTTCACCGGGCCACTGACCCACTACCTGACCCACGGCACCGCCGACCTGTTCGACCGGGGCCAGCCGGGAAACTGGCCGCTGCCGGTGGCCTTCCTCTCCGGATCCGGCGTGGTGATCGGGAACGGCACCCACCGCTACGTGGCCAGTCGCCTCCTCGGGGAGCCAGCCCGGGTGCTTCTGGTGACGGAGCCGCCTGCCTGCCGGTGCCCGGTGCCGCACCCGATTGCCGAGCGGATGCCTGTTGGCCCGCACACCTATCTGGCATGACGACCAACCCGCAGCGCCAGCCCAAGGGCACCCCGACCGGCGGCCAGTTCTCCGCCTCCGCGCGATTCGAGGCCGACGTGTCACTCGACGACTTCGAGCCGATGGCGGCGGCCGAGTTCGGCACCTTCTGCGAGTCCACCGGTGCCCTGCGCCGACTGGAGCCGGGGGAGCGGCACACCCTGCCCGACGGTGCCACGGTCACCGTCGACGGGGACGCACCGGCAGGCCTGGTGGAGTCCGGTGAGTACACCGTCACCGGACAGGGCGGGGATCACATCGGCGTCGCTGCCTTCCGGAACATGACCGAGCGCGCCGGGCAGGCCGACGAGATCGCCAAGACCGCCGTGCTCAACGCCCGGCGACAGGAACCTACGGTGGCCGAGGACGAGGAGTATGAGCACCCGGTGTTCGGAAAGGTGATCCACTCCTACACCCGCGCAGCGGCGCTGCGTGACGGTGTGCTGCGCGACTACTCCGCGATGGGCCGCGAGGCCGGGTTCTCGATCCCGGTCGCTGTGACCGACCACGTCTACGCAGACGCCATCGCCTGGGGCGACGACGAAGAGGCGTACCAGGACGAGGAAGGACGGGCCTGGGACGTGATCTACATGGCGAGCATGGCCGCCCGCCGAGCCCGGCCCGGCACGAGCCGGATCGAGTACAGGATCGACCGGATCCCCCCGGGTGGCAGCGTCGCCCGCACCACCACGCTGGTCGCCGTGGTCGGCCCTGGTGACGACGCTGAGCCGGTGCTCACGATCATGTACCCCGGTGACGACTAGGCCGACGGGCACCGACCGGCTGTCCTGTCTCCGCCGCGTCCTGTGGTCAGGTCGATGACCCACCCACACGATGTGCCCGCGCACGTGGCGCACCGCTGAGATCCTGACGAACAGGCCGACCGGTCTGGGGTCGTGTCGCTGATCATTTCGGCATTCCCCGCGCCCACGACCCGAACCGAAGCGCAGCCGCCTGAAGGCACGCACCGCACCCGTCCGCCGCGCACCTGAGGGGTATGAGCGACAACCGTGTCCCCGCAGGCGTCCCGACAGGCGGGCAGTTCGCCCCTGCGGGCAGGTACGAAGCGAATCTCGACTTGGTCGAAGACTACGCACCCCGCACCCTGGAGGCTCTCGTCCCCGAGAGCGGGATGTGGGTGGAGTCCGGCTTCGAGGCCGGGTCGGAGATCTTCGACTCGATCCAGGTCACCCGCGACCCCGGTTCCGACTCGTTCACCGTCATCGGCAACGTCGACCTTGACATGGCCGAAGGCGTCGGCGACGAACTCGGTGTCGACGTCGAGGACGCCTACCACTGGCTCAACGAGCACCACCAGCACGTCGATGCCTACCTCGACGAGCGCTACGACGCCCGGCTCGACGTCGCCTTCGACACCTGGGACTCCCAACGCCTCCAGATCAGCCGCGAGGTGGCCTGCGACGCGACCGAGACCGATGCCCTCACCGCCGTCGAGGACCACGGCCCGGCCCTCGCGCTGTCCGACGACCTTGCCTACCTCGGTGAACGCGGCCGGTTCTACAGCGCACTGGTCACCGGTGTCCGGGCCCGCAAGCAGCGCGCAGACCGCACCCTGAGCATGGCCGAGGCCGCCTTGCTGATCACCGACCACTACCTCGCGGGAAACATCTCCGCCGAGGACTACGCCAAGACCCAGACGGCCGACGACGCCGCACGCGAGCACACCGAGCACCTCCTCACCCGATGGGGCGCCTACCTCGACACGGAAACGGAGCAGAGCGCATGAGCGAGAACCCCAACCGGCAGCCCAAGGGCACGCCCACCGGCGGCCAGTTCGCAGCGTCGGCCCACGCCGAAGCGGACGTCGATCTCGGCGCCACGGTCGACGAGCGGCACGGCGTCAGCCCTGCCTACCCCAACGGTCGCTGCACCGGCTGCGGCCAGGGCGTGACCAGCGACGGAACATGCACGAACACCGACTGCGCCGGGTCTCCGTTCTACTTCACCGGCGGCTGCTGCTCCCAGTGTGGAGGCGAGGTGATTCCCGACCCCGACGGCTCCCCAGGTGTGGTGGTGCACGGCGACGGCGACGGTTACCCCGACTACGACACCGACCTCGATCACGCACCGGTGCTGGACGACACCGACGACAACACCTACCAGGCGGCCAAGGCCGACCTTCTGGCTCGGCTCTACGGCGGCGACTACGACCCGGGCCAGGTCCCGGCGCCGAAGGTCAACGACGGCACCACGCCCTACCGGCTCGACGAGTCCGTGCAGGACGGCCCGGTCCGGGTCGCGTTCACCGACCTCGGCGAGGGCTACAGCGGCGACTACGACGAGGACGACCCCGACGACGAGCCGCTGCTGCGCCTCGACACTGCGGTCCGCGCCGACGCCGGTGTCGACGGCGAGTACGTGTTCACCGACACCGACGGCGCCGAGTGGGTCAACCCGGACTCCTACTCCTGGTGCACCAACATCAGCCGCGACCGGACCAGTCCCGCCGACCAGCGCGCCTTCCTCGTCACCACCGCGAAGTTGCTCCGCGACCAGGTCGAGCACCGCGGCCAGTACCCCGGAGCGCTCACGTCGGCGATGGAGATGCTGTCCCACGCCGACACGGACATGGTGAACGGCGCAGCCGCACGCGCCGAGGAGAACCGCGCGGCCAGGACCTAGCATCGAGTTGATCTGTCCGAAATCGACCACATGACCGGGCGGACGGCCGCACACTGGTGGAACCACCAAGTACGAAAACGGGGATAGTTCCATGATCCGCACCATCGCCGCCTGCCTGCTCATCGGATTGCTCACCGGCTGCGGTGTCGTCTCCGAGACCGTCTCCTCTGTCCAGGAGGCCGTGGGGGAGGACACCAGCACGGCACTGGCGGAGTACCAGGAGCAGATCGAGCCGCTGGCCAGCGAGGCCCAGCGCCTCGACGAGCAGTACGCCGCGGTGCAAGGCGAGAACTACACCACCGACCTGAAGATGTACCGGGTCGTGTCTCGCATCCTTCCCAAGTACGGGCAGATCATCGAGGACATCGAGATGGTCGAGGTCGACAACGAGGACGTCATGGCCGCGCACCGCACGCTCATCGACGCGTTGGAAGCGCAGCAGCGTGGAATGACCCTCATTCTCGGGGCCCTTGAGACCCAGGACTACGAACAGGTTGCGGCGGCCAACGACGCGCTCTCGGAGTCCCGGAGGCTCGGGCGCGATTACCTGCGTTTGATCGAGGACATCGGCGGCGCGTAGCCGGTTAGGGACGGTCCACCCGCCACGCGATGACCCGCCAGCCGTCGGGGACCTGCCGGGACAGCATCTCCTGCCCCTCCTCGACCGAGGCGGCCTCGGCGCGGATCTCGTCGGAGGCAAGTCTGTGCCCGCCCTGGTTGTCCGGCGGCACCTCCTGGATCGAGGCGTACACGGTGAGGAGCCCGTCGCCGTGGCCTGTCTGGGTAGCGCTGGTCATGGTGGGCACCGTACCGGGCGTCCAGACCACGTCTGTCGCCGAACCGCGGACCCGGCGCGCAAAGTCGTCCTACGATCTCGGTATCGGTCGGCGCGAGTCGCGTCCGCTGGACCGACCTCCCAGGCACGGCGCTCGGCTTTTCCCAAGACCGCCGGGCGCCGTGACCAGGGCAGCGTCCTCGCCGCGGAGACGCACGGGCTGTTCGCCGCACACCTGAGGTGCGTGAGACACCTCCCGTCCCGGCACCCCAAGGGCACCCCGTTCGGCGGCCGGTTCGCGCCGTCATCGACGGGCGAGGCCGACCTGGCCCTGCACCCGACGCTCGACATCGACATCAGCCCCCACCGGGACGCGATGACCGCACCAGACGCCCCGGTGCTATGGCATCCCGGCAACGACACGGGGCTCGCGACAGCCACCGACGACACCCCGTTCCGCTGGATCTACCGCGGCTGCGGCCACATCGTCACCGGCACCGCCCGAGCCGTGGCCGCCCAGTCGGGTTGCCCCGAGTGCAACCCGCCCGGCTACCACCACCCGATGCGCGAGATACCCACCAACCCGGCCACCTGCCTGGCTGTGCTCCGCCCCGACCTGGCCGCCTGCATCGACCCGGCGCTCAACGGCGGATGGGAACCAGACCGGATCCCGGTGGACTACCGCGGCACCGTGGTCTGGTCGATGCCGTGCGGGCACACCTGGCGCGGCAAGGTGAGGGGCCGCACCGACGACGCCTGCTGGGTCTGCGACTCACGCACCCTGGTGCCGGGGGTCAACGACCTGCACACCCTGCACCCCCAGATCGCCGCCACCGCCCCGGCTCGGCTCAATGGCGGCCTGCACCCGGTCGAGGTCCGGCCGACCGAACGGCTGCGCCGCCTCACCTGGCACGACCCGTCGTGCGGGCACACCTGGCGCGACACCCCCTACAACCGGGTCGTCCTCGGCCGGGGGTGCGCCGAGTGCGCGCCACGGAGCCGCGCGGCAGCCTGACCGGGCAGCCTGACCGGCTGCCGCGGCGTCTGCGCATGTCGCCGTCCATGACGACCGCATCGCACGTCGAACCGGGTGACATCATCCGAGGCAAGTGGACGATGGACGGGGCGCGCACCCTCACCCAGGCAGCCGAGCGGCTGGAGGCCGAGGCGCACCGGCTGCGGCACCTGGCCGACCTGGGCTGGTCCCTGGAGGGTCCGGTGGAGGAGGACTACGGCTTCCTCGTAGATCCTCGCGGGCACAACGGCCGGTGCGGCGAGTGCGGGAAGACCACCCGGATCGCCTCCGACGACGGCATCTGTGGCGACTGCGCGATCACCGCAGACATCACGACCGATGGTCCGGTCGACCTCGCCCTGACCCTCGACGACCTGCTCGCCGCCGGGGCACCTTCCTGAACGTCGCCCCATCGCCGCCGGTGAACGCTCCGGCGGCATAGGAAAGGCATGTCCACGCACCCTGGGACGCGCCCGGTCGCGTACCTGTCCGGCACCGACCGGCAGCCCGAGGTGCGCCTGTACTTCGACCGCGACGCCGTGCACGCCGCCACAGGGGAACCACTGGCCGGGTGGGTCAAGAAGGCGCCCCGTCGACGGTGGAACCCCGCTCTCGGCTGCTGGGTTATCACCGCGTTCGGCGGCAAGATCGTCGAAGGACGCAGGTCTTCGGGCGTCCGCACCGTCTCCCCGAAGAACCCCGACCGGCTGCTGGCCCGCGCCGGGTTCAAGGTGAACCTCACCGACGGTGGCCCGGACACGACCGGGCTGGACCCGTCGCTGGAGGGGGTCCTGGCCCTGGAGGACCTGTTCGACCCGCTGGTGCGCCAGTCGAAGGCCAAGCCCGCCGTCGCCCTGGCCCGGCCCCGCTTCGCCGGGTACGAGATCGCCCGCGAGATCCTCGGCGACGCCGCCGTATGGGACAAGGAGGCCCAGCGGTTCGAGGTGCCGCTCACCGACCTGCTGCGCCACGGCGACCCCAAGGACGGCCTCGTCATCGACCCGGCCACCCTCGAAGCCGCCCGTGCGCTGCTGAAGAAGAAGCCGACCTTCGGTCACGACGTCCACGACGACGACACCCTGATCGCCGACGCGAGCCGACTCGCGCTGTCGGACGGGCTCAACCTGACCGATGCCGAAAGCGACGGCGTGCAGCGGCTCATCGAGGTCGTCGGCGACGTCCCCGACTGGTTCGGCATGACCCCGCGGCCCTACCAGCGGCTCGGTGCGATCGCGGTCGCCGCAGGACGGTCCCTTCTTTGCGATCCTACCGGCCTCGGAAAGACGGTCCAGGCCATCGGGGCGCTGGCGATCAAGGACGTCGACCGGGCCGTGATCATCGTCCCTCCGGTCACGGTGACCCACTGGGGCCGGGAGATCGAGAAGTGCGGGCTGGCCGTCACCCCGCCGAAGCCGCCGACGAAGGCGGAGTTGCGGCGCCAGGAGAAGGAGGCCCGCGAGCGCGGCAAGAGGGCAGCCGCGGACCGGCCAATGAAGGCGGTCGAAGGAAGTCAGTTGCTGGGGCGGGGATCGGATGACCCGCTCGCACCACCAAGCACGGCCGATCTCGGCCGCCCCAGCAGTGTGTCCATTGTCGCAAACGAACCGGCTGCGCGCGAGAAGGCGACACGTTTCCTGGCGGTGTTCCGGGCCGGACGCAAGGAGCCTGACCTGCCCGAACGCGGCATCGTGGTGGTGCCAGACTCGCTGCTGACGTCGCGACCAGCGCTCCAGGACAAGATCGCTGCATGGGCGCCGCAGGGTCTGGTCTATGACGAGGCGCACCGGGCCAGGAACTGGAAGTCGTCCCGGGCCAAGGCAGTCCGCGGGCTCGTCGAGCGACTTCCGGCCGACGCGCTTCGGATCCCGATGACGGCGACCCCGATGTTCTCCGCCCCACACGAACTCGCGTCGCTGCTGGCCATCTCCGGGCACCTGGACCCTGTGTTCGGCGGCTACTCGGCGTTCGTCGAGGCGTATTGCAAGCGCAACCACTTCAACGCCCTGGTGGCGAACAAGGCGGCACTGCCGGAGTTGCGTGCCAGGCTGCGTGAGCACGTGTGGGTGCGGCGCAACAAGTCCGAGGTGCTCAAAGACCTGCCGCCAAAGTCGCGCAACGCCCTCTACGTCGACGTCGACCTGTCGGGGTTCCGCGCAGCGCACGCCGAGGTTGCCGAGAAGATCGCCGCCTGGGTCGAGGAGCACGTCGAGGAGTTCGGCGACTACCCCGAGGACGAGACGATCGCAACCTACGCCCGCTCCCAGATCGGGCTGATGTCGCCGCTGCGCAAGGCTGCCGGTCTGGCGAAGGTCCCGGTCGCCCTCGACATGGTCTCGGACTGGATCAACGACGAGGTCGAGGTCAACATCGACGGCTCCTTCACCTGCGACCGTCCGGTCGTGTTCTGGGCTCACCACCATGAGGTCGTCGACGCGGTCGTCGAGCACGCTGCGGCGCACCTGAAGGACTCCGACCGGAAGATGGTCGGCGTCATCTCCGGATCCACCTCCTCGACCGAGCGCGGCCGTCTCGTCGACGAGTTCCAGGCCGGAAGGCTGCCGGTGCTGGTCTGCTCGATCACCGCCGCCGGGGTCGGCATCACCCTGACCCGCGCCAGCGACGCGTTCTTCATCGAGACCGACTACACCCCCGCGCTGGTCAGCCAGGCCGAGGACCGGCTGCACCGGATCAGCCAGGAGAACCCCGTCTCGATCACCACGCTGCTCGCCGAGGGCACCCTCGACGCCCGGATCCAGAAGATCCTGCGCCGCAAGGCTGGCGACATCACCGCGGCCATCGACGGCCAGGACGCCGACGTGTCAGTGATGAGCGACGACGAGGTCGACGCGGCAGCAGCCCCGGCCCAGATCATCGAGGACCTGGTCTGCGACGTGATCGAGAAGCACAAGGCCGCAGCGAAGAAGCGCCGCACACCGAAGGCGGCGTGATTCGCCCGGGACCGGCAGCCGGGGGAGACATCGCGGGCTCGCCGCACACATGGAGCACATGACTACGCCGAGCAGTCCCGTCCGCGTCGGCCAGACCGTCGAGGTAGCCACCCGCCGTGCCGACGTCCCGCCCCGCACCGGCGCCGTCACGGCCGTTCAGGACGACATGGTCTACGTGACCAACGTCGATACGGCCGACGGCGTCGAGGAGCGCATTTTCGGGCAGTGGGTCGACCTCGGCGCGTTCGAGGGCCGCGACCCCGAGTCGGCGTTCGTCGGCCAGGTCGTCTCCTGAGCCCGCACCGCACGCCCACCCCGCGCACCTGCCAGGCATGACCGACACCCGTGTTCCGGCTGGCGTGCCCACCGGCGGCCAGTTCGCCGCCCTCGGGCGCAACGAAGCCGAAGTGACCCTCGACGCCGCGTCCGCGGCGACCGACCCCTGCTGGGGCTGCGGAAGGGGTCCTCACGGACCGCAGGACGCCTACCCGGACCTTCACGTCTACCGGCCCCGCAGCGAGGTGCTCGCGGCGATGGACCGCGACGACTACGCCGACGCCCGCGCGGCCGTCGAGAACGACTGGCACCTAGAGACCCGCAACGTCGAGATGCTCCCGCCCTTCGAGCGCGAGGCCCGCTACGCCGAGGTCGCCGCGCACTTCGAGGCGACCGCCCGGCGCGCCGCCAGCGAGATCCCGGCCCACGAGGTACCGAGGCCCGGTGAGAGCCTCCTGAACCGCCACACCGGCGTGCTGTACGCCGCGGCCGACTACGCCACCCAGGCCCGCCTCAACGCCGGACACGGCCCGTTCCGTGTCGAACAGATCGAGGCCGGAGGAGACGCGCTGACCCAGAAAATCCTCGACACCCGCGACTTCACCGCCGCCAACGGCATCCCGTTCCGGGCCCGCATCGTCCGCCGCGGCCAGCAGTGGGGACGCGACGGGAGCCTCGTCGCCCAGGATGACCTGGTGATGTTCTTCGACGCGCGCTACCCCGACATGGCCCCGATGATCGGCAACCCGGACGAGGACGGCGAGCGCAACGGCCAGCACGTCTCGAACTACCACGCCCGCACCCTGCGCGAGCACCCCGGCGGTGCCGGGATCGACCTCCACGGCGGCGAGCCGTCATGGAAGATCGACGGCCGAACCTTCGGCGAGGTGCTCGCCTGGATCGAACGAAGGACGTCATGACCGACGAGACGCGCCAGCCCAACCGAGTCCCGAAAGGGACTCCTACCGGCGGCCAGTTCGCCGCCACCGCCCGCAACGAGTCCGGTGTCGCACTGGCCGAGACCGGGGAGTGGCTGCCGCCCGGCGCGCACCGCATCGTCGCGTGCGCGGACTGCGCCTCAGACCCGGCCCGACGCGAGCAGCCCGGCTGCGGCTACTGCGACCGCGGCCGGATCCGCACCGACCGGTACGGCCAGGTCCCATGGCACCCCGGCAAGCCCGGGACGAAGGTCGGGTTCGAGGACCCGCGCGACGGCACCTGGCGCAGCGCCACCATCACCGCGACCGCCCGCGACGACCTCTCGGAGTTCTACGCCGTGGGGCTCCTCGCCGACGGCCAGGCCCGCGACATCTACCTGCCCAAGGCCATCCCGCTGCACGCCGCCCAGGCCGCGGCCCGGCACGGCATCAACAGCCACGAGATGGTCGCCGAGGCCGCCTGCGAGATGCACATCGTGAACGCCCCGACCCACGACGAGACCCGTGCCTTCCTCGCCCGCATCGACGACGGCTACGTCGAGGACATCGCCCGCTCCGCCCGCGAGTTCCGCACCTACCGGGCCGCCGAACTGCGCCAGGAGGGCCGCACCGGACCGGCGCTGGACTACTCCGCCGACGTGTCCACCCTGGACACGGCCGCCATCGACCGGGCCGTCGAGGCTGCCGCCGACTTCAAGGGCCAGCACTACGCGGCGATGACCTACGTGACCGACCGCGACCACTGGCACGGCCACACCGTCGTGCAGACCCCGTCGGGCCGGATCGCCACCTACAAGGACACCGCGTGGGACCGACCGGCCGAGCAGCCGGTCCTTCCGTGGAGCCCGCCCGCAGGCACCCCCGTCGCGCACGTCGCCCTCGACGGCACCGTCACCCGTATCGACCAGCGCCAGGAGACCTCCCGATGAGCGACCAGATCGGCCAGCCGAACCGAGTCCCCAAGGGCACCCCGACCGGCGGCCGGTTCGCCGCCACCGCGAAGGCCGAGTCCGCCCTGACCCTCAATCCGCCTGCGGAACGGGGCCTGGGTCCGGACTACGAGGAGCAGCGCAACGCGTCCCTGCGCGGAACCCGCTACGAGGCCGAGGCCCAGGCGGCTGCGGCCAGGTTCGCCGCCCGTGACGCTGCCCGTGCGCAGGAAGCAGCCCGCGAGGCTCTCGCGCCGACGCTGGCGATGAACCGTGTCGACGCAGAACGGCACGTCCGCGCGCTGATCGACGACGCGGCCGCCTCCGGTGACCCGCAGCGCATCGACGACATCGCCTCGCTGGTCAGTGGTCCCGGATGGGCGGGCGTCGCCTACGTCCGCGGCTACCCCGGCGCGGGCAACCCGGAGTGCGAGCCCACCGACTACCTGAAGACCAAGGCGGCCGCGACCAGGACCGCTGAGTACGCCCTGAGCCGGACTGCTGCTGCCGAGCGCCAAGCAACCGAGCAGTAGGCCCGGCTCCCGCGTACCCACCGGGCATGAGCCCAGACCCCACGTCCAGTAGCCGGTCCCGCCAGCCCAGGGGCACCCCGACCGGAGGTCAGTTCGCCGCATCGGGCCGTGCCGAGGCCGACCTGGTGCTCAACGCGCCCGCGGCGACGCACAAGGCGGCCCGCGACCTGAAGCCGGGCGACCGGATCGCCGAGGGCCTGATCACCGGCGTCTCCAACCGGTGGGGTGAGGTGTTCGTCTACGTCGACGGGCACCCCGACGGCTCCAAGGCCGACGCGATCTACAACCACAGCGATCCGGTGCCGTTCGACGAGACCGACCTGACCGACCCCGACGACTTCGAGATCAACGTCGACCGGATCGCGCGCAACATCGCCGAACCCGGCACCGAGGCGTACGACGCGGCCCGGAGCGAGGCGACCCGAATGCTCACCCGTATCTCGCAACCGTTGAACATCTCCGGGCTGGTCCCCGACGACCCACGCGTCGCCAACGGCCGCGCGAAGGTCGGCGACAACGTCATCTGGTCCTCGCCGATGCACGGCGACAACGCGTACGAGGTCATCGGCAAGCGCAAGGCGCAGAGCATCCTCGGCCACGACGGCGAGAGCGTGGTGTGGGGCGAGACCGGTGACACGGAGTACATGCTGCGCGACATCGCCACCGGCAAGGAGACCACCTCCGACCTGCGGCAGGCGTCCTGGAAACGGGTCCCCGCCCCTGGTGACCACGGCCCGGCGGCCCGGCGTCAGCGACGCGACCGGGAGCAGTGAGATGGCCCCAGCGAACCGTCAGCCCGCAGGCACACCCCCGGGCGGCCAGTTCGCCGCCGCAAGCCATGCCGAGTCCGAGGTCGACCTGACCGCATCTGCGCCCGCGACCCGACCATGGAGCCCGCGTACAACCACGCACTCGAAGGTCGGACCCACCTGCTCCGACTGCGACAGGGTCCACGGCGCCGACGCAGCCGCCGTCGTCGGCAGGTTCGACGAGGCAGGGCCCCGTGGCTACCGATCGAGGCTCGGCGGGCCGCTGCGGGCCACACGTGAGGAGGCCGTCGCCGACTACTGCGCCGCCCACCGGGCATCGGCGGGAACCGGCCGGTGAGCGGCCTCCGGCTCACAGCGGCCACTGCTCCCTGACCACCTCCACCGGCCGCACCGAGTGCTCGAAGGTTTCCTCAGGGAACGCCTGGGGATTCGCCGCGCCGGTGTAGTGCACCGTCGTGCCCGGCTCGACGGTCTCGGTGCGACGTCCGTAGGCCACCGGCACGGCCGCGTCCGAGGTGTTGCGGTACGAGTGGTGACAAACAGCGACCTCGTGCACGACCACCGACCGGTCGAGACCCAGACACAGCCTGCCGCCGACCGGCTCGCCGTCGTAGAGATCGGCCAGAATCAGGAACCGCACCCCGCTCGGCTCGGAGATCGCATGCACGACGGCAGGGTCGTCCTGGCCTGCTCCGGGCAGAGAGATGACCTGCCCGGCGCGGAGGTCGCGGACGGTGGTGGTGCAGACCATGATGAGGCTCCTCGGTCACGTTGCGGCTGGGACTGCGCCCGCAGTATCGGCGGAGGAAGTCCCCGGGACCGCGGCCCAGCCACTATCGGCACCCGGGTTATCGAGAATCTGACAACCGGCGTCGCTCGAACGGGCGGCCAGGACCGCGGACCTCGACGGCGACGCTCCCCGCGCACCTGTCAGGCATGAGCACAGACCTCCGCGCCCGCCAGCCCAAGGGCATCCCCGTCGGCGGCCAGTTCGCCGCCACCAGCCACGCCGAGTCCGACCTGGCCCTCGACGAGGACCTCCTCGCCGAAGCAAGGGTCGAGGCCGAGTACGAGCGCCGCTACGCCGAGCAGGCGAAGTGGGGCGACGTCTCCAACGTCCGCGAAGACTCGCGCACCCCGTGGGGTGCAGCGCAGACCGCCCACCACGTCGCACCCGGCATCGTCCAGGTGAGCACCGCTGGGCACGGCGGGATCAAGGTCTCCAAGGAGCGCAACGCGCTCATCCCGCCCGCGCTGCGCAACAACTCCGGCTGGTACGAGGAGGACTGCGAGGCCGCCATCGTCGGGATGTACCACCCCGAGGTGATGCCGCACTACCAGGGCGGCGACCACGACGCGATCCGCGAGGCCTGCACCGGCACGGTCAAGAACTGGTTCCCCGACCAGTACGAGAAGGCCACCGGCACCACGGTGACGGCCGAGGAGTCCTACGTCCGCCGCGACCAGCAGAAGGCCGCAGACAAGGCCGCCTTCCGCGCCGCGCACGCCGACGACTTCGTCACCCTCGGCAACGGCGACACCCACGCCGCCTGGATCCCCACCGGCTTCGCCGTCACCAGGGCCCGCAAGGACGCCACCGGCGAGGAGCGGCACTTCCTGGTGCCCCGGGACGAGGTCATCCACGACAGCATGTGGGGCAAGCAGATCGTCGTCGACCCGAACCGGCACCTCGACGTCACCGGGATCGAGAACCTCAGCCCCGACCGTCCCTGGGTCTACGCACCCGACACCGTCGACCCGCTCCACGGCGAGGCGATCGGCATCGACTACTCCGGTCTCACCGCCGCCCAGGCAGACCGGGCCCGCAGCGAACTGGGCAAGGTCTGGCGGTTCCACAACGACGACGGCACCACCACCACAGAGTCACTCGGCGCGCACCTCGCCCGGGTCGGGGTGGTCGGCAAGAAGCCCTACGTCGACGGTGACAAGGTCACCTACAGCGTCCAGTTCGAGGGCAGCCGCGTGACGCGGGTCTCCAAAGCGACCTACGACGCGCTCACCGGCGTCCCCGACACCTCCGACGACAGCGACAGGGCCTACGTCGCCAAGGAGCGCGCCCGGGTCAAGTACGAGCGGGTCAAGGCCGCGATGTACGACAGCAGGAACCTCGACGGCTGGCGAGCCAAGCGCGACAAGGCCGAGTCGGAGTACCAGGCCGCTGTGGCCCGCCACCGGGCGCTGTCCGACAGCAAGTCCGAGCAGGCACGCGCCTGGCAGGCCGAGCGCGACGAGATGCGGATCAAGGCGATGCGGGACCTGCTCGACGAGCGCGGCATCGAACTCTGACCACACGACGGGGCGTCTGGCTCTCTGGGCGCCCCGTCTGCTTCGCCGGGGAGCAGGCGGGGCGCATCCGCACACCCAAGGGCATTATCGGATTTGATAACATTGGAGCCATGATTACCGAAGCCGCCGAGCGCGAGGAGATCGCCACCAGCCTGCGGGGCGCCGTCGAGGCGAGCGGGCTGAGCCAGGCTGCCTTCGCCCGCGCGATCGGGACCTCACCGGCTCGGCTGTCGACCTACCTGTCCGGGAAGACCGTCCCCTCAGCCGCGATCTACCTGCGCGCGCTGCGGTTCGGTGACGCGCTCGCCCAGGCCCGCGCCAACGGGCTGATGACCGCAGAGAGCACCGCCCAGGCGGTCAACAGGGCGCTCGACGCTGGCGACGAGGAGTGGGCGTTCAAGATGGTCGTCCAAGGGCGTGACCATCTGCGCAGCCTCTGCTCCCACGCCCCGGGCGCGCTTCCTGCCTGGACGCACCGGTCCAGTCGCATCAAGGACGAGCGCTACGAGACGCTGTTCAAGGCGATCATCGGCCACGAGATGGAGGCTGGGTCGCACACCCGTCCCACGTGGACCGAGCACGCCCGGCTCGCACGGCCGTGGCTGAGGGCCAACCCGTTCCTCGGCGAGGACGGCACCCGCGAGCGGACGCCCCGGTGGCTGGCTGAGAGCAACGTCTTCATCGCTGAGAAGGACCTGGCCACGGCATGATCGAGTTCGGGCCCAAGGAGATCGACTCCCTGCTCAACGAGTTGGGCGAGCGGCTGAGGGCCCGAGGCATCGCTGCGTCAATCTATGTCGTCGGTGGCGCGGCGATCGCGCTGCGCGACCACAGTGAGCGTCGCACCGTCGACATCGACGCGATCTACGTGCCTGAGGCCGACGTCCAGGACGTGGCCCGCGAGATCGCCACCGAACGCGGGCTCCCTCCGGACTGGCTCAACAGCAGCGCCCGTGCCTGGGTGCCGCCGCGCCCCGCCGAAGCCCAGCAACCCCCGGTCCAGCCCGGCCTCGCCCGGCACGTTGCTCCCGACGAGCACCTGCTGGCGATGAAACTGGTGGCCTCCCGGTCCCGGGACCTGCCCGACATCCTCGTGCTGGTGGAGTCGCTGCGGATCGAGGACCCGGTCGTGATGGCCGACATGGTCCGCGACGTGTATGGCGCGGACATGCTGGAGATGCACGGTGGCTACGACGACATGGTGGTCAACTGCCAGGCCGTCATCTCCGAGGTTCGTCGCCGACGTGACCGGCGCGGTAAGTCATCCGCGACCGGCGGTGCCCAGGCCCGGGAGCCCAAGGGGACCCCACGCGGCGGCCAGTTCGCCGCACGGCCACACCAAGAGAGCGACGTAGACCTCTAGCCGCGCCGCACCAGAGCGCCCCTGGGGAGCGCTCACCGGCTCTGCCGCACACCTACATGGGCATGAGGCTGCTCCGACTCGTCATCGTCGTCCCCCTGCTGATCTTGCTGTGGGGGTACTCCAACGCACTCGGTCTCACCGGGGTGTTCACCCGGGCGCTGGACCTGCCTCGCGCCGACTGGTGGACCCTGCCCGGCGTCGAGCGGATCGTTGAGTTGAAGGACGGCTCACCGGAGCAGCAGGACCAGTTGATCACCGAGGTCTGGACGGTGGCCGAGCCGTTCCGTGACGCGCTCAGCGACGAGAACCGCGCACGCGCCAGGACCGCGCTCGACGACATGCTCGACGGGTTCGGGGCCGACGCGGGAGCCATCGACTTCAAGCAGCCCGACATTGGTGCAGCCAGCCCCTACGACTACGGCTCCAAGTCCGACTACCGCGACGCCCTCGCCGTGCTCACCGCGCTCCCCGCCAAGGGCAGGGCTCCGCTGACCGGGTACGACCGCGACCAGTTCGGTGCCCCCTGGGATGACGACGCGGGCAACTTCTCGTGGACCGGGAACGGTTGCGACACCCGCAACGACCTGCTCCGCCGTGACCTGACCGGTGAACGCGCCGACGGCTGCAAGGTGCTCTCCGGGGACCTGGCCGACCCCTATACCGGCACCGACATCTACTTCGTCTACGGCGACGGGAACCTTGTCGACGCCGAGCACGTCGTCGCCCTCGGGAACTCCTGGGTGACCGGCTCCTCCGGCTGGACCGAGGCCAAGCGGGCGGCGCTGGCCAACGACCCGCTGAACCTGCTCGCGGTCGACGCCGGAGCGAACCGGCAGAAGGGCGACGCGGACGCAGCGACCTGGCTGCCGCCGAACAAGCCGTTCCGGTGCGCCTACGTCTCCCGGCAGATCGCGGTGAAGGCCAAGTACGGCCTGTGGGTCACCCCAGCCGAGAAGGACGCCATGCGTCGCGTGCTCCGCGGCTGCGTCAACTGACCCCGGTCGGCGCGACCATCCAGAGCGCCAGGCTCCCGACCCCACCACCGACGGCATAGGACCCACCGTGAGCATCACCAAGGCACCGAAGCGTGTGCGCTTCGACGTGCCCGCCGACCACCCGAGGCTGGCCCAGGCCGTGTCCCTCGGCCTGGCCGTCGTGCGCCACACCAAGCACAAGACGTGGGGCGACCTGGTCAGGGCCATCAACGCCGACGACCCCGGCACCCTGGCGCTGCTGGCCCAGGTCGACATCACCGCCGAGGAGTCCGACCTGCTTGCCGATGCCTCGACCGACTACGTCCTGCGACTGGTGCGCACCGCACCGCTGCTCACCGTCGCTGTCTGCCCCGAGTGCCAGGCCTGGGTACTCCTCCAAGGAGGTGCGCCCCCGACCCGCTGCAAGGTGACGCTCCGCTGCACCGGCAAGCCGGTCAAGGCCTCGATCGCGGCGAAGCAGAAGCCCGACGAAGACGCCGATCCAGAGACAGAGACCGGCCCTGAACCGACGGTCCTCCCGCAGTCGCCCGGGGCCACGCCGGACTCCACGGTCGTCGCACCGGCCATCCCGGTGCCCACCGACGAGGCGCCGCCGGACGAAGGCGACCTGGAGGACTTCGACTAGCGGCCCACCACCAGCCCTGACCTCACCGAGGCAGGGCCTCAAAGTCATGCCCGCGATCCATGTCACTGCGCGAAGACCCCGCGCACCCAAGCGGCATGAGCATCACACAGTCGCGTGTCGCCGCAGGTGTCCCCACCGGCGGCCAGTTCGCAGCGTCCGTCCACGCCGAGGCCGATGTGGCGCTGGTCGCGCCGGACACCGTCGCCTACGGCGACGTCTACGAGGATGAGGCCGCCGACCACGAGCGCTTCGCCGCGCTGCTCGACATGGCCGAGCACTCCGCCCGTCACTGGGCCGAACGCAAGGGCACCCGGGACCGCTCCGGGGGCGCCATCGACACCGACGACGTCGCCCAGGACGCGGTGCTCGCCTACCTGGAGGCCCAGGCCAACGGGCACGAGATCAAGTCCCCGCAGGGCTACATCCACCGGGCAGCATCCAACATCGCCGCGAGCGCCGGATCCCGCGTCCGGGCCGAGGACCGCAAGGCCCTGGTGCTGTTCCGGGACGAGGTCAGCCGCCAAGAGGCAGCCAAGGGCCGCCAGTTGAGCGGCCGGGAGAAGGACGCGATCGCGCAGACGATCCGCGACACCTGGCCCGACGAGCGGCACCAGCCGAGCAAGAACTTCCGTCGCTTCGCAGGGCAGATGGAGATCTCGATGGACGCCTACGAGACCGACGAGGCCCGCGACTACGTGCTGCCCCACACCGACCTGAACGCAGGTCTGGGGGTCAACGACGTGCGCCCGGAGTCGTCGCTGGACAAGGCCCTGGACGCCGTGGAGGGACACAACGGTGACCTGCGCGACGCCCGTCGTCTGCTGTGGAACGCCCTCGCCGAGATCAACGACGCACCGACCGTCCGGCCCGGGACACTGAGCCAGCGCAAGGTCACCGCCCTGCGCGCGGAGATGAGCGCCTACCCCGGCGGGGTGGCCACGGCGGCCCGGAACTGGGCCGACGGCATCGACGACCAGGGCACCCACGCCCTGTTCGCGCCCTGGGGCGAGCCCAACGACCGAGACCGCGCCGACATCGTCGCGCTCCTCGGCAAGCACCCGGACGCGGCGGAGGCCATGTGGGACTCGGCGCTGAAGTTGGCCAACACCCGCAACGCCGCGCGGGTCTGACGCCCGAGCCGTCAGATCTACGCATGTTTATGCCCGTAGGAACACCAAGCAAGGGATAGGACCTGATGTCCACACTGAACGCGCTCACAGCGGCTGGCCCGTTCCTGCGCGCCGCCCGCAACCAGTCAACCTCGACGGATATCGACCTCTCTGGCGCCTGGGACAAGTTCTGGGGCGCCATCACCGCAGCAAGCGGTGCCGACCAGATCATCAACCTCCTCGGCATCATCGGTGTCGCGCTCGTGGCCATGGCCCTGATCAAGTGGGCCTGGGACCGCCGTCGCGGAGGCGGTGGCGGCATGGGGCAGCAGTCCTCGGCCGTGTGGGGCGCGCTGCTCATCGGCGCGATCCTCTCCGCCCCCGGCGTCATCCTGCCGATCCTGCTGACCTTCATGGACGTGATCGCCAACGCCGGGATCTCGATCTGGAACAACACCACAGCCTGACCCGGTCCGGCACGGCTCCTGAGCGCAGAGGAAGCCGTGCCGGAACCGGCTGACCTAACCACCCGCAACCGCAGCCACCACCGGTGAGGGGACATGCACTCTCTCTACACGTTGACGCCGTTGACCGGACGCGAGGCGTCCGCCAACCGCACCGTCGTCATCGGAACCGTCGAGTTCAACTGGCGCGTCTGGATGATCCTGGTCTGGACCGCGCCGGTCGCACTCCTGGCGACCGTGACCGCCTGGCCGCTGATCGGCCAGTACGCGATCATCATGCTCCCCCTCGTCGAGGGCGCCGCGCTGTGGCTGATCCATCGCCGCACCAGCACCGGGCTGCGGCTGCGCACCTACCAGGCGATCAACGACAAGCGTCGCTCGAACCTGAACCAGTTCTTCCTCTGCGGGCACAAGATCGACCTGAGCGAGGACGGCTTCCGCGTCCTGATGCGCAACACCGCCCCCGTCCAGCCGAGCCGCGGTCGCGCCTCCGGTCGACACCGGGTCGAGGAGCCGCACACCGGCCGCGCCGATACCGCCGATACCGCGGCCGTTCGCCCGGCACCGGACCACGCCGACAGCCTGGTCGACAGCCCGGTGAAGACCACCAGCCCCGTGCTCGGGGCCGTTCCTGTCGACGAGGCGGCCGCCTGGTTCGACCTCGACGAGCAAACCTCGACCGGCCGCGCTCTCGCCACCGTTCCTACCCGGAAGGCCTGCTGATGGCCCGCACACTGCCCCCTCGGGTCTCCGCAGCGCTGGCTGCCGCACTCGCCTTCCTCGTGGTCACCCTGGCCGCGTCACCGGCCGCCGCCTCGATGGTGCAGACGAACGAACACGTCACCGGGCCACAGTCGAGCCCGTCGTACATGAGGGTCGCCGAGGGCGACGGCTCCTACAACGGATCACGCGGGGTCTGCTCGGCTCAGGCGATCAACCTCGACACCTCCTCGCTGCCGGTCAACCGGTGGAGCGAGAGCATGCAGTTCCACTCGCGGCTGAAGGCATCCGACTGGATGACCTCAGCCGCCGGGATCCAGCGCAAGGGCATCCTGGAGGCGCAACTGGCTGTCGGCAACACCATCTGGGCCTCCGCCGCGGGCATGGTCGAGTTCGCCACCGCGTTCTGTGTCCTCGACACCGTCGGCGGCAAGGTCGACCGGACCGCCGCGAAGATCGGCAACGCGCTGATGTCCTCGGGGATCATGGTCGGGATCGTCGCGTTCACCGTCATCGTCTACATGTGGCGCATCGGCCGCGGCACCGGCGGCGGCCTGTCGAAGACGCTGGTCCAGAAGGGCCTCGTGATCGGCCTGTTCGGGGTGATGCTCGCCGGGGCGGCAAACTCCACCGGCGGCGGAATCGGCGGGTCCACGGCGGCGTACAACCCGGGAGTCGGGTCACCCGGATGGGTCATCGTCACCGTTGACCAGACCGTCTCGTCTCTGGCCGGGACCGTCGCGTCCTCCATCGAGTTCACCCAGGTCTCCGGGGCCGACACGGTCGGCGAGGGTGGCCCGATGTCGTGCCGCCGCTACGTCAAGGCGCTGAAGAACGACTACAAGCAGGCCTACGGCAAGACGATCTACGAAGAGGCCGCGAACACCCCACTGCTGCTGTCGTCGATGTGGGAGCAGACCGGCCTGGAGGCGTGGAAGAAGGCCCAGTTCGGTCAGGACAACGAGTACGGCGACTGGATGTACTGCCGTCTGCTGGAGGAGTACGCCGGACAGTCCGGCGTCGACCAGATCGACGTGATGCGCACCGTCCCTGCGCTGGCCAACTCCGGGTTCGACTTCGACAAGGCCGAACGCGCCCTGGCGTTCACCTCCTCCTCCAGCATCAAGAAGCGCGACCGGGGGCTCGTCGGCTGGGCCGCCTGCGACTGGCAGGCCGGGAAGGCGGTCCTGCGTGACGAGTCCGTCACCAAGCACGCCGCCGATGCCGACTGCAAGACCTTCTTCGGCCAGGACGGCACCGACGTCCTCGACTACGACGCCGACGCCTTCGACTGGGACGACTCCGACGACGACCTGGACCAGGCAGACGCCGCCGAGGCCAAGGACTTCCTCCTCACCCTGCACGGCAACAAGAACGCCGGTGGGCTGGTGTCGATGTTCATCTACAGCATCTCCGCAGCGATGATGTGGCTGGTGTTCGGCCTCTTCGCCGGGGCGATCATCGTGGCCAAGGTGGCAGCCCTGGTGATGATGCTGCTCGTCTTCTTCGCGCTCACCGCGGCGTTGCTACCCAACTCCAGCGTCGGCAAGGTCGGCGACTACCTGAAGCAGTACGTCGGGATCTCGCTGTTCTCCTTCGGGGCGCAGTTCCTGCTCGCCATCCTGTCGCTGTTCACCTGGATTCTCGTCGACGCGGGCACTACCACGATGCCCGGTGGGGCCGGGGGTCTCATGTCGATGCTGTGGACCGGGTTCGCGCCGCTGATCGCGCTGCTGGTGATGCACCTGGGCTTCAAGAAGATGCGGATGCCCTCCCCGATCTCGGTCTCCTCCGGCCTCGGCTGGGGTAAGGCGATGGCCGGGGGAGCCGCAGCCGGTGCAGCCGGTGGGGGCGTGGCCTCCCTGATGAACCGCGGCCAGGAGAAGGCCAAGCAGGCCGTCAAGGCCCGCAGCCAGCAGGCGCTCGATGCCCACCGTCCGGGCGGGAAGGGGCGGATCAACAAGCAGGCCCCCAAGGACACCCAGCCGACCGCCGACCAGTCTCCGGCCCCCACCCGAGCACCAGGTGGCCGCGGAGCCGAGGAGCCCGCAACCAGCACCGAACCCACGACCAGTGGCGCGGGGGCCCCGGACCAGGGCGGCGCCGAGGCGGACTCGACCGCTACGGCCGCAGCAGGGACCGGAGCGCCCAGCGAGCGCCCAGCGCAGGCCAGCACCCCGCGCCGCCCTGACCTGGACCCGATGGACGAGGCCGAGGCCGCCCGGCAGGCCCGCTCGGAGCGGAAGGCGGCTGCCCAGTGGGCGAGGACCCCGGAGGGCAGTGAGGCCGTCGAAGCGGCCCGCACGCGACGCGAGGACGCTCAGCCGACCCGGCGGGAGCGTGCCCGGGACCGGTACGCGGTCGCCTCGGAGCAGTTCCGGCAGAAGCCGCTCCAGACGACCAAGTCGGGCGCGAGCGCTGCCGCCAAGCACGCGAAGCCCGCAGTGAAGACCGCGGCGGTCGTCGGCCTCGGTGCGGTCACCCTCGGCCCGCTCGGTGCGGGTCTGGCCTATGGCGGCTGGAAGGCAGCGCAGGCAGCGAACCGGCGGAGCGCGGCCTCCCGCGCGACCGAGGCAGAGGCCTACGCCGAGCACATGAGTCAGCAGCGGGCGCAGCAGGCACAGCAGGAGTCTGAGCAGCAGTCGCAAGCCAACGGCGACGTGTACGCGCCGACCCAGGACGCCGCCGACCCGGAGGTCGGCCAGCCCGCCGGGGATCGTCCGTCCGCCCGGCGATCGCAGCCGGTCTACCGGGGCTACCCGGACGCCGACGGTGCCGGAGACGGATGGAGCGCGCTCGACACTGCCGGGCAGAAGACATGGATCGCAGACCAGCCCGAGCCGGTCGGTGCGGGTCCCCGTCCGGCGCAGCAGCAGCAGCAGCAGACGTCGACCCCGCGCACCTCTGGGGCAGACAGCCACGGATCTGCGCCCCAGATCTGATACGAGGACCACGAGGAGTCGAGGAGCAGACATGACGGGCCACGGACCGGGCCGAAGTTACGATTTCGGACATGGACACCACCAGCACGTCAACGACCCGATGCCCCACCTGCGGGGGACCGATGAGTGAGCAGCCGCGTCAGCCCTCGGGCACTCCTTCCGGTGGCCAGTTCGGGACCGTTCAGCGTCCCGAGGCGAACGTGTCCCTGGTGCCTCTCGACGGGGACTACTACTACCCGCCGCTGCTGCGCACCCCGGACCAGATCGTCCAGTTCTGGAGCGTCGTCGACCTGCCCGATGAGGCCCTCGCGGCGTGCGAGGAGACCTACACCGGTTCCAGGGACAAGCGGATCGAGCAGATGCCGTCGATCCTGTGGAACACCCACGGCGGCTGGGACTGGTACTTCCAGAACCCGCCGGTGGACTCCGATGACGCCGCGGCAGTGGCCGACCGAGAAGGGCGCCACCACGCGGCCCAGGTCGAGTTCGAGGAGCGCATCCGCCGCGTCCTCGAACAGGGCCCGGAACGGCTACCGCGGATCGACGTACGCCCCACCGTCCGTGCGCTGGCGATGTACAACGCGGCGTTCGGCCTCGAAGACGGCGCCCAACGAGTCCACGTGTGGGACCACACGGTCGGCACCAGCGCAGGCCCCAAGACGGTGCGGCAGATCGCCGAGGAGACCGGACTCAGCGGCCTGTCGCGGCACTTCCTGGACCGCGACTACGTGAAGAAGCCGTCTGTGGACACCGAGCAGATCCGCGTCATGCTCACCGAGATGGAAGGACGTCTCAACGCCGAGCAGCGGGCGGCCCTGGAGAGGGAGATCGAAGAGGTCCGGGCACAACTGCACACCGTCGGGCAGATCGTCATTCAAAACACCTGAGCCCGACACGACGCGTGGCGGACTCCGATACGACAGTAGCCCCGGCCGGGATCTCCGGCCGGGGCTGTTCTGCCTCTCGTGGACTCGCCGCCCGCACGGCTCAGTGCTGGTGCGCGCCGCTTCCGTCGCCGACCGGGGTCAGGTTCTCCACCGCCCAGGACCGGATCTGCTTGCGCATGGTGACCGCGTACTCGATCGCGGTGTCGGTGTCCTCGCCTCCGATCGAGGTGGTGGCCTTCACCTCGATGGTGAACAGCGCAGATTCGGACGAGACCATCTCCAGCGACACGTCGCTCACCCGCGCGGTGGTGACCACCCGGTCTCGTCTGTAGGAGTCGGCGAGGGCCCCGACCGGAACCGCGTCCTGGAGGTCCACCATGTGTTCCTTGGCGACGTAGCGCTCCAGGTCCCGCAGGCGCTCGTCGGGGGAGTCGCGGTAGTCGTAGGAGGCGTACAGGCCGGTGAACTCCGCTGCCTCGGCGGCGACCTCCTCCAGGGTCGCCATGTCGACAGGAAGGTGCAGGTCGTAGCCCGTCGCGTCATCCGACGAGCCGGACGCGGGCGACGGCTGGACTGCCCCGTCGTGGCCCGACCCGGCCGAGGGGTTGGTCAGCGAGACCTGGGACCCGGTGCGCTCGCGGTCACCGGGGTCTTCTTGCGGTGCGCTGCTGGCGCAGCCCGCGGTGCTGACGAGCAGCAGCCCGACGGCCGCGACGGTGACGCTCTTGGCGGTGGTGTGGTTCATCGTGGTGTCCCTTCCCCGGGTTAGTCGGTGAGCCCGAACTGCCAGTGCCACGGCTCAGGCTTGGAGCCGCCCTGCTGCGCCCACGGTGGGAGGATCCAGCCGTAGACCCCGGCGTGCTCGACCATCCAGTTGTGCTCGGGCGTCCCGAAGACATTGATGTTGGCGCCCAGGTCGGCGGCCAGCGCCCAGCCGTGGTTGGAGGTGCCGGGCGTCGCGCAGAGACTGCCCTTCTCCAGTTGGCACTGCACCTGGTCCTCGTAGGGGCGGTAGCCGCCGACCGGTCCGATGTTCTTGCCGAACTCGGCCTGGAAGGCATCGTTGAGCCGCTCCAGGGACTGCGCGGCGTCGGCCCGGAGGTACGCACCGGGAGAGAAAGACAACTCCTGCAACTCCTCCAGCGGGATCTGCCCGTTCTGGTAGCCGCCCCAGGCGCCGTCTCCGGTCGGCGGCGGGAAGTTGCCCACGCCGCATCCGGCCGCGCCGGTGGAGACCGGGAACCCGGCGGTGGTCAAGAAGAGTGCCGGATCGACCACGGTGCCGTCCTGGAAGACCTGGAGGTGGAGGTGGGCACCGCTGGACAGCCCCATGTTGCCGACCGCGCCGATCAGGTCTCCTGCCTTGACCTGTTGGCCCACGGTGACGTTCATCGCCGACATGTGGCCGTAGCCGGAGGAGGTCGACTTGCCGTCGACGGTGCCGTGGTTGATCGTCACGTAGTTCGGGCCCGCCCAGTGACTGTCGGGGGTCCCAGCGGTCTCGACGACCCCGTCGCCGATCGCGTACACGGGGGTGCCCTCGGCGGCGCCGAAGTCGGTGCCGTCGTGCAACTTGTAGACGTGGAGGACGGGGTGCATGCGCATGCCGAAGGGGGAGGTGATCTCGTGTCCGGCGTCCAGCGGCCGTGTCCACGCCCCCGATGCCGGTCCACTGCCCACGTCGGTGCCGGGGTCGCTGTCTTCCTCGGGGGCCGGGTTGGTCGAGTCGGGCTCGGGTGTGCTGCCAGGGCCCGACTTCGCTCCGGCAGGGCCAGCCTCAGGTGATGCGGTGGGGGCGGCGGGGGCGCTCCGGTACTCCTCGGCCTTCGCCTTGATGTCGGCCAGGTAGGTCGTGCTGTTGTTGTAGGTCAGGATCGCCCTGTCGTAGTCGGCCGGGGCGCCCGATGCCTTCAAGTAGAACGCGGCCGCCATCGCGGAGTCGAAGATGTTGTCGGGGTCGATCTTGCCGTCGGCGTTGCCGTCCTTGGCCATCGCCTCCCACGTCTGGGGAAGGAACTGCAACGGACCGATGGCGCGCTCCCACTGCCTGTTCCCGTCGTAGCGGCCGTTGTCCCAGTCGGCGATCACTGACGTTCCCGGGGTGCTGCCGTCGAGGACCACACCGAGGATCTTGGGCCGGATGTCGCCGGTGGCCGACAAGGTGGCGCCGTTCGCGCTGCCGTGGCTGCCCTCGTGGAAGCCGATCGCGGCGATGACCGCCCAGTCGATGCCGCTGGCCTGGGCCGCCTTGTTGTAGGCGTCGAGGGCGACCTGGGGGATGCCCTCGATCGAGGAGGGGCCGCTGGTCGGGCCGGAGATCGCGCAGGAGTCCTGACCGCCGAGGTGCCAGGACCGGGCGGTGTCGAACACCCCGGCGGCGTTGGTCTCGGCCGCTTCGACCGGCAGGAGTTCCAGCGCCTTGGTGAACTGTTCCTGGGCGTCGTCGGCGTCGGCCTGCGCTTGCTCGTCGGCGGTGTCGATCACCAACTTGTGGCCGGACTCGTCGTCCTCAGCGATCACCACGCCCGCGTCCAGACTGGGTCCATCGGTCTCCTCGGCGAGGATCACAGCGAACAGTGCCGCCAGGAACTCGCTGGCCTGCTCGGTGTCGTAGAGGACCTCCGGCTCGGGCAGGTCGACGCCGTAGCGGGTCGAGGTGTCGCGGGCGGTCTGGTACTTGATCCCGAACGGGCCGATCGGCTCGTCGTCCTCGGCCATCTTGGACAGGTCGTCGGCGGGCGGGGCCTCGGTGCTGCCGTTGGCCGCGTGGGCGATGGCGGCCAGGAACTCCCAGTTCACGCCGCGGTTGGCCGAAGCCTCGTAGTAGGTGTTCACCAACGCCGGATCGACGCCAGCCTCCTCGGCCGCGTCGAGCGCCACCGCGGTGTCGTTGGCCTTGAACGATGCTGCGGCCCCGCCGCTGACCATCGACAGCAGGAGGAACAGTGCCATCGCGACCGCGACCGGGGGCAGGAGCGCGAGTCCGAGCATGAGACGTCGCCCGCGCTTGGACTTCAGTGCCCCGAGCGCGCCACCGACCGCGGCCCCGGCGGCGGTACCGGCCACAGGGACCGCAGAGCCGATCTTGGCACCGGCCTTGGCGCCCTTTGCTGTATCCCGCGCTGCTCCTGTGTAGGAGTGTTCACCCTCGCCCGGAATCAGCAGCGTGGAGTGGACGTCGCCGAGGCCGGAACGCTTGGCGGCAGTGCCCAAGGCGACGTTGGGGCGGCTGCGTGAGGTCTTCCTCGTCCCCGCTGGCAGCGGAGTCGGGGCTGAGCCAGCACGGTTCTGCCGGGGGGCCGGTCGTGCGTCCTGGCCGGTCCCGGGTCCTGCGATGTCGGCGGCTCGGTGCCGCTGCGGCGGCCGGGCAGGGCGTGCCGGGGGAGCGGTGTCGCGGCCAGCATGACCGGTCTCTTCGCGGGCGGCTCCGGCGAGGTCGTGACCGACGCCGAGGGCCTCCTTGGCCGTGTGCATCCCGGTTGCTGCGAGTGCTCCGTTGACTGCGATCGTCTTCGGGCTGGTGGCGTCCTTCGCCGAGCGGGCGACCTTGGCCGCGTCGGCGGCGAGCGTGGTCTCGCGGTTCCCGGCCCGGTCGTAGCCCGTCGGCGGCGCTGGGTGCGCGGTGCCAGTCGGCTCGGGGGCGCTCCGGTGCGTGTGCGGGACGTCCAGCGGTGCGCCGGGATCGGGTGCAGCGGCCGCGTCATGGGGAAGGCGCTGCGCGGGCCGGGGCCGGTCGCCGGGCTCCCCGTGCTCGTCGCGGAGACTGTCTTCCCTCATACCCTGCAACATGCGGAGATCCAGCGGAACTGGCGGCGCTACTTCCTGGCCGCGTAAACGAACGAGGGGGACGCGGGCGGGAGCGGGGGCGTTCGGTCTCCGGCATGCACGTCCATGTGTGCCGGGAAGTAGCCGCGGCGGCGTCTGCCGAGCCGCCAGGTCTGCCAGAACGTGGGCACCTTGGCACCCTTGGAGGTGTTGTGCCGGGGGCACATGGCGACGAAGTTGCCCATGGTGGTGGCGCCGCCGAGAGTCCACGGGTACCAGTGGTCGCCGTGGGAGGCGGCAGCACGGCAGCGCAGAAACCACACCGTCTCGGCTTCGCAGCGGCCCCCGGCCCGGGCGAATCCCGTACGGCGCTGGTTGGCGGTGAACATCCGTTGCTGGTCCTTCTGCACTGGCCGCGGGATCGCGCGCGCAGCCACCCCGGCGAGCAGCGGGACGAGGACGAGGAGGGCCGCGACGCCTGCCGCCTTCGGGTTCTCCGCTGCCCACCACAGGATGGTCCAGAGTCCGTCGGCGACAGCGCGCACGAGGCCGGGTGCGTCCACGTCGGGCGCCGGGTGACCAGGCGGCGGGTCCGCGGCCGCGTTGGCGATCAGCGCCGCGGGAAGAATCCAGGCGACCAGAAGGAGAACGGCCTTGATGGGCACGGGTTCTCCTTCCGGTCGGCGAGGTTGGTCGGCGCCTAGGGGAGGTGCGCCTTCCGGGGCGGCAGGGAGGGACCGCCTCGGCACGCGACATGCGTAGCGGGGAACAAGAAAACTCCCGGCCCTCAGGGGTCCGGGAGTTTTCTCAGCCGGGTTCGGTGACCGGCGCTCGGAGGCAGCCTCGGCCGGTCACCGGCCCGTCGTGGGCGGTCGACTCAGAAGTCGTCGTCGTCGCCCGCAGCAGCAGCCGGGGCAGCCTTCTGCACGGCGGGCTTGGCAGTGGAGTTGCCGCCACCGTTGCCGCCGTTGGTGCTGGAGCCACCGCTGCTCTCGACCTTGCTGACCTTGGCGGTCGCCCAGCGCAGGTCGGGGCCGACCGCGGAGGCGATGAAGGACAGCATCGGGAGGTTCTTGTCCTCCCCGTCGATCTGGACCTCCTTGCTGTAGGAGTCGAACCGGCCGACGACGAGGACTCGCTGACCCTTGACCAGGGACGCGGCCATGTTCTCGCCGAGCGTGCCGAAGGCGGTCACGTTGACGAAGTGGGTCTTCTCGTTGTCGGTACCGCGCTCGCCCTCGTTCACCGCGACGGTGAAGGTGGCCCGCTTGTTGCCGTTGGCCGCGGTGCGCAACTCGGGGTCGCGAACCAGGTTGCCGACGAAGTGCGTGCTGTTCATGCACGTTCCTTCCAGGTAGTGCCCATGTGGGCTCTCGGTCGCCGTCCGCCATGATTGGCGGGGACGTCTACTCCTATGCCGATCGGTGGTGCACCGGCGGCGGAAACGGGCCGGGTGGCTCCGTGCCTTCTAGGTGTGCGGCAGAGCCGTGATGGCTCCCCGCTGTCATCACCTGCTGACTGGTCCCGTCGCTGCGAGTTCGCGGATGACACGTCGCCGCACCGAGTCGGTCACCTGGGTCACGTCCGCGCCCAGTCTCGCGGCGAAGATCTGGGTGAGCAGTTCCATCGACGTCAGGGTCGCCAGCAGCGCGGCGTTGAGGTCGGTGTGGGCGAGCAGGTTGCCGATCCCGTCGGCGTCGCGTCCGGTGTAGGCGTCGAAGAGGGCCAGTCCGGTCAGGATCTCGTCGAGGTGTTCGGCCCGAGTCGTCACTGTGATCTCACGTCTTTCTGGTGGGCGGTCCAGCCGGGTGCCGGTCCGTCGTGTGGGGTGCGCAGCGGACGCGCAGGGGAGGTCACGAAGCCGTGACCTCGGTCATCTGGGTGCATGGGCACGGCTGCCATCGCGCCCAGGCGTCGAGGGCCTCGAACCCGCAGGGGCCGCGACCGATGCCGACGAAACCGCGGTCGGGATCGAAGGAGCCGTGCATGCCGCACACGTGCCCGCACGTGCACGGCACCTTGTCGCGTTCGAGGTGAAGGTCGCAGCGGTCGGCGTACGGGGTGGCCCGGTCGGCCAGGGCGGTTTGGATCTGGTCGAGGCGGCTGGGCCGGGGCTCGATGTGCTCGGTCACGCGGCGGTTCGGTCGGGGATGACCTGCCGCGTCGGATCGGACGCGGCGGGGAATCCGAACGCCTCGGCTATCCGGGTCTCCTGGCGCTCTGCGATCTGCCGGAGCGCGGCGTTGTGTCCGTTCCACCAGGTCGGAGCGGTGTGGTCCCCGGTTGCCGGGTCGGCCTTGGTCGCCTGGGCGCGGCAGTAGGAGGCGATCTCGCTAGCCTGCACGCGGCGGCCCTCGGCGTAGGCGGCGGCCACCAAGTCGCTGACCTCGGCGGAAGCCAGCGCAGCGGCGATGAACTGCGTTCGAGCCTGCGGCTCGACCAGGTCACCGCGGACAAGGGCGAACTCGGCGACGAGGGCGTCCAGGGACCAGTCGGTGTAGCGGTCGGTCGGGTCGGTCATGACGGTCCCTATGCCGCCAGTGGGCGGCGCAGCGGTCATCGCCGGTTACTCGCCGTTCTTGTAGGCGGTGTTCGCCTCGTACAGCCGGTGCGTCTCGTCCTGGACGACGAACGGGGAGAGTGCGAACCGGTGTGCGGCCGCGTGGTGGGCACACCACAGCAGCGGGCCGGGATCGTGCTCGGTGCGGACATAGGCCTGGGCGCCGCAACGATCGCATCGGTCCAGCGCGGTCAACGGAACCTGCTCGACGGGGGCGTCGACGGCGGGGGTCTGTGGTGCGAGCGTCTTGGTCATGGCCCGCAGGTGTGCGGCCGCGCGGGGTTGTCTCCCCGGTTCAGGGGGCAGAAACGTCGACCGGTGCGTCCAGGCGCGAGGGCTCCTCACTGACGGGGTACTTGGTGGGTGAGCCGTAGTCGAGGGCGTAGATGATGGCCACGCACCCTGCGGCCCCCAGCCACGACCCGGGGCTGACTTGGTCCGCTCCCCGGAACAGGATCGTCCACGCGCCCATCAATCCGGTAAGCCCGGCGATGTACACCCCGCCGAACCATGCCCGGCGAGCACCGGCCAGGCGGAGCGCGAAGGAGAACAGCGGGACACTGATCGCGAGGGTGCCAACGGCCAGGAGCACGTCGGTGGCCGACACCGAGGCCTCGCCGGAGATCGCCAGCCAGGCGAACGGGTACGGGGCCGCGGCCAGTGTGACGGCTGAGACGACCTTCCCGACGAGCACGGCTTCGGCACGCCAGTCGACCTCGGCGGCCCGGCGACGGATCTCTACCAGCCAGGTCATGCCGTGTACCTTCCTTCGGCCAGGCCGCGCAGGTAGGCGGTGCGGCGGCGCCCGCGGAATGTCTCGGAGGTCTGGCTGGCGGGCATCACCATCAGGCCCACCGCGTAGCCGAGGCGCTCGCTACGGAGGCAGAGCCGGTAGACCGCACCCCCGTAGAGCCAACCTCGCCCCGGTTCGGCCCGGTTGGAGGCAAAAATGCGAATCCAGGTGGTTCCCGGGACACGTCGGGTGAACATCACGTCACCGGTCCGGCGTCGTTGCGGATGGCCCGGGCAGCGATGTGCTCGGCCACGGCGACGAGGACGTTGCGGGCGTCAGAGGCGCTCAGGCCGGTGCGGCGACGGATCGCGGCGATCACCCCGACGTCGTCGAGCAGCCGCGAGGCGTCGGTGAACGAGCCGTGGTCGGGTTCGTCGGGCAGCAGGCCGGTCACGACCTCACCGACGTCGACCCAGCCCTCGCGGCTGCGGAACTCGGCCGCCTCGCCCTCGAACTCGCGGTGGTGGTCGAGGTCCTCGATCACCGTGTCGACCTTGGTGGACAGGCGCGCCTGCTCGGCACGGCGTCCGCGCTGTTCAGCGGCAGCGACGAGGTCTTCGAGCCAGCAGGAATCCAAAACCGTCCCGGCGAGCGCGTCGGCGCGCTCCTCGCGGTCGTTCGGCTGGTGCTGGTCGTATCCCGCGCCGACGAAGAACGGGGCGACGATGTTGTCGCGCAGCGACTCGCGCAGCGTGGACCGGTAGGTGTCGGGCATGGTCACTTCTCCTCGGTGCAGTCCGGACGGGTGCCGACGGCGTGCTCGGCGATGACCTGTTCGCGGAACGCGGTCAGCAGCGCGGCGACCGTGCTGCGGCAGTCGCAGTCCCCGGTGCGGGTGCCGTAGTCGTAGGTGTCGAACGAGTCGCAGCCGAAGTAGTGCAGGTCGGCCAGGCCGACGTTGCCGTCCGCGGGCGTGTCGGAGGAGAAGACCGGGATCCGCGGGGTCTGGTCGGACATGGCCCTCATGTGTGCGGCGGCGTACCGGGCGCTCCCCGCCACCGGGACCTCGGTCACTGGCCGCCGATGGCGCGCCGGTGGTCGTCCCACTTTTGGCGGGCCTCGGCGTCACGGTCACGCAGCAGGCCGAGCACGTCCTCGCGGACCCCGGGTAGGTCGCTGACGAGGGCGTAGGTCTCGTAGGCGTCGATGTGCTTGCCGTGCAGGATCCCGTTGCGGACCTGCTCGTCGAACCAGTCCGAGGCGACGACGTAGTGGGCGAGGAGCGGGGCGAGACCGGCTGCACGCTCCTCGCTGATGAGGGCCTCGGCCAGGAACGGTTCCAGTGCCGAGGCGAGGCGGTCGGCGGCGACCTGCTCGTTGGGGAACAGGCTGCGGGGGCGGTCGTCGGTCACGCGGTCACGCTCCGGTGCGTGTCGAGGTCGTAGGGGTAGGTGGCGCATGGGCCCAAGACGCTGGTGAAGCAGTCGCAGCACAGGTAGGCGGTGAGCGGGTGGAAGGTGTCCGGGCCGGAAGTCTCGGCGATGTTGTGCGCGGCCGGGGCCCCGCAACGGCAGGTCTCTTCGAGCGCGTACGGAGGAATCGAGTGGCGTGCCCAGTCGACGTCCACGCGGCGTTCGGTTCCGGGTCTGGGTGGCTCGTGGTCGCCGTCATGGCCCGCCGGGGCGTAGCAGACCGCGGAGGTGGGTACGACGAAGAGGGCAGCGCAACGCGGGCCGCTTCGTCCGGGGGTGCTCATGCCCGACCTATGCCGAGCAAGAAGCCACCGGCGGCACGACGGCAGCCGGTGGCTTCTAGGGCCGGGTCAGGCGGCCTGGGAGAGCGGGGCGAAGCGGATCGCCTCCGCCGCGCTCTCCCAGGCGAGAGCCTCGGCCACGGAGACCTCGCGGCGGTCGGACAGGAAAGAGATGAGGGCGCCCGGCTCGGTGGCGGTCTCGGTGATGGTGGTGCTCTGAGCCATGTCTGTTCTCCCTTGTGGTGGTGCCACTGACAGTGGTGTGCCAGTGAGGTACGCGGGCCTGAGTCGCGGTGACAACGGGCTTCGCCGGATCGGTCGACCAGGATGTGTACGGCGGCGGAGCGTTCTCTCCCCGCGGCGCGAGGAGTCTCCTGGCGCGGCTCAGGTGGCGGTCCGGCGCCGTGCCGGGGCCAAGCGCAGGTAGGCCGTTGCGTGCAGCCAGCCGACCGCCACCAGCGGGGAGGGCTCGCCGTTGCGGCGCAGCCTCACGTTCACCCGTGGTCGGAGTCGGGTCGACGATCCAGTGGCCAGGCCCAGGTAGGCGGTGCCGAGCCAGGTCTGGCGCTTCCAGGCCCGGTGCCGGTCCCCGTCGTGGGCGGGGTTGGACAGTTTCGGTGCGAAGTGTGCGACGACCCGGTCCTCGAAGGACCGTTGAGCGTTAGCGTAGTTCTCGTCCGCGGTCTGGCGGTCGCGCCAGGTGACGCGGCCGGTGATCGTGTCGCCGTCGGGGCTGGTGTAGATCGAGATGAGCAGGAGCCCGTCGTTGGAGACGGTGTGCTCGACGGTGCCGCCGAGGGCGTGGCCGAGCAGCGCGCCGGTGCTCACGCCGCTACCTGGGGCTGCTTGTCGCGGCACTGCTCGTGCGGGTCGGTGTCGACGACCCACTCGCCGCAGCCGCAGACGAACCCGAGTTCCATCTGGAGCGGGTCCATCTCGTACTCGATGGTGCCGGTGCCCTGGCAGACGTCGCAGTCCTCGACCCGGGCGAACGGGCTCGCAGACGTCGGCTTGGCCTTGCGGCCCTGCGGCTCGACGACGCGCGCGCCGACGTAGCGCGGCATCACGTAGATCTTGCAGCCGTTGCGGGTCTGGGCCAGCCGGGCGATGTCGCCGACCATGTGCAGGACCGACAGGACGCCGGAGGCCGTGCCGTGGTGCCAGCCGGTCGCGGCGCACACTTCCGCCACGGTGAGCCCGTCGGTCCTGGCGGCGGTGAGCCGGGTCCGGGTCTCGTCCTGCCGCGAGGCGGTCTTGCCGGACCGGTCGGCGTTGCGGGCGCGGGTCTTCGACGTCGAGGTCCCCGAGTGGCCGGACGTGCCGCCGTAGGGGAGTGCCACGAGGCTCATCGGTCCGCCCCGTCCTTGTCGGAGGGAGAGTCGTCGAGGACCGCAGCGACCGCCTCGTTCGCTTCGACCTCGATGTCGTCGAGGTAGTCGGCGACGTCGCGCAGGAACGCGGCCAGATCGGCTGCGCTCTGCGGGATCCCGCCGCCGGTGTCGACGGTCAGCCGTATCCCGTCCTCGGCGTCGGTCTGGTCGGGGCGGACCTGGAGCAGCGCGAACGGGTCCATCCCGAGGTAGGGCTGAATCAGGGTGACCGTGTCGCCCTCGTCGGGGCGCATCGTCAGTTCGATCTTCATCAGATGACTCCGGCCTGGCGGATCGCCTCGTAGGCGCGGAACATCTCGAAGAAGGACCGCAGTTCCTCGATGTGGCAGCGCACGTCGTCCATCGCCCGGTGGGTCTTGGACTGGTCGATGTCGGTGAGCAGCCGACCGGTGGCCTTCAGGTACGCCCGGCGCATCACCCCGGCGTCGCAGGTGGAGTAGAACAGAGCGTCGGCCAGCACCGGCATCTGGAACTTGATGAAGTTGTGGTCGTGGTGCCCCACGCCGGACCCGGCCAACTGCGGTTTCTGCTGCGGCTGCGGATGCTCGGCCATCAGCGCCAGGATCTTCTGCTCGACTTCGGCCAGGCTCGGGAGATCCGTGCCGTCGCGGAGCGCATCGAGGAGCCCGTTGCCGGAGTGCATGTCGCTCAGGTAGTCGTTCGCCTCGATCTTTGCGATGTCCTCGGGACTGGTGAGCACCGGGGTGTCGTACTCGAACAGGACATCGAGGTTCCGGTCGACGCCGACGACGGCGACCTCGACGATCGCGTCGGTCCGGGGGTCCAGGCCGGTGTTCTCGAAGTCGAGAACCAGGTACTCCAACTGCCGGGCCGGACCGGCCGCTGTGTCGGATTGCGTGCTCATCGGGTTCCTCTCACGCCGCGGTGACGGCGTCCTCGGGGTACTGCTCGACAGGCTCGGTGGCTGCTGCGGCGGCACCTGCGAAGGTGCGCGACCAGGCAGCCTCCTGAGTCGGCTCCCAGGTCTCCGATGCCTGGGCAGCCTGGATGTATGCGGCAACGGGGGCTTTGCTCCCCGCGATCACCACCCAGACCTCGTAACCGGCGCTGGACCGGCGGTCGGTGCATCCCGGGCACTGGCAGGCACAGGTCGTCGCGCCCTCAGGGACCTCGCATCCGTTGAGGCAGCCGCCCTGGCACCCGCCGCGGACCCGGTAGACGACGCCTTCGGCCTTGCCGAGCAGGTGCTCACGGGGTGGGGTCCGCAGCGCTGACATCACCCGGTCGGCCTCGTTGCGGGTCGCCATCGCGATGTGCTTGGGAAACGGCGTGCCGGACTCGTCGACGACGCTTGCGCGCACGAGGCGATCCAGCGAACTGGCGCGCAACAGGATCGTCCGGTTCTTGGGCCGCAGCGGCGTCGGTTCCACCGCGGCGCCCTCCTCATCCGCGAACCCAGGGACGTCGGGGAACGGGTCATCGGCGATGCGCGCGTCCTGCTCGGGCTCCGAGGTGCTCCTCGTCGACTTCCGGGCGGTCGCGGTCAGCGACTGCTCACGAGCCCGAGCGAGGTCGATCACCTGGGCCAGGTTGACCGGTTCGGCGACCGGCGCGGGCATCGACTTGTGGTCGTCGACGTCGATCACCCACACGGTGTTGGCGATCAACTCCACGCGCTCCTCGGTGCGTTCCTCGCCGTCCTCCTCGATCTCGACGAGCCGGACCTTGGCGCGCCCGGAGATGGCGACGATGTCGCCCACGTTGGGCACCTGTCCGCGCTTGCGCAGGCTGGAGAGCGAATCGGGCCAGATCACCCCGTCCATGACGGTGCGTGAACCCTCGATGGTGAAGTTGGCACGCTTTCCGTTCTTGCCCTGCTTCTCGGTCCAGCCGGTGAGCAGCCCGAGGGCGACCACCGGGCCGTTGCGACCGTTGCCGGAGCGGCCCACCGTGTGCAGGCTGACCGGCTTCGCCCCACGGGCGGTGAACGTCTCTCCGCGGAACAGGTCGTCCTCGGGGGTGACCCACTCCTTCAGGACGTCGCGGAACGTCTTCAACGGGTGCTCGCCGACCGAGAACCCGACCCGGACACGCTGCCGGGTCGCCTGCTCCAGCGCGCCCCACTCGGCAGCCGGGATGCCGAGGTCCGGGTTGGCCAGCAGCGCCCGCATCGCGAGGATGTGGCCCAGGCGCGGGCCGAGCGAGTCGCACGCGCCGGACTCGATGAGCCCCTCGATGGCGGTGGTGGAGATCTTCGACACCAGGTCGCCGTCACCGTTGGGGGTCTTCACCCGGGCGATCACGTCGGCCAGCGAGGTGAACTCGCCGTGCTGCTCGCGCTCGTGGACGATCCAGCGGCTGTTGGAGCCGACGTCGCGGATCTCCTTCATGCCGAGCCGGACCGCGGACGGGTCGACCGGGTCGGGCATCGAGTGGACCCCCGACTTGTTAACGTCCGGCGGCAGCACGGTGATGCCGTCCTGGGCGAGCGCGTCCAGCGCGGCCCGGCGCTTGTCGTCCTTGTCGGTCACGCTCAGGATCGCTGCGCCGTACTCGGTCGGCCAGTTCGCCTTCAGGTACGCGGTCACATAGGCCAGGTAGCCGTAGGCGGCCGAGTGGGCCTTGTTGAACAGGTACTTCGCGCTCGCGTTGAACGTCTCCCACAGCCGCTCCAGCGTCGCTGCCTTGAACGCGGGGGAGACCCGTCCGTCGGGCAGGTCGAAGGTGGTCTGCCCGCCGTCGAGGAAGATCGCCTTCAGCGCGTCGATCTCGGCCTGCTTCTTCTTGCTGACCGCCTTCCGCAGCCGGTTCTTCAGGCCCGCGTCGAAGCCTGCGATGTCCGCGGCCAGGATCATCAACTGCTCCTGGTAGGCGATCACCCCGTAGGTCTCGTCGAGAACTCCGGCGATGATCTCCTGCTCGGCACGGTCGTTGGTGAAGATCGAGTAGTCGACCTGCTCGCGGCCGTGCTTGCGGTCGGCGTAGCGGGTGTGCATGTTGGCACCCATCGGGCCGGGCCGGTACAGGGCCACCAGAGCCGACAGGTCAGCGAACGAGGTCGGGGCGATCGCCTCGCACAGTTCGGTGATGCCGGAGGACTCCAACTGGAAGATGCCCGCGGTCTTCCCGGCCCGCAGCAGCGCGAACGCCTTGTCCACGCGCGGGTCGCCCTGGGTGTCGGGGTCGGGTAGGGCGTCGGGGTCGACGACCTCGCCGGTGGTGTGGCGGATGTTGTCGCAGCACATGGAGACCACGTCGAGGTTGCGCAGCGCGAGCGCGTCCAACTTCAGCATCCCGAAGCCGTCGATGTCGACGCCGTCCCATAGCGCGATCTTGGTGTCGGAGTCGGCCTCGTCCTTGTCCTTGCCGCGCGGGTAGCGCATCGGGATCAGGGTGGGCAGCGGCTCATCGGAGATGATCACGCCAGCGGCGTGGATCGTCTCGCCCATCGACACGCCCTCGTAGAACTGTGCCAGGTCGAGCACCTCGGCGGCGTCGGGCTCGGATGCCGCGAACTCGCGGAACTCCGCGGCCTCCGGTGAGGTGGCGATCTGGGTGAAGGTGAACGGCTCGGCACCGTCCATCGGCACCATCTTCGTCAGCCGGTCGCCGAGAGCGGTCTTCTCTAGCAGTCGGGCGGCGTCCTTGATCGCACGCTTGGTCTTCGCCATCTGGAACGCGCCGATCCGGGCGACGTAGTCGGCGCCGTAGCGGGCGGCCAGGTACTCGTAGACCTCGCCGCGGCGCATGAACTCGAAGTCGACGTCGATGTCGGGCATGCCGACGCGCTCGGGGTCGAGGAACCTCTCGAACAGCAGCCCGTTGGCGATCGGCTCCACCATGACGATGTAGAGGCAGTAGGACACCGCCGAACCCGCGGCGGAGCCTCGTCCGGGGCCGACCAGGATCGGCTTCTTCTTCCCGGGCTCACCCTGCGGGTGCTCGGCGGTCGGGAGGCCGCGGTCCGAGCGTGCCCAGTCGAGCACGTCGTGGACGATGAGGAAGTAGTCGTCCAGGCCGAGCCCGGTGATGACGCTCTCCTCGAACGACAGTCGCTGCTTCAACTCCGCGCCGAACGGTGTCCCGTACCGGGCCTTGGCCCCGTCGACGACCAGGTGGTGCAGGTAGTACGCCGATGCGGTGCGGTAGGCCTTCTTGCCGACCTGGCGTGCGGGCTGCTCGACACCGAAGATGTCGGTGACCGTGGTCGGCGTGCCTGCCTCCCACTCGGCCACGTACTCGACGGGCACGGGGAACCTGGGCAGTCGCAGGTCCTTGACCGGAAGCACATCATCGTCGATGCGCTCGGCGATCCGTGCGGTCTCGGAGACCGCCTGCTGCCAGCGCTTGCCCGCGCGCAGGGCGCGCATCTCGGCCTCGGTGCGGAGGTGGTAGCCCTCGCCGTTGAACGTCCAGCGCTTCTCGTCGGAGAGCACCTTGCCGGTGGCCAGCGCGAGCAAGCCGGAGTGGGCGTGGCAGTGACTCGGCTCGGTGTAGTGGGCGTCGTTGGTGGCGACCAGCGGGATCCCGGCTTCGTCGGCCAGTTCCGCCATCACCTTCAGGTTCTGGGCCTCGACCTCCAGGCCGTGCTCCATGATCTCGACGTAGACGTTCTCCTGGCCCACGCAGCGGATCAGCCGCTGGATCGCTGCTGCCGCCTCGTCCCGGTCGCCCTGCGCCAAAGGACCGGCGACGGGACCGCCGAGACATCCGGTGAGCACGATCAGGCCCTCGCCGTACTGCTCCAGCAGCGCGTAGTCGATCCGCGGCTTGCCCCAGAAGGAGTCCTCGGCAGCGTTGACCATCGCGCTCAGGTTGCGCCACCCGGTCTCGTTGCGGACCAGGATCGTCAGGTGGTTGTAGGTGGAGCGCTTGTCACCGCCGTCGACCGCGTCGACCTTGGTAGAGGCGAACTGGGTGAAGCGCACCTGCGGGTCGAACGGGTCCAGTGCGGGGTTGCCGTCGGAGCCGTCGGGGACGAGCGCCATGTAGGCCTCGATGCCGAGGATTGGCTTGATGCCCTGCCTCTTGGCCTCCTTGTAGAACCGCCAGGCGCCAGCGGTCGACCCGTGGTCGGTCATCGCGATCGCGGGCTGGCCGTCGGCCACCGCGGACCCGACGAGATTGCGGACGGTGATCATCCCGTCCTGCTTGGAGTGCTCGGTGTGCACGTGCAGGTGGACGAACTCGGCCGGTGAGGCGTCGGTGGTCGAGGCGAACATGCTCGTCCTATGCCGGGGGCCGGGGGACCGGCGGACCCTGCTCGGCACCGTAGGTCCCGGAGCCGTCCCACAAGGACTTCCCGGGCGCGGCGCCCGAGTCTGTCCCGAAACTGCGCTGTGGGGGCAACATCTGTGTCTCATGGACCGTCTCAAAAGTACAGTCGCACATAGAGTCGAGAGGTAAACGAGACGATGCTCATCGGGTACACACGAGTTTCGACCGCAGATCAGGATCACGACCTGCAACGCCGGGCGCTCATCGAGCACGGAGTCGATGAGCGCTACATCTACGCCGACTCGGCCTCGGGATCCCTGTCGGCCGACAAGCGACCAGGACTCACCAGGGCGCTGGACGTGGCACGAGAGGGAGACACGGTCGTCGTGTGGCGCATCGACCGTCTCGGTCGGTCCATGATCGACGTGCTCAACACCGTGGAGGAACTCCAGAACCGCGGCGTCGGGGTCAGGTCGTTGCAGGACAACATTGACCCCTCGACCCCCACGGGACGGCTTCTGCTCGGCGTGTTCGTAACCCTCGCCCAGTACGAACGCGACCTCATCCGAGAGCGCATCAACGCTGGAATCGCGGCGGCGCGTGCAAGGGGAGTGAAGTTCGGCCGCCCCGCACCGGACCCGACCGAGGTACAGACCAAGGTGAAGATCGCGCGCAGGCTGATGGACGAGGACGACATGACGGCAGCCGAGGCAGCGCGGTTCGTCGGATGGTCCCGCTCTACGCTCTACCGGCACATGGCCACCTACCCGGCAGACGCGGAGACACTGGCGGCCGACTAGTGCATGGAGTGTCGGTCCGGTGCGGTCCACTGGAGCCAGACCGGTGAGAGGAAGACCAATGAGCCAGCGACCCGCCGACCCCGCCGAATGGCCCTACGCCGACCTGCACCTGGCGTGCCCGCACTGCCCGGTGTGCGGCTGGGCAGCGTCGATGATGATCGCACCCAACGTGCACCCGATGGCGTTCTGCGCCAACGACGACTGCCGGGTGTTCCAGTACGACCCGACCCAGCCCGCGGTGCAGGTGCTCCTCGGCGCCTCGGTGGTCGTCGAGGAGCAGCACGCCGACGGAACGATACTGTGGCGGGCCGTCGACGGGAGCGACCGGTGACCACCGAGGTGGTCGACACCGCCGTCCGGCCGCTGCGGGTCCAGGTTCTCTTCCGTGGGTCGGGCAGAGCCAGCGAGGTCCACGAGATGCTCGCCGTTCCCCGGGCGGAGGACGGGATGTGGCTCACCGACGGCTCCGACGGGCCCGCACTGGCGACCGTCGAGGAGGTCGTCTGGCTGATCGGGGACTCCCGCGCCGACGTCGCGGTGCACGTGAGCATTCCGGAGTGCCCGGTCCACCAGAGTGTGGGTGCCGGGTTCGGGGGAGCCGACGTCGCAGAGCCGCACGCGGAGGGCTCATGACGCATGCCGTCGAGAAAGACGCACCCTGTCCCCGGCGCATCGAGACGCGGGGACAGATGCCGCACGCCTGGGGCGAGTCGCGGCATGAACTGGATCCCTACGACGAGCACCTGCGCGAACACGTCGCACCCGCTGGCTAGGAGGTGGCGAACCACCCGGTAGGTCCGGCGACATCGCGCAGTCCCCGGCGGTAGTCCACCACATCGAACTGCACGCGGGCACGGGTCGGGTCCCCCATGCAGGAAAGGGGCACACTGAAGCGGACCCGCTCAGTCTTCACGTTGATCCCGCTGGTCCCGCCGGTGCAGTCGACGTCCTCCTGACCCCAGGTTCCTGGCCCTGTGCGGTACAGGCGACCCAGGGTCACAGTGCCGTCCTCGCCGTCGCGGAACCAGCCGTACTGGCCGGTGTCGGTCGTGACCAAGGCGGAGAAGTCGGCTCGTTGGTCTGTCCAGACCACGCCCGCTCCGCCCTCGAACCAGTTGTAGGTCTTCTCGAACGTGTTGGCGGCGGTGAGGTTGGCGAACCGGCCGATGACGACGAGCCGCCCGTTGGCCACCGTCCCGGTAACGCGCCAGATGTCGAGCGGCCCGGGCCACTGACTTCTGCTGCCCCAGTCGGTCACCATGTCCTTGCGGGCGTCCTTGATCGTCGCGACCTTGTTGGTCACCGCAGATGCGGACGGGTTTGACGGGGCCGCGAGAGCAGTCTTGCCCGAGGTACCCAGCATGGCGACAGCGAGGACGGCGATGGTGGCGGTGCGATTCATGGTGCGGCTCCTGAAAGCGAGACGGGGAGAACCCGACATACCGGACTGTTCGCAGAGTAGGACGATCAAGTCGTGACCCGCAGCGAAACCAGTGGCGACGACGTCCTGGCTACGCCCCCGGTGGGCGCAGCGTGTCTACCAGGCCCGCCTGGTAGAGGGTCAGCACGACGGCGAGCAGGCCGAGCCCCGGGCCGATGATGGTGCGCTCGGTGAACCCCTCGGTGGTCAGCATCAGCACCTTGAACCGCTGGCGCGAGATCGGCCAGAGGAGCGGGCAGCCCTCCTTGGTGAGCATGTCGCCCGCGATGTGGGCCGCGACACCGATGCCGACCGCCCACGGGATCACGTCGACGGGGAAGTGCGCGAACGCGCTGGTGGAGACCAGGGCGACACCGCCGACGCCGGAGATCAGGTAGTGCAGGCTGGTGGCCCGGGTCATCTCCAGGCGCAGGGCCGCGGTGGCGACCGCGAACAGGAACGCTAGCCACAGCCCGAGGGCGATCCCGCCTGCCTCCCCGATCCAGTAGGAGAGGTAGACGAAGGCACCCAGGCCGAGCAGCGAGTGGGTGCCGTTGCGGTGCCCGCCGGAGACGGCGCCGATGATCTGGGCGAGCGCCTTGGTGAACGGTCCGAGGGCCTGAGCGATTGTGGCGTGCTGGTGGTCGAAGTCGGGCAGCATCGCGGCGCCCGCGGCAGCGACCGTTCCGGCGACGACCGCGATCGGGTCGACGTCGACGCCGTAGTGGGTGAGCACCGGGAGCGCGGCCAGGTAGGCGACCGCGCCGGAGGTGGCGTGCGTGCGTCCCATCATGGCTGGCTCCTGCGGGTCGTCGGTGTCGGTTCGACGTTCACGTGTGCGGACATGCGCAGGCTGCTCCCCGCGAGGCGGGGTTGGCCGCGGGCCTACGCCGACAGGGGCACCGCGACGCGTTCCCGGGCCGCTTCCCGCGCCCGACGCCGCAGGCCCTCCAACTGGTACTGGTTGTAGCCACCCCAGACCCCCGTGCAGGTGGCCTTCGGATTCTCCAGCGCGTACCGCAGGCAGGACAGCCGGACGGGGCAGGTGGCGCAGACTGCGGTGGCGGCGTCCTGGTCGGCCGAACCGGCCCCGGACTGGAACAACTCCGGGTCGATCTGAGCGCACACCGCCTCGTCGATCCAGGGGCCCATCGGCGGCGGGAAGTAGAAGTCCTCCAGGCCGATGTCGAAGCCGCGATCGTCGACGATCAGCGGCTGGCCCTGACCGAGGATCAGGGTCAGGTCCGCGGCACCGCGGGCGCCCTCCCCGGGCTGTGCACCTCCGTCCAGCGCCACCAGTACGGGCTGGACCATCTCCGGTGCGGGCTGCGCCGGGTTCACGAAGTCGTTGAGGTACCCCTCGACTTCGGACGTCAGGGCACTTAGGCACTCCTCACACAGGCCGCGTCCGCCGTCGCGACGGAACCCGGCGTCGAGCCAGGCCTCGTGCTGGTCGGCCTCGACACGATCCCAGGCACGCTGGTGGACGTAGACGTGGGCGCACTCCACGCAAGCCGAGGTGGTGCTGTCCGGACGCAGGTGCTGCCCGAGGTGGCGCGGGGCGTTGCGGCGCTTGGCTAGTGCGGGGGCGGCAGCGGCCGCGACCAAGGCGGCGCCGTGGCGCAGCAGCGTCTCTCGCTCGTGCCGTTTGCGCTCCCGGGTTGCCCTGGCCTTCTCCTGTGGGTTGGGGGCCGGGGTGTCCTGGTTGGCGGGGTCGGGCGCGATGCTCATGGGTGTGCTCTCGGGGTCAGGCCGCGGTGGCGGTCGTGGGTGCGTTCAGGTCTCAGGTGCGCGGCGGGCTCAACCTGCGGCCGGGTAGATCAGACCCGTCCTGCCTTCGCGGTAGGCGGCCATCCACGCCTCGATCGGGGCGACCAGGACCGGTGCCCCGGACCCGGTCAGGTGGGCGACCCGCTGCTCGCGCGGGTACACCCGGTAGCCGTAGGGGCCGACGTCGTCGCGCAGCCACTTGATCGCCTTCGAGACCAGCGCAAACTCGACAGTCTCCAAGCCAGGCCGGTGGATCCGGGTGTAGGTGGGCCAGGTCTCGACACAGGCCAGCCACCTGACGGAGTCCTTGCGGGCGTTCGGGATCGGCACCATGCCGAGCGCGAACGGGTTGCGGCCGCGTGCTGCTTGCACCGAGGCATCGACGGCAGCAGACCGGATGGCGGTGCCGATGGAACTCACCGCGTAGTTGCGAACCTGGATCGCGACGTCGTCGAAGACCCGCAGGTCGCCGACATCTTCCTTGCGCCCGGCACCGAGCATCCTCATCGAGTCGGTGCGGGCAAGGTCTGGGGCAAGGTCGACCAGAACCCGAACCGCTTCGAGTTCGGCCTTGTCGCCCTTGCGCTTGTTCGCGTTCGCCATGCCGTGCCCTATGCCACCCAGTGGGGGACCGGCAGCGGGGGCCACTCGGGCGGACGCACCGCCCTTGGCGTCTACGCATGTCGCTCGGCAGAGTCGGGTCCAACGCAGGCGCCCACCGCCGCAGACACAGGAACGAGATCACCGAGATGGAACACGTCCGCAGGCCGTCGATGATGAACCCCGGCGAGCCACTGCTGCTGTGCCGCTCCACGTTCGGCGCGGCCATCCGATTCAGCGAGTTCATCGAGGAGTCGGGAGTCGCGCCACGCCATGTGCTCTCCTCAATCCTGTGCGCGATGCCGCTGCCGATCTACACCGACTTCGGGCCGCTTCCCGACGGGCGGCCGCGCCGCCGCTGGGACGGCGTCCGGGCGGAGTTCATGTGGCACCCGCTGATGTGGCTGCCCCGGCGGGTGTCGGGCCGGTACACGATCTCCGATCCCGCCACCGGGGTCGCGAGCCTCGAAGACGACGACCTGTGGGCGATCCGGGTCGCGTTCGAGATGACGGCCTCTGGCCTGTACGACCCCGAGACCGGAACCTGGCTGGACGTGCTGGCCACGGTCGGCCTGGACACCACCAACGACGTCGACCTAGCCCGGGTCGAGGAGTGGCTCGACGGCGCCGATGACGAGGTGCTCGACAGCATCGACCTCAGCGAGTACCTGGACGTGGAGCCGCCGTCGTGGGCGCTGGAGTCCGCTCTCGCGCTGCGCGGCGACCTGACACGGGCTTCGTGGGCGCTGATCGCCGACGACCTGCTCGACACCGCCGAGGAGACCCGGGCCCAGGTGGGTCGGGCCTCGGACACCGAGATCCGGATCGGCGTGCGTGCGCTGTCGCGGATGGCCGAGTCGCTGCTCACCGACGTGCCCGCCATCGACGACGACGGCCTGCCGATCGGGACGCCGGGGGAGTCGCACCACGACTACTTCGCGCGGGTCCACGGCGAGATCGACGTCCAGGGCCACCAGCCGGACCTGTTCACCGTCTCCGGTCATCTCGACGACCTGCGGGACCGGTTCGCAGCGATCCGCGAGGCGTACTGGCCCAGCCTGGATGCGTTGAGCAACCTGGGGCCGTCGCCCGAGCCAGTCCGCGCCTGACCGTCGAGGGCCACCGCCATGACCACTCACCACGAGGTGCCGCCCCCGCAGGCTCCAGTGCTGCCCTCATCCGGACACACCCAGCCGGTACCGAACGCGCAACAGTTCGACCCGGGTGCCGCCTCGGGCAGCCCGACGCCGCACGCGGAACGGCGGGGACCCCGGCCGCTGCCCGCGACCGTCCGGAGACTCAGCCCGAACCGCTACGGGGTCACCCTGGACGGTGTGGCCCGCCGCCACGCGCCCAGTCTCCCGGCGGCGGTCACCGACCTGTGTGGTGAGGCGATCCGCCGGGCCTCCCACATCGTGGTCACCGTCGTCAGCCCCGACTCCCGCCGTCACATGGCAATCGACCCGTCCGGTCGGGTGCGCGAGTCGACACCACCGGCGCCAGACACCGCCCGCCCGGACCTGGCCCAGATGGCACCGCGCATCGGCGACCGGATGCCGAGCGGGCAGTCGGATGCAGACCTCTCCTGGGTGGAGGAGCGACTGCTCTCCGACGGGGAGAAGCCGAAGCGCCGACGCCGCTGGTTCCGCCGCTGAGTCAGTAGCCGGGCCGGTCCTCGGTGAGCGTGGCCGCGTCCAGCGGGACCGGTAGCACAGCGCGCACGTAGGACCACGCCTCGCGCTCCACCGTGCCCTGCACCGGTCGGTCGAGGCCGGAGTCGTGCCGTACGACGGTGATCCACCGATCCGTGATGGTGGAGATCTGGCCGTTGATCTCAGTCCTGGTGTACCCGTTGCCGTGGGGCACCCACCCTTCGATCCACATCCCGAGTCGGGCGTGCTCGATCGGGATGTCGACGCGTTCCCACAGGGCGTAGCGGGGGCTGAGCATCGCCCGCATGACGGGGTCTCGGGTGCTCCGCTCGGCGATCACCTGCTCGGCTGCGGAGAGGATCGCGTCGTCGAGGTCTTGGACGATCTCCCACGACAGCGGGTGGTCGCTCAGACCGAGGTGGTCAAGGTAGGTGCGTCCCGGGGTCTCGAACAGGCTGCACATGGTCAGTCGTCGACATCGTCGGGGAGCAGGACCTTGTCGGCTGCGCCGCGGAACCGGACCAGCACGGGTGCGCAGGGCCTGCTGGCGCGCGGTCCCTTGCTCGGCCCGCTGCCGGACCACAGCAGGAACCCACATGCCTTGCAGTAGACCAATCCGGTCGCGCCTCCGATGGTTGCAGGCGGTGCCGGGACGTGGGTCCGGTCGGTCTCCGGGTACGGCCAGTCCGTCCCGTTGGAGGTCTCGGACTGGTCGGTCACCGGTCCTCCTGGGGTGGCCTGCTCCAAGACGCCGATCAGGTGCAGGGCGTCGAGGAAGTCGCTGGTGTGGCTGTTCGCGGTATCCCCGTCGTAGACGTAGCCGCACTCGTTGCAGTACGGGACTTCGTACAGCGGGTCGGTGCCGGTGCGGGTGGCGTGGTGGCGCGACACGTCCTCGATGTGGTCCAGGACGTGCCTGACCGCGCGGAGCGCGGCGTGCTCGGGCAGCAGCGGGTCCACCTCGATGGTGGGGTGGCCGTAGAACTCGCGCAGGGCGGCGATCCGGGAGGCAGCGGTGCGGTCGGACTCGGCCATCAGTCCAGGGCCAGCCGTTGCTCGATGGCGGTCTCGATCTCGTCGGCGCCCACCGACAGCGAGTAACCGTCGGGCTGGTAGACACCCTTTCGGTCGGCTCTGATCACGACCACGTTCCAGCCGCCGGAGTGCTGCTCGAACGGAACGACAACCATGCCGGTGCGGGGCAGGAGCAGGATCTTGCCCTTGGCCCCGTGCGAGTGGCGCCGCTTCGGCAGCCGGGAGCAGTAGGTGGCCGCGGACTCGCCAGGGTACGGCTCGGGGATCGTGTCGTCGACGGTTCTCATGGCCGCCAGGTGTGCGGCAGATCCGCGACGGCTCTCCGCCCGGGCGGGGACTTGGCGGCCCCTCGCCGAGAGCCGCGGTGCGCACGACCCCCGGCGATCTGGGACCAAGGAGAGCCTACCGGTGGATGCCGAGCAGTTTGGCCGCCTCCTCGACGGCGTCCCACCCGGTGCGGTCGCCCCCGTTGCGGTCGGGGTGGACCCGGAACCGCGCCTTCTTCAGCATCTTGTCCTGCGCACCGCGGTCCATCGGCCACTCCTCGGTGGAGGACAGCCGCATCAGCAGGTTCGCGGCGTCGGCCACCGGATCAGCGCCGGACTCGGAGAGCGGTCGCTGCTGGGTCATGGTCATCGTCGGGTTGCTCCGTCTTCGATCAGTCCGAGGGCTTTCGCGGCCCGTTCGACCAGGTCCCAGCGTGACCGGTCGCCATCGTTGCGGTCAGGGTGCGCGGCGGCGCGCGCCTTGCGCAGGAGCGCGACCGGGGTGAACGCGGCGGTCTCCTGGTCGGAGAGTCCGGCGAGGGTGGCGAGCACCGAGATGGCCTCTTCGCGTGGCAGGTCCGCATCGGCGCCGCTGCCCCCGGGGAGCGCCCTCCATCCGGTGTACTGCTCGCCGTTCTTGGTGACCCCGTACCGGTCGACCTTGCGCAACGCCTCCATCGCAAGCGCGACCGCCCGGATGTTGTCCTGCCAGGTCGTGAACGTGTCGCAGGGCCACGACAGCGGGCCGTGCTTGGACTCCAGCGAGAGGATCACGCCTGGGTGGGAGGCCTTCGCGTTCGCTCGCGGAAAGCCGTCGAGACGGAAGTCGGTCTCGGCCATCGCCACCTGGAGGACGACGTCGCGTCCGCCGAGTGCCTTGATCTCGCGGGCCAGAAGTTCCAGAGTGTCGGACCAGGGCGCCGAGAAGTTCGACCGGCGACGAGATGTGGTCAGCGTCCCGGGCCAGGTCTGGATCGGGCGCACCCTCATCTGCTGGGGCCACTGCATCGCGGTGTCCTCCTTGGGTCGGGGCAGCGAACGGGTCCTCTATGCCGGAACATGCGTACGCGGCGGCGAGGAGTCCGACCAGTCGCCCCCTGTCACCGGCGGCAGATCCCGCGCACCTGAACGGCATGACCGAGACACGAGTTCCTGCCGGAGTGCCCGCCGGAGGACAGTTCGCTGCCACCAGCCGGGGCGAGTCGACGCTCACGCTGGCGCCTGCGCCGCTGAACGCGGTCCAGGAGTCCGTGCGCAGCAACCTGTGGAACACCGCCCGCGACCTGCACCCGTTCGCCGTCGACGGTGTCGCCCCGATCTCGGTGACCGAGGCCCGGGCACGAATGCGTGAGGACGTCCCGGCGGTGAGCGAGGAGGACTTCGAGCACCACTTCGCCGAGATCACTGAGGCGACCAGGCGCTCCGCCGAGATCGCGAACCGGGCCGATGACCCCTCCACGCTCGACGCGACCTACTACATCAACGGATACGAACTGGCCGACTTCCCCACCGAGGGGTACGACCCCGACGACGCGCCGTACGACGCGGAGGCGTGGCGGGAGAAGTTGGTCGAGGAGTGGGACCTGGCCGCCTTCGAGGCCGCCGGTCGTCTGGCTCGGCACGCCTGAGCCGCAGACGCGAGAAGCGCCCCGGAGACCGAGATGGCGCGGGGCGCTTCTCGGTGCGTGGGATCTACTACTCGCAGACGATCCCGTCACCGTCGGAGTCGGTGTACCAGTCGTACTCGGCGTCGCGGCCCTGGTAGTAGGGCCCGTACCCGGCGTCCTTGGCCTGGTAGCAGTAGTCGAACCTCGGGTCCGTGCCCGAGCCGCCGGAGGTGGTCCCGCCGGTCCTTCCTCCGGTCGAGCCACCGCCGGTGGTGGGCCCGGTCGTGGTCTTCCCGATGACGACCCGCGCGGGGCGCACCTTCACGACCACGTTCTTGCAGCCGCGAACCGCGCGCAGCAGGGCGCGCTTCTCGCGCCGGTCGACGGTCAGCCGCCACCGGGTCTTCACGGCAACGTAGTCGCGGACGTAGCGGCATTGAGCGGCCCGACGGGGCAGCCACTCGGCGGGGTCACGATCGGACTTGGACCGGTTCGATGACGCGCTCACCGCGACCAGCGTGCGCGGATCGGCCAGGTCGTTGGCGTAGCGGCGTCGAGTGTCGACGTTCCACCGGCGGGCCCCCGAATCCCACGCCTCGGCGAGCGGCACCATGTGGTCCACGTCGAACGACGAGTCGTTCCCGGTGCGCTGGCCGTCGTAGTAGGAGAACCAGCGGCCGCCGTGCAGATCACATCCTGCGCCCACCTTCGGCTTGCGTCGTGCCTCCATGATCAGCACCTCTCGGCGTGTGTCGCACCCGTCCCGGTCGGCGTCGACCCAGTGGTCGAACAGGTCGCGGTCGTAGCCGCGGCGGACCTCACGGGCAACCCGCAAGTCCCGGGTCATCTTCACCACCCGCTTCTTGACCACGGCGGCCTCTGCGGCCGGGGGAGCGGCGGCGTCGGTGGCCACAGCCAGGCCGGACCCGGCGAGCAGGGCGATGGTGAGTGCAGCGATGGTGCGTCGGAGTCTCATGGCCTCGATCATGGGCAGAACGTGGACGGCTTCGTGCCGTTTTCTCCCCAGTCGTGACAGGGCTGTGATGTCGCTCCTGCTGCGGTGAAGCATCAGGCGGCGTCACGACTCCCAGGACGTCTCGCGGGCTTCCCTGTAGGCGGCCAGGAAGTCCCGTGCCTCGTTCAGCGACGGGTAGGCGATCGTGTTGGTCCCGGGCCCGGGCCCGGGCCGGGTGCTCGCCTCAGCCCATAGGTAGACCGCGATGGCGTCCTCGACCCGCCAGTGGAAGTGCCGGTCGCCCGGCTGCACACCCATCGTGGTCAGACGAGCCAGCGAGACTGAGGCGCCGGTGGGCCTGGGCGACTCGGCAGCCATCACGGCGTTCGCCTTCTCGATCTCGGCCAGCAGCCGCAGCGCGTCCGCGGCGTCCGGGCAGGGCCATGGCACGTCGCCGGGGCAGTGCCCGCAGATCCCCTCGTCGGCGAGGCAGTTCAGCAGGCAGCGGGCGCCGTGGATGTTGATGTCGTGCTCGGGGTCACCGCGGCGTACGGCGTCCTTGTGCTCCTCGGCCCAGCCGCTCACCACGCAGTGGCGGCCCAGCACCGAGGAGAGGTGGTTGAGCACCGGCCCGGCGGGGACGGTCTGGCGTCCGGTCAGCGCGAGGACCCGGCCCATCGCGTCCAGGGTCTGGTTCATCGAGCCTCCTCGGCTGCTTGCAGCGCCGCCCGATGCGCCTCCAGGTCGAAGACCCGGCCCTCCCGCTTCGCGCGGGTCAGCCCGGCGCCCTCGTGGCCGTACCGGATCGGGACCGCCCCGAGCCTCAAAGCCTGCTGCCGCTTGGGCTCGGTGACGTCGAAGTGCTCCAGTGAGGTCCCGGCCTTCTGGATCCAGCGCGGGTTCATGCCCAGCCGCCGGGCGAAGGCGAGGAGTTCCTCGGTGGTGTCGGCCATCAGGTGCGACCAGGTCGCGTCCAGGCGACCGACCTTCGCGCGGCGCTGGTAGTCGTCGATGTAGACGGTCACGCCTTGTCCTCCTCGTCGTCGGACAGGTTGTCGCCCGGCTGGCCGGGGAGCGCGGCCAGGGTCGGGTACAGGTCGTGGCCGTCGGTGCAGGAGAGCACCTCGATCACGATGTCCCGGTCGCGCGGGAACGGGGACACGTCGCGTCCGGCCATCGTGCCGCGGACGTAACCCATCACTGCGGCCTCCTTGACCAGCCGCTGCTCCCGCTCGGTCAGGCCGTTCCACATCTCCGCGACCCGGTTCAGCCGCGCCGTGTCCCGGGCGACCAGATAGTCGTGGAGCAGGTCCGTGACGGGCGGGTTCGTCGGCTCGCTCATCGGACACCCTCGCGGGCCGCGGCCGGGGTGATCCCGAGGATCTCGCAGGCGCGCAGCACACGAGAGTCGGTGGCCCAGAACGTCTCCGGCATCCGACCCGCCTCGGCCAGGTCGAGCACGTCGTGGGCAGCGGCGCGGCTCCGGTCGTCCGTGGACTCCTCGAAGGCGACCGTGGTGACCCGGCAGACGCCGTGGTCGTTCCAGCGCTCGATCTCGATACGGTCCTCGCGGCTGGGCGAGTCTGTCCAGGCGTCGACGCGGGCGACGGTGACGTTGCGGGGCCGGTCGGCGTGGTAGCGGCGGGCCACGTCGGACTCGGTTCCGTCCCTGTCGTAGGCGGCGAAGCCGAACCCGTGGATGCCGGGCGCCAGATGAACGTGAAGGCCGCGGCCCGCGAGCGAGTCGGTGCGCGACCATCGCTCGACGCCGCCGTCGGGCACGTCGTCGAGGCGCAGCGAGGTGTGGATGTCGAGGCTGCGGGCGCGCCCCTCGGTGTCGAGGTAGCGCTGCACCAGCGTCATCCTGCGTCCGGTGCCGACGATGGCCAGCACCCGCTCGGCGAGGGCGTCGAAGGAGTCGGAGGCGACGAACACGGTGGCGTCGCGGCAGGCGAGGCGCTCCTGGATGGGAAGCATCAGGACCAGTCCTCCGGGATGTCGAGGTCGGGGTAGCCGACCCGCCAGGTCGGGTGCAGCCGTGCCTTCTCCCCGTCGTCGAGGCGAGCCAGCACGTAGGCGTCGCGGAACCCGGTGATCACCCCGGGGCGGCCCTCGAAGGTGACTCGCATCTTGCGGCGCAGGTCGAGTCCGTAGAAGGACTTGATGTGGCGCCGAGTCATCTCCTCGCGGGAGATCGAAATCTCGTCGGTGGCGGTGCTCATGCCGGGAAGGTGTGCGGCAGCAGGCCGTGCGCTGCCCGGGTTCGGTCTGGTCAGTTCAGCGGGGCGACTCGGCCATCAGGTCTGCGGAGTACCGGCCGGTGGCGAGCAGACCCCCGCACGTGGGCTCGGCCCATCCGGCGTGCACCAGAGCGTCCTCGGCCCGCGGCGCGACGAACCGGAGACGACCGACGACGACGAGGCCGGTGCGGATCGTGCCGGTGGCCAGTTCGGTCAGCAGGGTCGGGTCGACGAACACGTTGCCGCCGTCGGGGTGCGGCAGACGAGCACCGGTCTCGGTCAGGTCACTCATCAGCGAGTCCTCCGGGTGGCGTGCCAACCCTCGGCGACCGCGGTCAGCGTGCCGGGGTCGACCTCGGTGAGCCCGTTGTCGCGGATCGGGAACGTGTACGGCTCGTCGGCGATCCTGGCCAGGCTGGCCGCGGTGGTCAGGTTCAGGTCGGTGGGCCAGCCCACGTCGAAGAACTTCTCGATCTCCCACGGCCCGGCGTGCCGGGTCCAGTCCAGGACCCAGGCCCACATGGCGTGCGCGTCCTGCGCGGTCGCCTTGCCGGTGGTCAGCGTCTCGTCGACGTGCAGGGTGACCCAGGAGTCCTCGTCGTCGGCACGGTGCGCCACCCCGGGGCGGCGTGGCAGGTCGGTGCCGGACACCTGGAGTCGGGCGACCGGCTTGGGCAGGTCGACGTAGCGCATCGGCGGCAGCGCGAACGCGGCCGAGTCGCCGTACTCGACGCCCTCGTAGGGCACCCGGTGCTCCTCGCACCAGTCGACCACCTTGGCCAGGTCCTTGTAGGAGGCACGGCGGACCGTCTTGGTGAAGGGGCCGGACAGCCAGGCGTGGAAGGCGTGCGCGAACCGGTCGTCAGCCGCGGTGTGGTTCGGGCTCAGGTACAGCCCCACCGACGCCTGGGCACCGGCGAGCACGGTGTTCTCGTGGGTGCCCTCCTTGGCGACGACGATCGGCTGCACCCACGAGTGCTCACCCTTGCCGCGGGCGGTCGCGGTCGAGGGGGTGTGGCTCATCAGCATTCTCCTTGGCACTCACAGCCGCCGCAGAACGAGCAGCCGTAGTGGTCGGGGACGTTCATGCCCCCGAGGCAGTCGGGGCAGATCTGGTGGTCGGGGACCTCTGCGTCCTCGGTCTCCTGCGTCGGGTCCGGGCCGAGTGGGCCGCGGTCGGCCCGCATCTCGACCCACTCGGCCATGCGGACCTCCGCCCAGGCACCCGATTCGCGCAACTCGTGGGCGAGGTCGAGACGGGAGGCACGCCACGCCTCGGCGCGCACCTGGTCACGTAGCGCGGTCATCGCGGGGGAGTCGAGCAGCGTGGTCGCCTTCTTCTCGCACTCGCGGTACCGGCCCTCGTGGTGGCAGAGGCCGTCGCAGAGCGCCTTGGCGATCTCTTGGGTGGCCGTGTCGGTCATGGCCGACCAGTGTGCGGCAGCCGGGCGGGTACTCCCCGGCGGGGTGGAACGGCAGCGAGGGCAGTCGGAATGGTCAGGTGGACCCTACGCCAGGTATCCCTCCAGCGGCAGCACGAGGGAGTCCCAGGGTCGCCCGAGCCGGGCAGCCTCGGCGACCTGGTCGGCGGCCTCGTTCAGCGGGTGCCCGGCGTGACCCTTGACCCAGCGGAACGCGACGTCCTCCTCGATGGCGAGGCGCACCAGCGGCTCCCAGATGTCGCGGTTGGCGACCGGCTCCTTCTTGGAGTTCACCCACCCGTTGCGGACCCAGTTGCGCCACCAGCGCTGCTGGAAGCAGTTGACCAGGTAGGCCGAGTCGGAGACCACCAGCAGTGGCCGGTCGGGCAGGGCCCAGATCGCCTCCAGCGCGGCGGTCAGTTCCATCCGTTGGTTTGTCGACGGCTTCTCGGCACCGCCTCCGGTGCGACCATCCGCGGTGACCCATCCCCATCCGCCGGTGCCGTGCTTGGCCGACCCGTCGGTCCATACCTCGAACCGCCCTGTCGTCATGGCGGTCATGGCAGGAACCTCTGGGCGGTGTCGATGGCGTGAGTTGGGGTGGTCATGCCGGTCTCTATGCCGGGTCTTCGGGGCCCGGGTGCGGGCACTCGGCGGGCCGGTCGACAGTGCAGTCAGTGCTGGTGCAGTCGGCGTGGCGGCGCGACAGCGCCCGGGCGTGCGCGGCGCGGCTGTCGGTCCAGTAGAAGTTGTCGCCGACACCTTCGCCGGTCAGATCGGTGCGGTGCACCGGGACCGGTTGCGCTCCGTGCCCCTGCCTACGGTCGCAGCGATGCACGAAGGAGGTGTCGGGCACCGGGTACGTCCCCGGGCAGTGGGTCACCGGGTTGAGCGGGTCGGCGCCGTGCGCGCCCTCGTCGTCGTCGAACCAGGTGACCCCGCCGTCGGCGACGTAGTCGAAGGAGACGCGATGCCTGCCCCTGTGGCGGCGCTTGCGGTCGCAGTCGACCCGGTAGGCGGCCGTGTTCGGGAGGATGTAGAACGCCGGGCACTCGGTGCGCAGGACTGGTGCGGTGTAGTCGTCGGAGAGGCACACGGCCTTGCCCTGCTCCGTGAGCGAGAGCCGGATCGTGTTCTCGACGATGCCGTGGATGACGTTGACGAGGCCCTTGGCTTCCAGTCGTCGCGCGGCGGGGGCGTGCCGGGACTCGAACGTCCACAGCGTCTCACCGAGCCGGTGCCGGGCGGCGAGCACCTCCAGCACCAGGTCCTCGGTCGGGGTCAGGTCGACCATGCCGCTCACCAGCCGCCGTCGCGGACGGCGGCTCGGCGCTGGCTGGAGCGGGACCCGACCCGGTTGGTACGGCCACCGGCCGCTGCCCTGCGGGTGTTCTGGTCCTCGTGCACCCCGGCTCCGCTGGCCTTGGCCTGCATGGCCTGGACGAGCGCGAGGTTGCGCGACCCGGCGAGCGGGTTGCCGGTGGTACGCCTGCGGGCCATGACGGTCTCCTCCTGGGTGGTGGCTGCACCTTCCCAGGTGTGCGGCAGACCCGGGAATCCTCCTCCGGTCCGACATACGCAGACTCCGTGACGGTGCCGCCATGGACCGGGGCGGCCCCGGCCTACGCTCTGCGCATCCGCCTGACAGTAAGGCTGACGACTGCGGTGAGCCCGAACAGGCCTATTGCGCTGGTCGGGCTCGGTGTCGAGCCGGTTCCCCACCCGACCAGCGTGGCCGCAGCCGCGGCGCAGAGGAGGCCGAGCAGGAGCATCGGGGCGTGCTCGCGGAGTCCACCGACCGACGCCGTCACCGCGGAGGCAGGGACGATCGGCTCGATCAGGGCTCGGGCGCAGGCGGGGCAGGTGAGCAGGACGGATCCACCCTTCTCTCCGACCAGTTCTGTTCCGGCACGGCCACAGCCGAGGTCGCAGAAACGGGTCGAGGCGGTGAACCTCGTCTTGGGGCTGACACGGTCATTCATGGCCGCCATGTGTCCGGCAACGACGAGTTCTCTCCCCACCGGGGCTGGGTGGGGCGTGGGTGGTCTCGTCAGTCGGGGGTGACTGTGCGTGCCGCGTTCACCGCGGCGTTGCCGAGCAGGTAGAACTTCCCCTTGATGTCGGGGCACGTCAGGTCATCGCCACCGCACCGGTCGCAGGTGAGCGCGTGCAGCACCGACGCTGCGGCATCGCGCTGCTCACGCTCGACGACCAGGCGACGGTTGCGACCAGCCTGGGCGGCCCCGGCCTGGTAGCCGATCAGGTAGGCCTCGCTCAGCGCGTAGCCCTTGTAATGGGCGTTGGTGTCGGCGAGGTCGATGCCGAGCAGCCGCAGCCCGTCGGCAATCTCGGACGGGGACGGGCCGGACGGGAACGGGGGAGTGTCGACGATCGTCTCGTCTGCAAGAACGCTCATGCCCGGACTGACGGATTCGCAGGGTAAGTGTTGCTGGCCGCGGCGGATCCTGCCCGGACAGGACGAAGCGAGGGCGCCGTCCCTGGTGGGAGACGGCGCCCTCGCAGCGGGTGTTCTGGAGGCGTCAGCCGCGACGGACCCGGATGACGGTCGGCTTGGAACTGACCGCCTTCTCGGTGGGCGTGGCGTTGACGACGACGCGGAAGCGGTGCTTGCCCGCTCGCCCGGTCGGAACCGGCAGCCGGTAGAAGCCGCGGGCGTTGGTGCGCACCCGGGCCACGACCTTCCAGCCGTTCTTGGTCTTCTTCAGCAGCCGCACGACCCGCTCACCGCCGGAGGCGCGGCCCTTGATCAGTACCTTCTCACCGGCCTCGGCGACCTTCGGGATCTCGCGGACGACGACCTTGGACTCTACCTTCGGCTCGGGTCGGACGGTCGGAGCCTCGGGCTCTGGCTTCACCTCTGGCTCGTCGGCAGGGTCAGGGCTCTCTTCGACCGGCGGCTTCGGGGCCGGGGTCTCCACCTCGGGCGTCTCGGGCGCGGGGAGCGGCGCGCCGGTCTGGTCCTGCGGGTCGTCGAACGGGCCGGTGGGCTCGTAGGGGATGTCCTCGGGCGCCATGTCCACGAACATGACCGTCGCCTGGTCGCTCAGTTCCGGGTACTCACCGCTGACGATACGTGCTCGCAGCGTGGCGGGGCCCGGGACCGGGTAGGAGGTGGGGAGGGTGAACACGCCGACGTGGTTCGTCTTCACGTTCACCAGAGGCTGCGCCTGACCGTTCGGCAGAAGGACCTCCAGGCCCACCGTGTAGTAGGCGGGCGGGAAGACGTAGCCCACCGAGGCGTAGGACTCCTGGATGCTCACCGCGCGGTCAGGCCACATGACCCTGACGGTGGGCGAGTCCACCACTTCAATGTCGTCAGCGGCCTGGGCGGATGACGCAGGCACCAGGGCCAGGCCGAACGTAAGGGACATGGCCGCGACGGCGGCGAGTCCGCGAGAGATAAGTGTGTTCATGACCGTCCATGTGTCCGGATATGCGGTGATTTCTCCCCAACCCAATCAGGAATCCCGGATCGACGTGGGCGAACGCGCCAAACCGCCGTCCGCCCACGAGGGCGACGAACGCTAGGAGCCTCACCCGTTGTTCTCGGTCCGCTCGGTCAGACACCCGGCGGCCAGGCCGACCTTGCGCAGCGCGACGAGGTCCCCGGCGCCCCAGCGTGCAGGCTTGCGGCTCATCACCGGGCTCATGATCTGGGTTCGGTCGTTGACATGGTCCAGGCCGACGGCGTGCGCGGTCTCGTGCATCAGCAACTGGCCCAGGGTGCCTTGCAACCCGTACTGGGGGCCGGAGCCGAACCCGGGCGTGAACCGGACGTCGCTGGCGATCAGCACGGCTGCCTGCTCGATGAGGTAGACGTCGCGGCCTGCGGCGTCCTGCGCTCCAGCCCGGGTCTTGGTCTGCCCGCCAAGGCCCACGGACCCGCCGATGTAGTCCGAGGCGCGGCGCGGCGCCCAGGCGAAGGTGAGCCCGGCGTCCTTGGGAGCCCGCCCCGGGTGCCGGGTCCAGCCCTTGTACCTGGTGCCTCCCTTGAACACGAAACGCATCCCGGTGGCTTCGCTGACCCGACGGACTGCTTCGTGGACGTCCTTCAGCGCCCCGCGGGGCGCGCCTTGGAGGTTGACGCGGTACGCGATCGCCTCGCACGGGTTGAACCTGAACCCGATGCTGCCGTAGGCCTCGCTCAGCGCCCACGACTTCGCGGACCCGGGCGCCCGGTAGCCGGGCTTCACCCGGACCACCGTCGGGACAGACTGTGCTCGGCCGAACGTTCCGGTGGCGGGCACGGCGACCGCGTAGCGGTGCGCCCCGATCCAGTTGGTGGGCACCTTGACCCGGTAGGTGCCGTCGGCGCGAGTGCGTCCGGTGACCACCTTGCGCCAGCCGTCCGGCAACTTCTCCACGACCTGGATCAGCCTCGACGGCCCGCTGACCTTCCCGGCGAGGAACACCGGCTGGTACAGGTCCGCACCTGACGTCGAGGGGGACGCGGTGACCGCGGACTTCCGTAGGAGCGGGTCAGAGGTGGCTGCGGCGGTGACCGCCTGGGTCGGGCCGAGTACCAAGGCCGCGGCAACCGTGGCGGCCGCGGCCAGGCGGCGTGGCGTGTTCGCGATGAGGGAGGTCATGCCCCGGTAGGTGTGCGGCACAGGCCCCGAACGCTCACCTGGGGTCTGTGCCGCCGAGCAACGGTCGCTGCCTAGACGGCGGCCCGGCGCTCCGAGGGTGCGTCGGCGAAGCGTGCGCGCCACGCTTCCTCGGAGGCATCGGGGGCCGGGGCGTTGGCTGCGGCCACCGCGAACAGTCGCTGCTCACGGTCGGCGACCTCGATGTCGTAGAGGGCACCGGCGATCCGGTCGGTGAAGGTGTGCGCCTGGTCGGGGCTGAGTCGGCCCACCTGGGCGGCCGCGGCGTCGACCTTCGCGTCGTCGAGGACGGCGTCGGCGACATAGGACTGTGCCTCGCCGTCGTCGGGTGGCAGCGAGGTGAAGCCTCCACGGGTGTCCATCGCGCGGACCAGGCCCATCCGGACTGCGTTGCGTCGGGTGGCGGCGTCCGCGGCCGGGTGGGTGGCGATCTCGTGGTAGCGCACCGCGTACTCCTCGGCCCGCTGGCTGCGGTTCTCCGAGGCGATGTCGCCGGGCTCCGGGAACGCCGGGACGGGCTCAGTCTGGTCGACGACGAGGCGGAGGGCAGCCTCGGGACGGGCAGTTGCGGCGAACCGGCCGCCGTCGGGAGTGCCTGCCGGGACACGAACGATGGTCATGCCGTGCAGGTGTGCGGGGGATCGCCGAGGTGACATAGGGACCGGACTCTGCGGCCATGCGGCCCCGGGCGGAGCAGAGGCAGACAGGTCGGCGACCTATGGGGTCGGGAGTGGCTCGCAGTCAAGCGCCCGTTCGCACAGGGACATGGCTTGCTCGCGCGAGTTGGCGCGGATGTCGTCGGTGCTGGCGTCCGCGTGAGTGATGTCGCCGTGCCACAGGCCCTCGTCGTCGGGGTCAGGGCAGATCGTGGCGTAGGAGCCGGACGGGCACACCACCGCGTACCCCGGGCCGCTCGGGAACCACTCGTCGACCGGTTTGCCGCGGAACGACGCGACGCCGAACGCCGGTGACCCTGACGGGATCTGTGGCGGTGCGGCGTGGTGACGCTGCGGCCTGCTGCTCATAGCGGCAGAGTAGGCCGCCGTGCCGACACCTGCCCACGGTTCGGTGCTCACGCCGCTGGCTGGCCGTCGGCGGCACCGGCGCAGAACACGCAGGATGCGTACGCTTCCTCGCCGGGACCCGGCTCCCGTGCCTCGCAGGTGGGGCACATCGACCGGGCCGCGATCGCGGCCAGGACCGTGATGCTGGGGCGCTGGTGACGCCGGGCCGAGGTGGCCATGTTCGGTGGCCCTACCGTGCCGCGGGTTCGCGGGTGACCGGGTGCCGGGTCACGACCCGCTCGCCGTTCATCAACGTGCGGGCGCCATCGTCACCGACGACGTCGAACCAGCCGTCCCAGGTGGGGGAGTCGACGCCGTTGTAGCCGTCGCGGGGGAGCCGGACTGTGCCGCGGCCCAGGTCGTAGTCCCACACCGCCAGCCCGTCGACGATCTCGACGCCGTCGGCGGTGCGCAGTAGGGGGATGCTGTTCGGGTGCGGTTCAGGAAGGCTGGTCATGACCGTGAGGTGTGCGGCAGCCGCCGAGTCCTTCACCGCTCCTCGCTCCGGGCTGCTCAGCCGCGGGACCGTTCGATGTAGGGCTCGCAAGTCTTCACCAGTCGGGCACCGGAGTCGCGGACGGCGTCGGCGTCGGGGGCGTCGCCGTGCTGGTAGGCAGTGGTCGCCGCGGCCACGGCGTCGGCGTGCCGGGTGATCATCGCAGCAGCGCTGCGGCTCTCGGATCGTGCGGCGACCGAGCGGAGGCCCGAGACCGCTGTGTCGGCGGCGCGGAGGGCGCGGGCGGCCTGGGCCTTCCCGGCAGCCACGTACGGTGCCGCAGCGATCCGGGACGTGGCCAGCATCGCCCGGTCGGCAGGGTCGCTCGGGGTGGCGAAGACGTCGAGGCAGGTCGCCTCTAGCCGGTCGGCCTCGGTGGCCACGTGCACCTGAGTGCTGGCCGAGGCCGCCCGGGTGTCGTCGGGCGCCGCCGGGCCCAGGCCGCAGGCTGCCGCGAGCAGCGGGACGAGCAGGGCCACGGTCAGAGGGACGATGCGTGCGCGTGGGGCGGACACGAGGGCTCCTGGTGCTGGGTCGGACGTGGGGTGACATGCGTAGGTGGGGCCGGGTGCTGCCGGGGTGGGGTCAGCCGAGGGTCCAGCCGCCGCCGGGCCAGACGACCTCGCCCCAGCCCTGTGCGCGCAGCATCGGACCGCACTCCGCGCAGGGCGCGCAGGTGATGGCCACCAGCGAGGTGGCCGGATCGGCGCCGTGTTCCAGGGCCCACTCGGTGGCGTTCTCTTCGGCGTGCCTGGCGACACAGGCGACCTCGTGTCCGGAGTTGCCGAGATCCGGCGGGATGTCGTCATGGGTGAAACGACCGCGCGGGCAGCCGCCGTCGGTGCAGTGGACCGCGCCTGCGGGGGTGCCGTTGTAGCCGGTGGCCGCGATTCGCTTGTTCTTGTCCAGGATCACGCAGGCGACCTGGCGGCGGGTGCAGGCCGCGGGGGTCTTGACGACCTCGGCCAGGTTCAGGGCGTACTCGGCTCGGGTGGGACGGCGGCCGGGAGTAGCCGGTGTCGAAGAGATTTCGGTCGTGGTCATGTCCTGGCCTATGCCTGGTCGCAGACGGCCAGCCGCCGATAGTCGCGGACGCGGCGGACGGTGTGCACCGCCGAGAACGGCACGGCCACCAGCGTGCATCCAAACAGGTAGACCAGGGAGGCGTCGGTGTCGTACCCGAAGACGCTCACCAGGAAGCCGTACCAGCCCGCGAGGACGACTGCGCCGACGACCGGGATCCACCAGCGACCGCTGCGAGGCGGTATGCCCGGGCCGGTCTCGACCGGCGGCGTGGGGGTTGGCCTCGCGTCGCGCGAGGCAGGCCGGTGGTTGAGAGTCACGGTAATGACGGTCCTTGGGGCGTGGGTGTCGAACGACCTGCCTATGCCGGTGGCCCGGTGGTCGGCGGCGGGGACGACGAACGGCCCGTGGTCGGCAGGATCCACGGGCCGTTCGGATGGGGGCTTCAGCGCAGCCGGACCGGTGCGGTGAAGGCGGTCTCGTCGCTGGTGAGCGCATAGCCCATCGACCGGTCGCTCTGCCCGGCCAGGGCACGCACGGTGACGGTGGCGGCCCGCTTGCCGAGGATCTTCTTGGGAACGAGGAACACGACGAAGTCGTGGCGGACGTTGGTGCGGTTGATGACGAACCGGTCCACCGTGCGGCCACGGGGATTCTCCACCGCCGCACGCCTGCCGGGTGCCCGCGTGATGGTATAGGCCAGCCGCTTGCCGACACGGACCTCGATGGCGTGGGTGTACCCCGCTGCGGGAGAGATGTTCGCCGGGGTCAGGTTGGTGTAGTCGACGCGCACCGCCACCCGCTTCGCCTTCGCCTGGTAGCGCGCGGTGACCTTCTCGATGTCGGCCCCGTTGCCGTCGAAGGTCTCCCCGGTCATGTACGACACGACGTCGTTGGTCGGGTCGACGAGGGCGGTGTGGCGCGGCGCGGCGTGGGCTGGGGCGGTCAAGCCGATCGACAGGGCAGCGACGGCGCCGACCGCGACCATGCGGAGTGCGGTCTGGGGGGTGTGCTTCATCGGGGTTCTCCTGGGTGTGATCGTCGGGTGGGGCAACATGCGCACAGGCGTGAGGGCCTCTCACCGAGGCGCTGGTTCAGCAGGTGTGCGGCGGGGCTGCGAAGTCTCCCCACACCCGGATGGGGGAGGGGACGAGAACCCGGCCGGGGCGATCGACCTCTCACCGTACGAGGCCCCGGCCGGGCTGTTCGGGGGACGGCTCAGGCGGTCATGTGGCGCCGGACCGCGATGCCGGTCCTGGCGTCGGGCTCCTCCTCGGCGGCGGCACGCAGCGCGGGCTCCCACTCTCCGTCGTGGACCCAGGTCATGTGCGTCAGGTGACGAGAGGCCATCACACACAGCCGACCGAGGTTCAACTGGTGCGGGCCGACTGCGGCCGCGCCCACCAGCGGGTCGAGTGCGATCACTGCGTGCCACTGCCCGCCCTGCATCCGGTCGGCGGTGCCCACGGTAATCCCCTCCATGCCGTAGGAGCGCAGGATCGCGGACACGGTCGAGGACTGGTTGTTGTGGGCGACGACCACGGCCACGTCGGACTCGCGGACCCGGTCGAGCACCTCGTTGCCTTCGGCGTCGAGGGAGCGGACCTTGCGGCCGACCATCGCGTAGGCCAGGTCCGCGATCGCGACCATGGTGTCCACGTGCGCGGTGCTGGGAGCCGGGTTGACCCGGTGCGCGGCGATCTCCGGCAGCACGGAACCGTCCCGGTCGAGCAGTTCCCGGTGCGGGCGCTTGGAGGAGAACTCGAACCCGTAGAGCGGGGCGATCGCGTCAACGGTGCGCTGGCCGAGGCGGTAGGTGGCGTCCATCTGGAGCACCATCGCGTCGTCGCGCTGAGCGAACACCTCCGGGGCGCGCATGTGCGGGGCCGATCGCATCCGCCGCCAGGCGGAGGTGTCGGCGGTGACCACGGGGCCGATCTGGCCAGGGTCGCCAACGAGGATCACCTGGTCGGCAGAGTCAGATGCGGACATGACCTCGGCGAACGTCGCCTGGTAGGCCTCGTCGAACACCATGATGTCGCAGTCGGGGGCGGAGAACCCGCACGAGGCGATGGTGCGGACCACGATCGAGCGACGGTCGGGCTTGGAGGAGCGCACGCATCCCTTGGGCAGGTCCGCGCCGGAGACGGAGAAGATCACCTGCGGGGCGTCCTTGGCGTCGCCGAGTTCCGTCGCGAGCCGCTCGGCCAGGTCGGCCGCGCCCCGGCGGGTGGGGCAGGCGACGACGACCTTGAAGTCGCTGCGCTTCATCAACTGCTCCAGCGCCTCGACCACCAGGGTGGTCTTGCCTGCGCCGGGAGGGGAGTCGACGATGGTCACCGGCTGGCGGCTGAACCCGGCGTAGAGGACGCGGGCCAGCATCGAGCCGGGCACCAGCGCCTTGCGGTCGTCGAGCAGGTTGTCGTTGGAGGCCACCTCGGCGGCGTTGTCGGTCGCCGCGGAGTGGACAGGCTCTAGGCCGAGGTCGGAGAGGTCGATCATGCCTCCCAGGTATGCGGCAGCCCGCCGAACGCTCCCCACCCTCGCGGGACGCGAGGTAGCAGCGGGCGGCATGCACGAGCGACCCCGACCAGGTCGTGCTCAGGCCGGGGTCGCTGCGGTGAATGGGTATCAGTCGATGGTCGGCGCTCCGGCCAGCGCGATGTCCACCGGGATGTCCACCGGCAGGTTGCGATCCTCGCCACCGTCGTTGCCCTGGACCCAGCGGGCGTTCTTGGGTGCGCGCTTGACCATCAGGAACGGCGCGGCAGCGGCGTACAGCGGCCGGTAGTTGGCCTTCGCCTCCTCGACAATGTGGCGGTGGCGGTCGTTCTTCGGCGGGTTGGAGAACGAGACGAGCAACTGCCCGTCCTTGAAGTCCACGCTGCGCAGGGTGACCTCGGTGCGGTCGAGGGTCTCGTGCCCGTCGAAGAGGAACACCTTGGATCCCTCCCGCAGCCGGAAGGGGTCGGAGACGGTAGCGGTGATCCCCTTGGCGTCGATCTGGAGGATGCGGATCTGCGCGACGGTGCCGTCCACGGCGTTGCGCTCGCGCAGAAGCGGGTCCAGCGACAGCATCGCCGCGAACGCGTCGTTCACCGTGGTCGCCTTCGCGAACGCGGTGCAGGCGCTCGACAGCGAGGCGTACTGGCCGGACCGGGCTCCCCACAGTTCGGCGTCGCGCAGCGACTTCAAGGTCTCCTGGTCCACCTCGCCGTCCATCGCCAGCGTGACGAGCCGCTTGATCGCGGACCGGCCGCGCGGGTCCCCCGACAGGTTGAACCCGTCGGCCCAGCCGTCGAGCGTCTTGGGGTCGTGCCCGGTCGGCAGCCAGAACCGCACGGCGAGCGCGTCGGTAAGCACCGGAGTGTGGACCGAGGTCGGCAGGCCGCGACGGTAGGTCAGCAGCCGCGACAGGCGACGCGCCTCGGGGGTGGCCTCCGCTCCGTCGGCGTGCCGTTCGGCCATCTGGAGCATCCGGTGCAGCGTCTCCTTGTCGGCGATCACCGTGGCCCGGTACTGCTTGGTGGTGGTCGCGCCGAGGTCGTAGGCGTCGGTGATCGCCTCGCGCAGCGCTCGGTAGGTCATGCGCTGGGCCGGGGTGTCGGCGTCGAGGTCGAGCAGGTAGACCTTCGAGTCGGGGCCGGTGTAGGCGACCTGGCCAAGCATCCCGGCCAGGTGCATCCCGGCGGTGAAGGTGCGGTCGGTCGGGTGCCCTGCGGCCGTCGCGGCGGCGCGGCGCTTCGCGTCGTGGATCGCGAGCAACTGCCCGGTCGTGCGGTGCTCGACGGGCTCGGTCTTGGGGTCCATCAGGTCGGTCATGCCGGTCAGGTGTGCGGCGGGGGCGAGGCCGCTCCCCACGAGCGCGACCTGCTCGGTGGAGAGGCTGTCACTGCCGATGCGCCCCGCGCACCTGAGGGGTGAACTCCTACAACCCCAGGAGCCGCTTACTGCCCGACCACGACCCCTGTGTTCCACCACGCACGTGAGAAGCCCTCTCTCGACGCCCTCAACCCCCTTGCCGGGCGTCCAGTAACCAGGCCGATCGCCGTTCCGCTGACCCCTCTTGTGGCCGTCAGCCGCTGTGCCCTGCCAGTTCCCAGACGGTCTCAGCCACTTCTGGCAGGGTAAAACCGCAGGTCAGAGGCCGTTTTGCCTCGATTCTGTCAGTTTCCAGTTTGGGTACATAGGACATATATGTGAGAACACATATATTGATTGATGTCCACTGGAGAGATAGATGCCTCTGGGTCGTATGACGTATCTATCTATCTATCTAAAAGTGGTAGGAACCCTTCTTCTTCTACTACTACATGGCCTCTGACCTGCGGTTTTGCCCTCAGATCGACCAGCCACTTCCACTGCCAGTTTCAAAGTAAAGTGGCAGAACCGGCTCGGCTGAGCGTGAAGGTCGTGGCCGGACCGGCCAGAAGCGGTTCCGAAAGTGGCTGCCGGGGCGCTGCGGCCAGCCTGGGGAGCGGCCGGGGCCGTGCCGGACACCTGTGGTGCATGACCACCCGAGGCAACCTCTCCGCGCTCACCGACGAGCAACTCGCCGACTTCCAGTCCTGGCGGTCCGAGGCGCTCATCCTCATGCCGTACATGTCCCGACTGCTGTTCAGCGTGCGCGTGCTCGACGCCCCCGGCCTCGGCACGTTCGCGGTGGACAGGGACTACCGGATGTACATCGACTTCGCTGACGTGAAGCAGCGCGGTGCGGTTTGGTGCGCCGAGGCGCTGCTGCACGAGTGCTCGCACCTGTTCGCCGACCACGCCTCCTTCGCCGAGGATCTCGGGGTGACTGCGGCCACGAACCGGGAGTGGAACGTCGCCGCCGACTGCGCGATCAACGACGACCTGCGCGACGCGGGCTGCAAGACCATCGAGGCCGACGCGATGCTTCCCCAGCACATCGGCGAGGCGGACTACCAGACCCCGCACGTGTACTTCGCCAAGATCCGCCAGATGCAGCAGGCCCAGCAGCAGAAGCAGCAGAGCCAGCCTCAGCAGGGCCAGCAGGGCCAGGGCTCGCAGAGCGGACAGTCCGGCTCCCAGCCCGGCTCCCAGGGTGGCCAGCAGGGTCAGCCCGGCTCGTGCGGCACCTGTGGCCAGGGCTCCCAGGGTGGCCAGCAGGGCCAGGGCTCCCCGACCGGTCAGGGCGGCGGCTCGCAGGGTGGGCAGCAGTCCGGCCAGGGAGCCGCCTCCGGTACGGGACAGGGCGGCTCGGCCCAGGGCCAGCAGCCGGGCTCCGGCTCCGGTGCGGGGACCTGCCCCGACTGTGGCCAGCAGATGCCGGTGTTCAAGGGCTGCGGCTCCGGCTCAGGCGGCCAGCCCGCGCCGGTCGAACTGCCCTCCTCCGACGACTTCGGCGGGGTCGCTCCGGCTGCCTCGTCGATCGAGAAGGAGGCGATCCGCACCGCGACGGCTGCGCAGATCAAGGACTACGTCGCCAAGGGCCGCGGCACCGTGCCCGGTGGTCTGGTCGAGATCGCCGACAAGGTGCTCGCACCATCCAAGACACCGTGGCAACAGGTGCTCGCCTCCCACCTCCGCCGCGCGGTCGCCACGAAGTCCGGCCCGTTCGACCTGGACCGGTCCCGGCGGAACCGTCGTCGTCACCGGCAGGAGATCCCCTCGCGTCGCGGCGGCATCCGGGGTCGCGTGGTCGTGCCGGGCACGTACACCCCCGAGCCGACCATCACCGTCATTCGCGACACCTCAGGGTCGATGGGGGCCAACGACATCGCAGCGGTGACCCGTGAGGTCGAGGCCATCGCCAAGCGCATCGGCATCCGCGGCGACGCGCTCCGGGTGCTCGACGTGGACGCGGCGGTCCACCAGGAGGTCAAGTTCCGGGGCCGCAAGTCGCTGGAGAAGGTCGCCGGTCGCGGCGGCACCTCCATGACGGTGGGCATCGAGCACATCGAGAACAGCCGGGGCGAGAAGCCGACCGCGATCGTCGTCCTCACCGACGGCGGCACCGACTGGCCCGAGACGCGGGGACGCATCCCGGTGATCGCCGCGATCATCCCGCAGGGCGACGGCGGCGACGCAGCCAAGTACGCCGAGCAGTACGCCTCGCTGGTGCCGGACTTCATCAAGACCGTCGTCGTGGACTCAGGGGTGGCGTGATGTTCGGCCACCGTCAGCCGACGTTGGACTGCCAGACCTGCGGGGACCCGGTGCGCGAACTCACCGAGGCCGGGACACAGCAGGTCGCGCACAACCCGTACGCGTTCGTCGTCTACTGCGGCCCGTGCGGCCGCGACGCCGAGAGGATCGTGGCCGCCGGAGGACTGCTGCCGTGATCGGCGGTCTCGCCCAGCGCACCGCGCGCCGGTTCCCGGTCAACACCGGACCGACCGGCAACCGCGCCTGCCGCGCAGCCCGCGCTGGCGCCGAGCGCTGAACCGGTGGCTGGGCCAGCCATGCCCCGACTGCGGTGTCGAGCCGTTGCGGCGGCACCGGGACGGGTGCATTACCGGCTCGTGGGACGGCGGCACCTGGGCATGAGCGCTCCCGGTCACCACGCCAGCGGCACAGGGGTACCTGTGAACACCACCCCGACACGTCGCCGACCGACCGCGCTGTTGCTGCTCGCCTCGGCTCTCGTCCCCGGACTGGGCTCGATGCTCGCCGGGGCCATCGGCACCGGCCTGCTCGTCCTCGGGGTGTTCCTGGTCAGCCTGCGGGCGCTGCTCTACCCGCCGACTGGGGTGGGCGTCCCGCTGATCGTGTGGCTCGCGGGCCTGGTCGACGTGTGGCTGCGGATCCGGACCCCGCGGGACCAGGAGGAGCGGTGAGCCACGACACGACGAGTGAGATCCGGCTCGACCTGACCGACGCCGAGATCAACGACCTCGACTTCATCCTGGCCAACCACCGCAGCGCCCGGGCGCACTGGTCGAAGACCGCGATCCGGCAGAAACTCCACACCGCCGCCACGGCCGCGGTCGGCTTCCGCGAGGACGTCGAGTACCAGGTGGTCGGCCCGTGGGGCGTCGGAAGCGCCCGGGACGAGGCCGACGCGATCCACCAGGTGATGACGGCCCGCGCCGCTCACCTGTGCGACGGGTACGAGAGCAGCGTCCGACACATCGTCGCCGAACGTCGTCGCGTCCGCCGTTACACCGACGACTCGGAGTGGTACGGCCCGTGGGAGGAGTTCTCCGGAGCCGAGTACACCCGCGAGGCGGTCGCGGAGGTGCTGGCGCGGCTCCGGGGAGCCGACAGCGCGACGCCGGACACATCGGGGGCATGAAGGACACCCGCACCGTCTACCGGACCGTGGGCCGCGTCGTCGAGACCTGCGCCTACGGCTGCGAGCACGAGGTCGCCTACGTCGAGGTCAAGCACCTGACCGCGACCGGTCAGACCCGGGTCCACGACAACGGCTACGAACAGCGCGAGACGCCGCTGTACGTCGACGCTCAGGGCCGGACCTACCACCAGCACGTGAGCATCGACTACTTCAACAACATCACCTTCGTGCGTGACGACGACCCGAACTGGCGCCCCTTCACCCCGAGGCCCGAGGGCACCCTCGCCCGGGACCTGGCCGGGAAGCCGGTCACCGCAGCCACCCCGGCCGGGCCCGCGTGGAGCCCGCACCTGCCCGGCGCCTGGCTCGCAGGACAGCCCCGGCCGAAGAAGCGACGCCGATGAGCACGAAGATCTACCACGGCTACCGGCTCGCCGCCGGGGTCGACCTGTTCGACTTCGTCGACCACGTCCGGCGCACCATGAACCCGATCCGCGACCGTCTCGACGCCCGGGCGCTGATCGGCGGCGCGGTCCGCAGCATCGACGGCGCCGACCTCGGCGGCCGCCCGCGGCCGGGTATGCCGCTGTTCGACGCGATGAGCGCCTACGACGACCTGCAACGCAAGACCGGTCCCGACAGCCGCCTGCACGACCCACACCGGTTCGAGTTGGCGATCGGCCGCGACAAGCCCTCGGGCAGGATGCTGGTGCTGCTCTACGCCGACCGGCCCGAGTACGTCGAGGCATGGGAAGCGCTGCCGCAGGTGGAGCCGTACGGCTACTGGAACAACGCCGACCAGCCCGAGGACGTCACCGACGCCGAGTGGGACGAGCGCCGGGAGGCCTGGGACCGGGTGATGCCCGGCTATACCCCGCCGGTGGCGTGCATGGCCAGCGTCGCCCTGCGCGCCGATTCCGACATGGGGATGTTCAGCCTCGTCCAGGACACCGACAAGCACCGGGACCTGCTGCTGGGCGAGGCGCCGACGCTACGCGACCGCGCCGCGAACGCCGCCGGTGCGTTGCTCGCCCGGGCAGCACGTGACGCAGGGGAACCGGACTCCGACATCCTGCGCCGGTTCGTCTTCCGCCGGGCACCCGGCCACCTGGTCGACCTGGTCGAGCCGCTGCTGGACCCGTACGCACCGGAGGCCGCACTGACCAAGTCGCAGGACGAACAACCGGTCCGTGAGGTCGACCTAGGCCCGGTTCGGGACGCGATCCGCGAACTCCTCTGACCCGACCGGTGGGGTGGGGAGAGATCTCCCGAGGCCCGCACACATGAGTGGTGACCGACCGACCCGCCCGGTTCACCGGGCACCCGATCAAGGAGCACCTCATGGCTCTGCACTCCACTCCCGCGATGCGCGCCTACGCCGCTGGCGTCCGCTCGAACACCCCCGTCTTGTGGTGGGGCCAGCCCGGCGAGGGCAAGTCCGCCAAGATCGAGTCTCACGGCGCCAAGTGGGGACGTCTGGTCAAGACCGTCGTCGGCTCCGTCCGTGAGGCCTCGGACTACCTCGGTCTGCCGATCGAGGACGACGGACGAGTCGTCTACTCGCCCCCGGCATGGGCCGTGGAGTTGAACGCGGCCGATGCTGGCCTGCTGTTCCTCGACGAGTTGACCACCGCCGCCCCGAGCGTGCAGAAGGCGATGCTGCGCATCCTCCAGGAGCGCTACACCGGCGACTACCGGCTGGCCGACTCCGTCGCGATCGTCGCCGCCGCCAACCCGCCCGAGTGCGCCGCCGACGGATGGGACCTGCCCGCCCCGGTCGCCAACCGGCTCATGCACCTGGACTGGCAGTTCGACCTCGACGAGTGGTTCGAGGGCCTGGGCACCGGCTTCGAGAACCTCGCCGTGCACAGCCTCGACGACATGCTCGGCAACGGCGACGACAACGACCACGCCCGCACCTACGGCCTGATCACCGGCTTCCTGCGCACCCGCCCCGACCTGGTCAAGCCCGGCGCGCCGAAGGACCCCACCGAAGCGGGTATGGCCTGGCCCTCGCCCCGGTCGTGGACCAACGCGATCAACGTCCTGGCCCACCTGGACCCCAGCGACGAGGAGGCCGCGATCCTGGTGGTCAAGGGCTGCGTCGGGGAGGGTGCTGCCAAGGAGTTCTTCGCCTGGGTGGCCACCGCCGACCTGCACGACCCGGCCGAGGTCATGAAGAACCCCAACATCGTGAAGTGGAGCAAGGAGCGGCCCGACCGCCTCTTCGCCCTCACCTACGCGATCACCGCCCTCGCGCTGAACCGTGGCGACGCGAAGTCGTGGGAGCAGGCGATGCGCGCGCTGACCGTGTGCGGCCAGAACGCCCGCCCCGATGTGGCATTGCCCGGCGTCAAGACCCTGATGGAGAAGATGCCGAAGGATGTCAAGGGGATCCCGACCGAGACCCGGGAGACGTTCGCCGACATCTTCCAGCGCACCGGCCGGTGGGCAGCCGCGTGAGCGCGTCCAACGCACCGGAGGGGGCGGGCACGCGGTACAACCCGCGGCTCGTCTCCGCACCGGGGCAGCCGGTCGAAGTGACCGTGGACCTGCCCGACGACGCCACGGACCAGGACATCTTCGCGGCGATGGCAGGAGCGGCTGAACTGGCTCTCCCCAGCCTCACCGCCACCTTCGACGACCGACCAGCGCCCGACCTCCCGCCGAGCCTGCTTCCGGCGCGTGAGCACAACGCCTGACAGCCCCTTCGATCTTGCGCCGCCCGACCGCGGGTGAGCGCACACCAGCGGCGGGGAGAGCACCGGTCGGTCAACCAACGCTCTCCTCGCCGCTTCTTCGTTGCCGCGCAGTCCCGTGCCAGCACGACACTGCATGAGGCAGATGCTCAGCCTCCGCGAGTCGCCGTCACGGACCGTCCCAGAGTTCCCGATGGAGGGCCTCCGTACACGACCCGCAGAGGATCTGCTCAGGGGCGTCGGAGGACCTCACCACCGTGAGCGCAGCATCTGAGGGGATGGCGTTCTTGCACCGCCCGCAGTAGTTCACGTCGTCCTCGGGCATCGTCGTACACCCCCTGGCAGGTCTGAGGGCCATCCGGTTGCGACCACCCTACGGCAGCCCAACCGAGTCGGCCGATGTTCGCCGCCGGTGCGAGCAACGTCGGCATAGGAACCGATGTTCGACCCGACGCCCCGTCAACGCCGACATCCTGCACGGCGAAGGGCTACCCACGACGGCCGCTTATTCCTTTCTCGGCCCAGGTGGTTCCTGCGGGGCGCGAGGTCGGCCAGGTCCAGAGGAGTCCCCCATGAGCGCGAGCACCCTCGTCGTGGTCACCCAGCGGCGGTGGCTCGCCGACGACTTCGCCGCCGTCGCTGATCGCCTAGGGCTCCGGATCGCCCACTCCTTCGGCCTCGACGTGCCGGTGTATGGCGACGACCCGCGCGACGTCGCGTGGTGGGCACCCACCGAGTGGGCCGCCCGCGCGCTGCAAGCCGGGTGCGACATGACCCTCACCGCACCGGGACCCCATTGGCTCGGACACGTCCCCGCCCCACTGCTCGGCCGGAGGGTGGCCTCGGGTCCCCTGAGCCTCGTCGGGGAGCACCCGGCCATGTCACGCGAGGGCTGGTGGAAGCCTGCGGAGTTCAAGGTCGAGGCGGTCCCCGCTGCCTGGCGCAGCGCAGAGGACTTCAAGGAGGCCTGCCTCCGCTTCGGGCTGCCCGCCGACGCCGACGTGCAGTGGTCCGAGCCGTTGCCGCGGGTCGTCGAGGAGCACCGTGTCTTCGTGCTGGACCGGCAGCCGGTCACCTCCAGCCCGTACCTGATCGACGCGGCCACATGGCACGAGCAGATGCGCAGCAACCACGACGCGGACGCCCACGCCTTCGCTACCGACGTGTGCGCGGCCCTGGCCGGTCGGCAGCCGAAGGCCTACGTGCTTGACATCGCCCTAACTGCGGCGGGGGAGTGGTTCGTCCTGGAGGCGAACCCGGCCTGGTCCTCCGCGCCGTACGGCGCGGACGTGGAAGCGGTCCTCGATGTGGTCCTGGCCGCGAATCGGATCGTCGGCGGCGACGACCCGTGGCGGTGGCGCCCGGACGCCTACCTGGTGCAGCGCGCCGCGCGTCAGCGACGGCTGGTCCTCGCAGCCCCGGCAAGCGCCTGACCCCGCGAGAGGAGAAACCCGACCTGGTGCGAGCGTTCATGGTTTCCCCCGCGCACCTGGCAGGCATGAGCACGGAGTACCAGCCGCGGCAGCCCAAGGGCATCCCGATCGGCGGCCAGTTCGCGAACCGCGAGCACAGCGAGGCAGGCCTGACCCTCGACGGTCCCGGTGCTGCGCGCCGCCCGCCCGCCTCGCACGCAGACCGGCTGTTCGGTGACGCCGAGAGGCACGACGCGCTGCTGAGTCGCGGCTACGTCCCGCCGACGTTCTTCGCCGCCGTCGACGACCCGCGTTCGACCGCCCGCCGCCGTGAGTGGTGGGAGCAGCACTTCATCTCCGCCGAGCACGACGAGCAGGGCAGCGGCTACCCGAAGATGCCCGACGACTACACGCCCAAGCGGACACTGGGCCGAGCGCTGTCTGGCCACCGCCGCACGCACCGGATGAACTACACCGACGGCGACGTCACGTTCCGGATGCCCTCGGTCACCTCGATCAAGCGGTACGCCCAGGAGACCGGGTCCACCTTCGACGTCCCCGTCTCCGCCCAGGACTCCTCCGGCCGGACGGTCTCCGGCTGGGTCCGAGTGACCAACAACGGCGCGGGGGTGTGGTCGGCCGAGGGGCTCGGTTTCACCGGTGCGACCAACGCCAAGATCAGCGAGGCCGTCGCCTCCCGCCTGGAGTCTCGCCGCCCCCGCCTGGGTGCGATGGCCACCGGCGACCTGATCGAGCGGCACCGAGCCAGGCTTGCTGCCCAGGGCGCGACGATGGAGCCGGTCCGTTCCAAGTGGATCTCCGCGGTCGGGTACAACTCCGACGCCGGGGTCATGGTTACCCAGACCTCCAACGGCAACGTCTACGGGCACCACGTCGACGCCGACACGTTCGCAGCGGTCCGCGGCTCGGCCAGCCCCGGGGCGACGTTCAACAGCCTGGTCAAGGGCCACGGCGGCGCCCAGGTTTCCAACTGCGCCAAGTGCGGCCGGTTCTTCGCCGAGGAGAACGGGCACCTGTGCCCGGTCGCCCCGAAGGCCCCGGCCCCCGGCCCGAAGCCGGTGAACCTGGAGCAGCGCCGGGCAGCCCAGCAGATCGCCGAGGCCCGGCAGCGGGTCCGTCAGTTCACCCCGCCACCGGGACTGGCAGCACGCATGCCGGGAGGGACTCCGCGACCGAGCAGCGGCACCGGTGATGCGGACCCAAAAGGGTCGTCCGGCGCAGGCCGGGCTCCGGGGGTTCCGCACCGGCGTGACCCAGAGGCGATGACGTCACGTCTCGGTTCCCAGTTCGACGGTGCTCTCGGCGCGGACATGACCGACCCGCACCGACCGATGATCTTCGGCCCCGAGCGCGGGTTCACCCGTGACGCCGTCGACACGCTGGAGCCCTTCACCTCCCAGACCTATGTGTCCTGGGCCTACCAGCCAAAGTTCGGCGAGCCGGGGGAGTTCTACCGCAACGACCTGGGCAACCCGATGTTCGCCGGGGTCAGCGGCCCCGCCGCCCGAGCGCTCCTGGACAGCCTGCCGGAGGAGAACCTCGCGGTCCGCCAGGCAGATGGGGCACCCAGCCTCCGGTCCGCGCTGAGGGCTGCCGCGGAACACCCCGACCTGATCGAGGTGCACGGCTACGCGGTGCTTCCGCACCGTTCCGACGAGCGGGTCACCGCCGAGGGTGTCCACCTCTACGACACCGACGGCAGCCTGGACAGCCCCGGGGACATCTACGCCCGGATGCGCGACCTCGGCCTGGACGCCGCCGGAACCGCAGACGAGATCAGCCTGGAGCAGACGCCGTGGCGCCCCGGAGAACGCGCCTGGCGCGTGTGGTGGGACTGACCCGCCCGACGCCCATGAAGACAACTCCATAGACACTCGCCAGCCAATCGCACCGACGAGACGGCCAATGCCAGAGGGTTGGGACTGCGCGAGTACGAGAGGCACCGCCGACTGCACTGCATCTGCGGGGCCTCTCGGCGTCCCGGGAGGTGGAGACGGTTCGCCCCGGCACCGCACACCTACCAGGTATGACCCGGCGCACATCAACCCCGCGGGAGGCGACCAGCCGCAGTGCCCTGCTGGTCGACCTGGAGAACATCCTGCACGTCCCCGAGCACCCCGCTGCGGGGTCGACTCGCTGCTGCGACGACGTCGCCACGCACGCCGCCCTGGCGGCTCCCCTGCCGGTCGGGGTTCGCGACATGTGGTTGTGCCCGGCGATGGCCGCCCGCACCATGGACGAGGTGCTCGACCTGGCCGGGAACGTCGACTACGTGGTCGCTGCCGCAGCGGCCGACTCGTTGCTGCGCCGCACCGCGTTCGTGCTCGACGAGCGCGGCGTCGCCCTGCGGGTTGTACCGTTCGCGCCGGACGCGGCCGACCGCTACCTCCTCGACCTCGCCTGGCACTTGGCCGACCGCGGGTTCTCCCGCTTCGTGATCGCCTCGGGTGACAGCATGTTCACCGCCTTCGCCGGGCTCCATCCCACCACCGTCATCGCCCGCAGCACCAGTTCGCTGGCGACGGGGCTGCGGATCCGCGCGGAGAGGTCCTTCTTCCTCTCGCCCGCACCGGCCGCCGCCATGCCGGTACCGGCATAGGACCAGTGAGACTCCACCTGGGGGCTCAGCGAGACTTCCCGCCCGCTCCGCAGACAGACACGAGGACGAACCCATGAGCAGCATCCTGGTCGACACCCAGGTCACCGACCAGCACATCCGTGAGGACGGCACCCAGTGGCCGATGGCCCTGGTGCGCGGTGACCAGACCGTCTTCGCCGACACCGCGACCGAACTGGTCGGCCACCTGATCGAGGGGTACGCCAACCTGCCCGACACCGAGGACGGGAACGCACAGGCCCTTGTCGCCCGTTGGCGGACCTGTGTTGCCACCGCCTCCGACGTCCAGGCGCTGATCTGCGCGGACCGGGCCGCCGAGGGTACCTTCGACCCGGCCGCGGAGAGCGAGGAGGTGCTCACCGCGCTGTTCAGCGACAAGACCGTCCCGGTCGAGGGTTTCGACACCTGGGACCTCGGTTCGGTTCCGCTGGTGCTCGTTGCCACGGACTACGAGCCGTACACCGAGCGGGTCGCGCCGACCGGCAACGTGTTGTGGATCGACCCGTCCGACGAGGTTGCGTTCCTGCACTCGCTAACCAACCTCGGCGTCATCCAGTTCTACACCCACGACGCGGAGTGAGCACGATGAGCGCTCTCGACACCATGCTGCCCACGGCACCGGGCACCGCACCGGACCGCGAGATCGAGATCCGCGTGTTCAAGCCTTGGTACTCCGGCTTCTGCGGACCCGGCCCCGAGTGCCGCGACGGCAGGCAGACGAACAAGGTGGGGGAGTCGATCCGCCACTGCTTGGGTGAGGCGATCAATGGCGACAAGGCGGTGCGCCGGGTCGTCCCGTGCGCCTGCGCTTGCCACCAGGAGCAGTAGTCCGGGCCGCTGGCCCGGACTACTGCCGAGTAGGCCACGAACCGCCACGCAGTGGTACCGTGTGGATGGTGAGGAGCCACCGGTGAGCGCGCGAACTGGGCGTCGAGACGACACAGCCCCGACCGAGGGCGAGGCCAGCGGTGCGGACGACGCCCTCGCGCGCTACGACCTGATCGTGAACCTCCGCCCGGTCGACCTGGCGCTGGGCGACTTGCGTTCCCGCATCGTGGAGACCACCGACGATCTGCGGCGTCACGACATTGAACTCGCCTCGGTGCTGAGTGTGGCTGGAATCGGCGTTGGAGACATCACGATCGCCATCACGGAGGCTCTTGCGCAGGCCTGGGTCGGCCCCACCACGCACACCAGGGCGACCCTGTCCAAGCCTGCGGCGGAGTTCTTCGACGCCCACTCCGGGGTGACACCAGGCCTCATGGAGGGCGCGGACGAGGCGGCTCGATGGAACACCGCGCGCCTCCTCGCAGATACTGCTCTGCTGACGAAGGGCGCGCTGAGCACCGATGAGGTGGCTGAGCGGCTGGGTATCTCGACCTCCAGCGTCCGGCACCGCAAGCGCGACGGGTCGCTGTACGCGCTGCCTGCGGAAGGCGGCCTGCGGTTCCCTCGATGGCAGTTCGAGAAGGCGGGCGGGTCCTGGCGAGTCGTGCCGCACCTGAAGCGGGTCCTATCAGCGCTGCCTGAGGGACTGCACCCGCTGATGGTGAGCGAGTTCTTCACCTTTCCCCGGCACTGGCTGACGATCAACGACGAGCCGGTATCGGTCCGCGACTGGCTGCTCTCCGATGGCGACCTGTCCCCGGTTCTCGCAGGCGCCGAGGCCTACTTCGTGCTCGGCTGACCGAGGGTCTCGTGGAGAAACTCCCCTGGCCGCCCGAGCCGATCCTGCTTGCCACACGCCGTCCGGTCTACGCCTTCACGCTGCCGCCGCTCCCAGAGGGTGGGGCGGTGCTCTGGAGGGTGCATAGCACCGAGGGAGCACACCCGTCGGCGTGGAACCAGATGCGCTCCTGGGGACCGGCGCCGACGTGCCGGTTCGACCCGCACGAGCCACCGCCCCACGAGCAGGCCGAGAAGGTGCTCTACGCCGCACTCGACGTGCCGACCGCACTAGCCGAGGTGTTCCACGAGCAGCGCCGGGTCATCCGTGACGTCGGCGCACCGTTCCTTTCCGGCTTCGCCGTGACCCGGTCCCTGCGGCTGCTCGACCTCACCGGCGACTGGCCGCTGCGGGTGGGTGCCGCGCACGCGATCAACGGCGATAGCGACAAGGCCAAGACCCGTGCGTGGGCCCGCGCCTTCCGGCTGGCCTACCCCGACGCCGACGGACTCCTGAGTCTCTCCTCACTGACCGGCCGCCAGATGGTCACCCTGTTCGCACCGGCCGAGGAAGCGCTGCCCGCGGCGCCCGCGTTCTCCGAGCCGCTGGCCAGCGGTGCCCTGCTCGACCGACTGCGGGTGGTGGCCAAGAGCATCGGCTACACGGTGCTGTAGGAACCCGTCTCGCCACCCCGAATCCGTGGGTAAAGCCTGGCTACAGGAGGCCGGTCCGGGGAGGTCGACAGGGGCGTCCGCACACCTATAAGGCATGAGGGAACACCGGAGAGACCGCAGCCAGATTGGCACCGTCAGCGGCCCGGATGAGCCGTCGTAGGACGACGAGAGCCTTCCCGATCCCACAACTCCACAGTGTCCATTGGGGACACCGGGCGCGAGCATGCCCGGACCTGTCGTGGCCGTGCCGAGGAACACCGATCCCCTCCGTGGAACTGCCTGGGCAGCAGGATCCACGAAGGGGATGGTGAGACAGGCGGCTCAGCCCTGGTAGCCGGGGAAGCGACGCTGGACGACCTTGACCAGGTTCGCCTCGGCCCGACGCGACGCCAGCGCGATGGCGCGACGCTTGGCCCGAACCGGGATCTCGACCCGCTTCGCCTGGAACCGGGCGGCCGCACCAGCAGCCTGGCTGGCCTTCTTGTGTGCCAGGTCCCGGGCAGCGAGGACAGCACGCTCGTAGGCGCCGCGCTCGGCCTTCACCCGGGCGTCCTCGATGGCCTTCTCGGTCGCGCACTGCCGGGCGACTGCGACGGTCGGGCCAGTGCAGAGGCCTTCACCGACGGCCTCGAAGGACCGGGTCGCGGTGGCAGCGCGACGACGGGTCGCCTGGCCCCAGGTGAACACCGGCGCGCGTCCGGCTGCGGTGAACCGGATGCCGCGGACGGTGACGTTGGCGCGACGCTGGACCACCATCCGGCGGACCCGACGCCTCTCCTGCTCGGTGGCCTTCTGCTGCGCCGACATGGAGGTCGCGAAGGGTCGACTCACTCGCTGCACGGCCTGGTCGCTGCTGCCCGGATCGTCACCGGGGGTGGCGGTGCCGCCGTCTTCCCAGGCGTAGCGGGTGAACCAGCAGTTCGGAAGGCCGTCGCGGTAGCCGGTCGGCTCCCAGGGAGCGCAGTCGACAGCGGTCGGCTCGATCTTGGCCGCACCGTTGCGAGTCTCGTCGACCACCCAGTCATCGCAGGTCCACGCGATCCGGTTGCCTGCGGCGTCGACGTACTCGGCGGCCTCCATGTAGTCGGTCCCGGTCTTCGCCCGGCAATCGTCGCGCGCGGCGGTGTAGCCGGGGACGCCCGCTTCGAGGATGTCGTAGTCGGGAAGGCAGGTGTACCTCCCGGTCCACGGGTTCATCCCGACGTAGCGTGACCGGTTGCGGCAGTACGCGCCGTAGGGCTGGTAGATCCAGGTGAAGTCCCGGGCGGCGGGGTCGTTCCTGTCCTCGGCTCTGGCGTAGTAGAAGCCGTCGGCGGTGTCGTGCTCCTCGTCAACGTGGAGCACCTGGCTGTTGCGACCCACGTACCACTGCTTGTCGGTGACCTTCAGGGCGCCGTACTCGGTCGCGCTGGCGGCCGGGGCGAGGCCGACCAGGGTCGCGGCGAGCACACCGAGGGCGGCGAGCACACCGAGGGCGCGGCTGCGTCGCGTGGCGGTTTTCATGATCGTGGTGCTCCAGTCTTGTTCTTCTCACCCGGCTGATCGGGCTGCGGTCTTTACCTTGTCTCTGACCACCAGGTGTCCGGCACGGGCGCGTTGCCTCCCCACCCTGCCCGACTTTTTACTCTTCGTCCTGATTTTGGTCGGACTCGATCGTGACATCCAGCAGCATCCGGGACTGCTCGTCGACGGTGAACGTGATCCTCTCCACGGCCGTGTCGTAGGTGCGGCCGGTCAGGAACTCCTCTGCCCACCCGTCGGGCCGCAGCGCCCCGGCGAGGACGCCGTCCCGGGGTGGTTCCGCGACCGCCAGGCGGCCCATCTGGTGGCTTTCGCCGTCGGTGAACCCGATCGAGTCGAGCACGCTGGAGAGCCCCTCGTCGGTCTCGACACAGGCACGCATCGCGATGGTGCCGTCCTCGGATGTCTGGCACGCCTGCCCGGTGGTGCCCAGGACGATCCGGTCAGCCGCCTCGACGTCAACCCGGTCTGCCCGCCAGCCGTCCACGGTGCCCAGCCAGGGCCCTTCGGGGCGGTCTGCGGTGGCCGTCCACAGGCTGCCTGCGGGGTCGAAGCCGAGCGCGGACCACATCTGGGCCAGTGCTCGTTCGTTGCGGTGTCCGGCTGATTGGGCGGTGACCTTCGTGCCCCAGTCGATGCTCCAGGTGGCCCGAGACAGTGGTGCCCCCGCGGTCAGGACCGGGATCTGGGTGGCGAAGGTCTCCTGCTCGGGGTAGACGCTGGCCGGAACCACGCTGACCACGGTGTCGCGCTCGAAGACGTAGCGGTGATCCGTGCCCCGGGCAGATCGGACGTGCTCGGTGAACCGGGCGGCCCGCTGCGGGGAGTCGAAGCCGACGTGGACGGCAGTCCAGTACGGAACCAGGTCGGCGTTCGTCCCGAACGTGGTGCCTCCGGAGAACGCGTACCAGTTCGCCCCCGCGGGGGTTGGGGAACCGCTGAGTTCGACCTGGGCGGCGAGTCCGGTGACCAGCGACCACCACGATGCGCCGGTCGGGGTGACCAGGGCCTCGGCGGTGCCCTTCGACGGAAGCACGCGTGCCTTCACCTCCTCGTGGCGAGCCGCCGCGTCGCGGATCTCGGCCGACTCCTCGGGGCCCGCTGCTTCGAGACCGGGCAGGGTGCGGCCCGACTGGCGCAGCGTGTCGTTGGCTTCGTCGATGACCTCCGGGTCGGTGGCCAGGCTGAGACCGAAGTCGTCGCGGGCCGTGCCGGAGGATGGGGTGGGGGAGTCCGTGCCCGGCTCGTACACCCTGGTACCGAGGAGCCCGAGCGTCAGGACGCTCAGGCCGACGGCGGCAACGACCGTCCGTTTCGCAGGTGATGTCATGTCGTTCCTATGCACACGTCCGGATGAGCAGCGGCAGCCTCAGCCACGCAGGCCGAGGCTGCATGTCGCCGTCAATAGCCGGTCACGTCCCAGACCGAGCGGTTGGGCTGGTCGCCCTTGGTTCCGGGGAAGGCCCAACGGACCACCGGTACGGAGTTTCCGTTCCAGTGCCAGCCGGTGCCGGGCTGACAGGCGACCGGCTCGGAGCCCACCTTCCACAGGTTGACCGTCATCTGCTTGGACCTGGGATCGCGTACCTCGGAGTCGGGGTCGAGCGGGCTGATCGCGGTGATCGACATGGCGCCTCCGGAGCCGACCGAGTTGTTCATCAGTCGAGTGTTGGTGTTGCTGCCCATCAACTCGTCAGCGGTCGAGGGCGTGGGCTCGTCGATCTCGCGGAAGAGCCGAATCGGAGTCTCCGGAGCCCACGTCACCAGGTTGTTCTGGGCGTTTCCCCCGTCCCATTCGACGCTGTTGAGCCCGCTCTGGAGGTAGACGAACGGGTCCTCGCCGCGCGGCGCGGTGCCTCGGAATGCGCGAATCACGTACCGGTCGATCGAGGACTTCAGCGAGACCCAGGGCAGTTTCGCGTCCGGGTTGGTGTTGTCGGAGACCCCGAAGGGGGAGTAGCGAAAGGCTGCCTTCCATCCGTTCTGGTTCTGGCCGGTGTTGCAGAAGGTGCCGATCTGGAAGAACGAGACCGGCGGCGGCGGCATCGTGACCCTCGTGGTGATCGTCCGGTCGAGGCCGTTGGCTGCCTGAGCGGTCACCGTGACCTCGTACTGGGCACCGGGCGTGACCCGCACGCCGTTCCCGAACGGGCCGTCGAATCGAGTCGTGGACGCGTCGAAGGTCTTCCTCCCCGACCTGTCGTTCGGGTCCCGCTTGGTCGCCGTCCAGCGGACGGTGTAGGCACCGTCGTCCGCCATGACACCAGCGGACCTGGTCCACGGAATCGTCATCGTGGCCGCCGTGTTGGCTGGCTCCGGGCTCGGGTTGGAGGAGTAGACATTCATCAAGAACTCCTGGCCCAGGTCCTCGCGCTTGATGGCGGTCTCGAACGGCCCCGGGTACTCGTGGACCCACTTGACGTTGAAGTTCTCCGCCTGCTCCTTGATCCAGGCGCCTCCAGGGGTGACCACCGGCGAGCAACCGCCCGCGTTGCAGGCACGGGCGGCGACCCAGTCGCTGGAGCCCCACGGAGAGTCGGAGCGCAGACTGCGGTCGCCGATGTCCTCGGTTGACCCCTTGGCCTCGTTGCGGACCTGGAGCCGGTACCCGCACTCCGCCGCCTCGGGGTCGGAGTCGCAGTAGGGACGGCTCGCGTCGGTGTCGATGGTGTGCGAGGAGGTGACGGTGTAGGTCTGCTTCTCCAGGGTCGGCTCGTCGGTCACCGTGGTCTCGGGAGCCTTCGGCACCTGGTAGGCGCGCTTCAGGTTCTGGAGAGTCGGCACGTCGTCGTGGTTTGGCGACTCGCAGCGCTGCAAGACCACCTGGCTGCCCGAGCGCTGGGTGCACTGGTTGAGCGCCGTCGTGCGGTACAGGGTCTCGCTGCCGCGCTTGACCGAGCCGTCCTCGTAGGAGAGCGCGGACACCGCCGCGGGGTTGCCTACCGGGCTGATCCGGTTGTTTCCCGTCAACGACTCGTAGGCCTGGTACTTGCTCACCTCGTAACGGTTCGCCGAGCGGACCGCGCTCCAGGTGACCAGGTTCTGGCCGATGTGGGTCGGCGTCTTCAGCGTGTCCTTCGCGGCCTCCGCACCGGTCTTCCGGTACGAGCCGAGCGCGGTGAACACCGGGTCGGCGGGGAACTGGGTGACGAACCCGGTGTCGGACTTCTTCCCCGGCCCGAGCGCGACCACCCGGTACTCGTAGACGCTGCCCAACTGCGACTGGTCGTTGCTGTTCGGCGCTCCTCTGACCAACGCGTCGTCCCAGGTCCGGACGCCAGCACCGACCGTGCCCACGCCGGTGTGCCAGGACCCGTTGGTGTCGTGGCGGCGGCGGTCGATCCGGTAGCCGGTGGCGCCGGGGAACTGGTCCCACGTCACCGTGTTCAGCGAGTAGTTCTTCGCCCACGCCTGCATTCCGAACGCGCCCGGCGTCGGGACCTGCGGGCCCACCTTGTTCCACGGACCGGCCAGGCACTTGTCGGAGCCGTACCCGGCCGCGATCGGCTGCACGGAGAAGGTGTAGGTGGTGTCGTCGCGGAACGTGCCGGGCTGACCGGTCCAGGAGGTGCCGGTGACGGTCGCCAGGTTCGTGCCGTTGGCGGAGACGCGGTAGCGCTCGGCGTTGGGCACGGCGCCCCACGACACGAGCGGGACGTCCTCGCCGCCGCGCCGCACCGTCGCCGGGGGAGTCAGCCCGCTCGGGCAGGGCAGGAACCGGGTCGAGGGGGTGCCGCCGCCGTCGGCCGAGACCGTGGTGTCCACCGCCGCGGAGGACTCCAGCGCGACCTCACCCTTGCCCGCCCCGGTGACCAGGGAGATGTCGACGCGGGCGATCTGGGTCAGGTCCGTGCCGTCCCAGGGCGATCCATCCTTGGCCTGGTAGGCGAACTTGCTGCGGGAGCCGTCGTCGATGACGTCCTCGGCGATGACCGCACACGTCTGCACGGTGCTGGCCCGGGCGCTCTCGTCGCAGATCATGGTGGGGTCGGCGGTGGCGAAGTCGAGTTCGTCCCACGCGCCGAGCGGGTGCGGGACGGTGAGCGCCGACTCGGGAGCCCGCTTCCAGGTCTGCTGGGTGAACAGGCCGCTCTTGATCCGGTAGCGGGTCAGCGCGATGTCGGTGGCGACGTTCGGGTTCTCCCGGGCGACCACCAGGTCCACGGCGGTGGCGTGCAGGATCCGGGTGGAGTCCTGGACGTCGCGGCCGACCCGGTTCAGCACTTGGAGGGCCTTGGACTCCTGGCCGGTCATCGCGACGTTTTGGGTGGCTGCTTTGTCGGACTGCACCCAGAACAGACTGAACGCGCTGAGCACGATCAGCCCGATGAGTGCGCCCATCAGCACGCTCACCGCGCTCTCGCCGCGCTCACTGCGCAGGGGAGTGGACCGCATCATGTTGTTCGCTCCTGGCTCACGGGTGGGTGAGGGCGGTGAAGCCCTGCGACTGGGTGTAGTAGATGGGTGTCGGCCCGGCCCCGCTGAGCAACGGGGACTGGTAGGTGATGTCTGCTCGCAGCCCGTTGCTGGCCGAGGTCCCGGCTCGTTCGCAGGCCAGCGCACCGGTCACCGGCAGCACACCGGCGCCGCTCATGGTCGCGCAGGCACCGTCGGGGGCGAAGACGAAGCCGTTGAAGCGGCTGGCCGGAGAGGCCGAGGCACCCGACACCGTCTGGACGGGGCTGGTGTGGCCGCTCCATGACGTCCACCGGCTGTAGGGCGGGACCCGGACCGGTGGCTCGCCCTTCTTGCCGGGCTCGTAGTTGTACTCCGGCACCCGGGTACGGGTGCGGTAGTCGTACTCCCAGCGCCAGGTGTCCTTGGCGGCGTAGAACCGCATGTCTCCGCCGACGTACAGGTGCATCTGGCGCCGCATGCCCGGGTCGAGGCGGTAGCCCTGGCCGATCTCGACGTCGCCCTTGACGACCACCTCGGCGATGTTCCCTGACCCGCTGAGCCGAGCCAGGTCGACGACCTTGATCGAGTCGAAGCAGGCCAGGCCTCGGCGCTCGACGGCGTCGACGGTGTCCACCCGGATCGTGTTGCCCCGGACGTCGGGGACGTGGCCGACGAAGCGGGACGCGCCGCGTCGGTAACTGCTGGTGTCGGTGCCAGGCGTGGTCGGCGGGTTCACTGGGACGCTGTTGTTGAACTCGCCCTGCCACCGTCCGGCGCACTGGGCCTTCTTCGCCGCGAACGTCTTGGCGTCGAAGGTGGCGTTGAGCGAGACACGGTGCTGCTCGGCATCGCCGCCCGTGGCCTTGGCACGGTCGTCGTAGGAGACCAGGGTGTCGAAACCGTCGCCGGTCCGGTCGTCGACCTTGGCGGGCCCGAACGCGGCGACCACGTCGGTCAGGCTGTTGCTGGCCAGCCAGGAGTCGCCGGTGACGCTGAGCGCGTACTGCCACGCCCCGTACGGGTCGACGCCGTAGCGGTAGCCGCCGGGCTTGGTGCCGTCGTCGACGAACTGGACGTAGGTGTAGCCCACCGGCACGGTGCGGGTCTGGGTGAGCCCGGAGTCGGAGGAGACACAGCGTGCGTACCCGGTCGCGATGGAGGTACCCGCGTGCGCGGCACGGCTCTGGTCCCCGTCGACGCAGGAGGTCAGCGTGACATCCCAGCCGACCACCCCGCGCTCGGTGTCGCGGTGCACGTCGCTGACACTCCAGCGCCAGTAGCCCCGCTCGCCCTTGCCGGTGCTGGTGTCGGAGGTGGTGACGTCGGCGATCCGGTCGCCCAGTGTGCCCTCGTTCAGGTTCCACATGACGTCGGCGATCGCCTGGTCGAGGTTCTCGCGCGCCTGGGTGAAGTCACGGCCCGTGCGGGACTGCTCGGTGGAGATGGCGGCCGCGGAGAAGATGCTCAGCGAGGTCGCGGCCAGCAGCAGCATGATCGCCATGGCAGGCACAGCCACCATGCCGTCGTCGTTGCGGCGGCGCAGGGACAGCGTCGGGATCCTCATGAACTTGCCTCCGGCAGGCCGGTCGGCGCCGCCTCGACGGCACGGGCCGTGCGCGTGAGCGTGTAGGTGGCGCTCTGGATGTCGTCGTCACCGGGCACCGGCCATTCGGCGAGGACCGTGACGACCTTGGTGCCGGGCTTCTCGGCGGTGCCCGAACCCTGACCGGGCTTCCATCGCACCGAGACCACGACGGTGACGTTGATGTTGTCGACGGTGACGACGGGGTCGCCGGGGAGGTCGGTCAGCCATTCAGGGGTGGTCGCCGGGGAGGGCAGCAGCACCTGGCCGCCTGCCTTCAGCACCACCTTGTTCAGGCTCGGCTGGGTGGGGGCGTAGCCGAGCCGGTTCCACGGTGTCGCCTTGGCCTTCTCCAACAGACCGTGCGCCACCTGGGTTGCGACGTCGTGAGCCTGTGCGTGGCGCTGGCCCTTGTTGACCGCTATCGAGGTGGAGGTGAACCCGGCCATCGCCAGGCCGACGACCATGATTGCCACCAGCGACTCGATCATCACCGAGCCGCGGTCGTCCTGGGCTCGGGCCGTCCGGAGACGAGCCAGGTGCCTGCGCAGGTACGCCCGAGCACCGCCCTCGCGGGTGGTGAGGTACTGCTCGGTGTCCACGTGGGTGTCGTCCTATCCGTGCGGTGGCTCGCCTCTCCAGGGAGAGGTGCGCGGCGATCGGCCCGGCCGCTGCCGATCAACATGCGTAGACCGGCGGCCTCCGGCGGGTCCGGCTAGGCCCGAGTAATGCCACGAGCCCGGTGCGCGAGCAGAGACGGATCCCTGCCCGGCCACCGGGCTCGCTAGAGGCGGTCGTACAGCCGTCAGGACAGGGCGGCCTGCGCGGCCGCCGAGGAGCATCCCGCGCCACGGCCGGAGCCGACGACGCCACCCTTGGTGGAGTTGTAGGCAGCCCACGCGTCGACGTCGGAGCCCGAGGTGTGCTCGACGCAGAACTTGAAGCCGGTGACACCGGCGCCGTCGAGGTTGGTGTAGTTCTTGATCGTCACGCCGCGGGTCAGCGAGAGGCCGTCGATCACCATCGCGGCACCGCCGCCGTAGGTCGCCTTCACCTCAGGCGAGGCGCTGCTGCCGTGGTTGCTGCCGACCAACTTGCTGGTGTCGGGGTAGGCCTGGTTGGTCGTGAAGTCGGCCTCCAGCGTGGTGCCGATCGACCGCGCGTCGGAGGTGACGCTGGTCTCGAACGCCCGCTGCCGGAACTGCCCGATGGCCGAGAGGGCGATGATCGCGATCAGGGCGAAGATCGCCATGCCGATCAGCACGTCGAGGAGTGCGAGGCCCTTGTCCTCGGCGCCGTCGCGGCGCTCCTCCAGACGGTGGTGCAGACGTCCCATGAGAGAACGCTTGTGAGTGGTGACCATGGTGATGGTCCTTTCGGTGGCTAGGTCCGCCTCCGCAGACGAAACTGGTGCTCACGCAGGCAGCGGGCTTGCCGCCTGCTGTCTTACCCCATGCGTAGACACACCGCCGGTGCCTCATCACCGACCGGGAACTGGTTGGCCCCGTCCACCTGCCACCGACGGCGAAGCCCGGCGGCCACTGGGGCGCGCCGGACTTCGGGGTGAGGCTCAGATGATGTTGCCGATGGACAGGTACGGCAGGTAGATCGCGATCACCAGCGTGCCGACCATGACGCCGAGACCGACCAGGAACAGCGGCTCGATGAGGGCGCTCATGTTGTCGGTGATCTGGTCCACATCGCGGTCGTAGATGTCGGCGGCCTTCTCCAGCATGTACGCGGTCCGGCCGGAGCGTTCACCGGCTTCGACCATCTGGATCACCATGCCGGGGAACAGCGGTTCGGCACGCAGCGGCTCGACCAGCGGCTGTCCGCGTCGCTGTGCCTCTCGGGCGGCGATGATGGCGCGTTCCATCTTGATGTTGCCGACTGTCTCTGCCGCGATCGTCAGGGCCTGGAGCCGCTCGACGCCAGCGCCGAGGAGGCCGGAGAGGTTGCGGGTGAACCGGGCCAGAGCGATCTTGTGGAACAGGTTGCCGAAGATCGGCAGTCGCAACTTCAGCGGGTCCACGAACTCGCGGACCTTTGGCCGGTGCTTGATCCTGCGGTACCAGATCCAGCCGGGCACGACCGCCATCGCGAAGGCGGGCAGCAGCCAGCGCATCGCGTCGGATACGGCGACGACCGCGCGGGTCAGTGCGGGCAACTCGGTGCCCGGGCCGCCGATCTCCTCGAAGGTGGAGGCGAAGGAGGGGACTAGGAAGAGCATCATCACCACGAACACGACACCGGAGAGGACGAAGACGACCGCGGGGTACATCATCGCCTTCTTGATCTTGGCGCGGAGTTGGTCCTCGGCGTCGAACTGGTCCGCGACCCGGTTCATCGACTGCTTGACCTGGCCACCGGCCTCACCGGAGGTGATCAGGTTGATCATCACCGGAGGGAACACCTCGCCCTGCGCGGCGAGCGCGGCCGACATCGTCGAGCCGTTCGAGATGGCCAGCCGCACCTCGGTAAGCGCGTTCTTCAGGACCGTGTCCTCGCACTCGTTCTTCACTACGTCGATGGCTTCGATGTAGGACAGCCCTGAGTCGAGCATGGCGGCCATCTGCCGGGTGGCGAGCACCAGGTCGCGCTTCTTGGCGGTGCGGCGCAGGGTGATCTCGGTCTGGAGGCTCAGCCCGCCCGCGTTGGGCGAGGAGACCGACAGCGGCACCAGGCCGCGGAAGAGCAACTCCTTGGTGACGTCGGTCTTGGTGGTCGCCTTGGCGACGCCGGTGACCTCCTTGCCGTCGGCGTTGCGAGCCTTGTATGTGAACTGCTTGACCTGGTCGGGTGCTCCCGAGGCGATCAGGTCGGCGGTCTTGGTTGCCATGTTGGGTTGCTCCTTGGCCGGGGCCGGGTCAGATGATGCTTCCGCCGTCGTTGCCGAGATACCGCTCCAGCGAGTCCGGTGAAGAGGCCTTCTTCAGCGCCTCCCGCTTGGTGACCTGCTGGCTGCGGAAGAGTTCGGCCAGGTGCGCGTCGAGCGCGATGGATCCGTGCTGGGTGTCGGTGAGCGCGTTGCGGATCGCGGGGATGTCGTTCTCGCGGATGCTGTTGCGGATCCCGTCGGTGACCATCATGATCTCGGTCGCCACGACCCGGCCGCCGTTCGTCGCCGGGACGAGCACCTGAACGACGACCGAGACAAGCACCGAGGCGAGGGTGACGCGCACCTGCTCCTGGCGTTCGGCGGGGAAGGAGTTGATGATCCGCGAGATCGTCTCCGCAGCACTGTTGGTGTGCAGCGTCGCCAGCACCAGGTGTCCGGTGTCGGCGGCTTCGATGGCGGCGTCGATCGTCTCGTAGTCGCGCATCTCGCCGATGAGGATGATGTCGGGGTCCTCGCGGCGCACCCGGCGCAGGCCTTCGGCGAACGTGGGGGTGTCGGTGCCGATCTCGCGGTGGGAGACCAGGCACTTCTTCGAGGAGTGGGTGAACTCGATGGGGTCCTCGAAGGTGAAGATCCGCTCGCTGCGGGTGGTGTTGATCAGGTCGACCAGCCCCGCCAGCGTGGTCGACTTGCCTGAGCCGGTCGGCCCGCACACAAGGACGAGGCCACGCGGCTTGGTGGCCAACTTCTTCACCTGCGGCGGGATGCCGAGTTCGTCGAGCGTCTTGACCTGGGTCGGGATGACCCGGAACACACAGCCCACGTGCCCCATGGCACGGAACACGTTGACGCGGAACCGGACGGTCAGCGCTGCGCCGTCGCTCTGCCGCATCTGGTAGGCGGTGTCCAGGTCGCCTTCGGCCAGGAACTGCGACCACTGCTCGGGTCGGACGATCTCTTCGAGCATGCGCAGGATCTCGGCGTCCTCCAGGGGCTCCTCCCCGCCGACTGGCAGCAGTCCGCCGTTCATCCGGTAGCGCGGCATTTCCCCGTGGTACAGGTGCATGTCCGAGCCGCCGTTGTGGACCAGGCCCACCAGGAGTCGTTCGATCTCGGGACGGTCTGCGGCGTTGGCCGCGACCGGGGCGGTGGGGACCGCGTACGACTGGTCTAGGAGCACCCCTAGGTCACCGCGTGGGTCCACCACCGACACCGACTGGGGTGCCCTGCTCGGCTGCGCAGCGACCATGGCCGGGTGCTGTACCGACGGGGCGGTGCCGGGCTGCGCCTCCAGGAGTGCTGCGACATCGACCTCTGCGGCCCCGGCGGACTGGGGCTGGCCGAGATAGTCGGTGGGGAACGGCTGACTCATGCCAGGTCACATGCGTAGACCGGCTGTGACCGGGTGGCAGGGACCGGCGCGTGCCTACCGGTGAACCGTCAGTCGGGACGGGTTGTGGCAGGGCTGCGCGTGGTAGGCGCAATACTCCCCGTCGGCGCAGCACGCGTCGTGGCGGCTCGCACCGCGGGCGATGGCGACCAGGGCGGCGCGCACCATCTGCTCGTGGTAGTCGCGCAGGGGACCGTTGAGGGGCTGGCGCGCCAGCGCTCGACGGGTCACGGTGACGGCATGCCGCAGCCCGCTGGGCACGTGGTCCCAGCAGTCGGTGCAGAAGCCGGACGGCGTGGACGCTGTCCGGCCGCAGCGGGCAGCGCAGTCGGTGTCGTTCACGCCAGGTCCCGACGGATCTCGGCGTTGACCTCGGTCAGGCTGGTCACGCCTTCGAGCACCTTGGCGAACCCGTCCTCGCGCATCGTGCGCATTCCGGCGCGGCGTGCGGCCGCCTTGATCGCCGACTCCGGCTGGTTGGCCGCGATCGCGTCTCTGAGTTCCTCGCTGAGCAGCATCACCTCGTGTACCGGCACCCGCCCGGAGAACCCGCCGATGCACTCGATGCACCCTTCGGGGTTGGCCTCGAACAGGAAGTCGGGGAGGTCGCCGTCGGCGTCGAACCCGGCGGCGGCGACCCGACCGCGGTCCAGGCGCTGCCCGACCTTGCAGTTGTTGCACAGCCGTCGCAGCAGCCGCTGCCCGACCACGCACAGCAGGGAGGAGGACGCCAGGAACGGGTCGATGCCCATCCGGGTCAGTCGCGGGACCACGCCTGGTGCGTCGTTGGTGTGCAGGGTGGAGAACACCATGTGTCCGGTCATCGCCGCGTCGACGGCCGTCTCGGCCGTCTCGGCGTCACGGATCTCACCGACCAGGACGATGTTGGGATCCTGGCGCAGGATCGACCTGAGCCCGGCCGCGAAGGTCATCCCCTGGTCGACGTTGACCGACATCTGGGTGATCCCTTGCGGCACCTTGTACTCGATCGGGTTCTCCAGGGTGATGATCTTCACCTCGGGATTGATCTTCTCCCGCAGCGCCGAGTAGTTCGTCGTGGACTTGCCCGAGCCGGTCGGGCCGGTGAGCAGCACCATCCCGTACGGCTGGTCGATCGCGGACTTGAACCGGTCGAGGTTGTAGTCGGAGAAGCCCAGAGTCTCCAACGGCCGCCAGATGTCGGCCTGGAGTCGCATCACCACGCTGGTGCCCCAGGCGGAAGGCGCGGTCTCGACGCGGATGTCGACCTTCTCCCCGCCACCGAGGTCGTAGACCAGTACCCCGGAGTCGGGGACGAGGAGGTTGTCCTGGCGCATCTTCGCGTCCACCTTGATCAAAGTGACCAGGCCGTCCTTGCGCGCTTCGGGGTAGACGCCGAGGAGGCGCAGTTTCCCGTCGACGCGGTAGCGGACCTCCAGTGCGCCCTGGACCGGCTCGATGTGCACGTCGGAGGCCTTGTCGCGCAGTGCCTGCTCGATGACCAGGCGCAGCAACTGCACGTTGCTGGAGGAGGCCGTGGAGGTGACCCGGCCCAGGTCGCCTCCGTCGAAGTCGCCGCGGCGACGTGTCGCCTCGTGCTGCGCCGCCAGCCGGGCGGCCTCCACCGATGCGGAGTACACCTGGTCGATCTTGCGCCGGATCGCGGCCGGGTTGGCGTAGATCAGGCGCACCGTCATCCCCGCGAACAGCGGCCGCAGTGCTGAGGCCTTCGCGAAGTCGTCGGGGTTGGCCACAGCCACGGTGACCTTCTTGCCGCGGGTGAGCACGGGGATTGCCTCGTGCGCGCGGGCGTCGCGTGCCGGGAGCAGCGCGAGGGTCTCCTCCGCGATCTGGTACATCGGGTTGTCCAGGTCGACGAAGAACCAGCCGTTGCGCCGGGCGATCTCCTGGTGCTCGGAGGCACCCGGCGAGGACACCGGCACCGGCAGCGACGAGACCGCGGGGACGACACCGGGGTCGGCGTCGGCGGCCTGATCCTCGCCCTCGTTGGGGTACTCGGGGTACTCCTCTGGGACCTGCATGGCACTCATGGGGGTGTCTTCCTTCGAGGTCGGTGGGGCGATGGTCTTGTCAGATGACCTGCAAGACGACGGCGATGACGACGAGAACGCCGAGGACGATGAACTTCTTCACGGTGTCCCTCCTTCCTTGGTTCGAGGTGTTCTTCTGGGCCCGCTGTCCGGCCCTATGCCGCGGGGGACGTGGGCGGCGGCCGTCAAGGAGGTGCTCACCTGACGACCAGGTCGACGAGGACGGTGGGCACGGTCATGGCGATCAACACACCGACGGCCATGAACGGCCCGAACGGCACCGACACCGACGTGCTGCGGGCGCGGGCCGCGTGGATAAGGCCGGGACCGATCCCGGCCAGCGGCGGGACCAGCAGCAGGGCGCTGAAGGCCAGCACCCACGAGTGCGTGCCGAGCACGAACCCGGCGACACCCGCGAACCGGACGTCACCCATCCCGAAGGATCCGACCCGCGCGACGAGCAGCACCGCGAGGTAGATGACGGCCAACGCCGTCCCGGCGCCCACCGCCCGGCCGAGCGCAGCCAGCGGGAGATCCCCGGCGACGACGTCCCAGGCCAGCAGCGCCCCAGCGAGCGTGCCGGTGGCGTAGAGGATCCGGGTCGGCAGGCGACGTGCGCGCAGGTCGATGTAGGACAGCAGCGGCAGGACCGCGGCCAGCAGCATCCACGCCACCGTGGTGGCCGCACCGGAGGCGACGACCCCGGTGACCCGGCCAGGCATCGCGGCGACCGAGACCGCCAGGACCACCCCAGCCAGGAGCACGGCGGCACCTGTGCGCGGGGAGCCGGTCAACAGGGCCGTCCAGTCGCCGAGCCGGACCCGGCCCACCACCCACCGGGGTGCCAGCACGGCTCCCGGTTCGAGCACGACAGGCACCGGGACGGCTACGGCGCGGGGCGCTGCGTCCGTCGTCTTGTCGGCCACGTTCGTCAGGTCGCCGGGAGCGCGTCGCCGGGGCGCTCCATCGGCCGGGTCAGGAAGACCTTTCCGCTGAGCAGGAGCCCGACGTTGTCGGCCTTGCCGCTCATCTCCATGTCGGAGATCAGCAGCGGCCGGTCGAGGTTCTCCAGTGCGCGGACGAACTCGGCGGTGGCCTCAGCGCTGCCCTGGCTGGCCAACTGCACCTGCGACACCGCGATCGGGTAGTCGCCCGCACCGGGACTGGCCGTCTGGCCGCCTTCGACGTCGGCCACTGCCGGGTCGACCGGGACGCCGGGGTCGATGGACAGGACGGTCACGTCGGTGTTGGCTGCGGCGGCGTAGACCAGTTCGAGCCAGTCCGGCTGTTGGTAGTCGTGCGGGAACTGCGCGACGATCTGTGCGAACTCGCGCTCGGCCTCGCCGAGGTTGGCGCGCTTGGTCTCCAGGTCCGCGAGCGTCTGGGTGAGCACGCCGGTCTCGTGGACGGCCAGGTCCGTCTGCTGCTGGTTCAGGGCCCGGGTCTCCAGTTGCGGTGAGATCCCGAGGAAGTAGGCGGCGATCAGGGCCACGATCACGATGGCGGCGCCGATGCCGACGGTCTTCTGCTGCTGGGCGGTCACGGGGTCTCCTCGGTGCTCTGCTCCTGGACCTTCGCGCGTACGTCGTCGACCTGGTCCTTGGGGACGTACTTCATCGACAACGCCTCGGGGGTGAAGTTGATGGTGACGTTGAAGGTGAACGGGTTCTCCTCGGCGCCCTCCGGGGTCACACCGCCGTCGTTGACGACGTTGGCGGCGAACGGAGCGACCAGCAGCACGTTCTTGGTGTCGGTCCGGTCGAGGTTGCGCAGGAACTGCGGCAGGGTGTCCTCGGTCGGTCCGGTCGCGGTCATCTCTACGCAGCCGATGGTGTTCATCGCCTCGAACGGGTTGGGTCCGCTGCACTGGTCACCGGTCCGGGTCGCGTAGGAGGTGACCTCCGCGCCGTCGGGCAGCGAGTCCAGGACCTGGCTGAGCATCGTGGCGTGCTCCACGTCCTTAGACAGGTGGTCCAGCGTCGCGGAACGACGTGCCTCGATCCCGTCGTAGTAGGCGGCCACGTCGGCGAGTGCGTCGACCTGGACCTTGACCTGGTCCCGGTCCGCCTGCGCGGCGCTGAGCGCGTCGGTGCTCTGCAAGGCCAGCCACGCGGCACCACCGACGGCTGCTCCGATCGCGGCCAGCGCCACGCCGACCCCGGCCGCGACCTGCTTGCGGGTGCGGGCCGCGGCCCGCTTTTCGCGCACATAGGCGGGGATCAGGAGCGCCGACGGCTTCGCCGCGCTGGGCCAGGTGTAGACCGAGCCGCCTTGGACGGTCATGTCGGCGGCACCGGGCGCCTTCTTCCTGGTGAGGGTCAGTTCCATCAGAGCCTCGCTCCCGTTCCGAGGCCTACCGCAACGAGGAAGTCGCCGCCGGAGGCACTCTCCAGCCGCTCCACCTCACCGCCCTTGGGGCCCGTGATGTTGTCGTCGACCTGCGCGTAGGACAGTGGCACCGAGCCCAGCGACTGGCGCAGGAAGTAGCCCAGACCGTGGAGCAGTGCTCCACCGCCGACGAGGGTGACGTTCGCCAGCCCCTCGAACTGGTCCTGGTGCCGGTTCAGGTAGGCGCCGAAGCCGTTGGCGACCTTCGCCGCCAGGTTGGCGCTGTACTCGTTGCGGGCCTGGGCGACGATGCCTACCGGCGACTCGTCGTTGATCTTCTGCCACTCCGCCTGGTGCTCGTCGCCTTCGTCGAGACCCATCGCGTCGGCGATGCGCGTGGTGGCGACGTTGCCGCTGGAGTCAGGGTCGAGCAGCAGCATCTTCGGCACTCCGTTGTGGTGGAGCACCAGGGTGGTGATGTTCGCGCCGATGTCGACCAGGGCGTCCAACTGGGTGTCGGGCCGGTCCTGGATCTGCATGGCGCGAAGCGTGGCCAGCGCACTCAGGTCGGCGCCGACAAGGTTGAGCCCGGCGTCGTCGACCAGCCGCCCGGCGGCCTCGGCGAAGTCGGAGCGGACCGAGTAGGCCAGCACCCTCAGTTCCGGGCCGTCGTCGCCGTCGACCTCGCCGACGACGGTGAAGGACATCTCGTTCTCGTCGGGGCTGAGGCTCGGGTTGCGCGCCTCGACGATCGTGGGCAGGGCCTTGTGCACGTCCTCGGGCTTCATCAGCGGCACCCGCATCTCGGTCATGAAGACCGCCGAGGAGGAGTTGTACCCGACGATGACGTCCTTGGTGTCGAACTTCGCTTCGGTCCACATCTGCCGGATGATCGCGGCAACGCGGGCTCGTTCCTTCTCCTCGACGTGTCCGTCCTGGACCACGCCGAAGGGGAGCGCGGATGCGGCCTGCTTCTCGACGGTGAAGGTGCCGTCGCCCTTGCGCAGGACCTGCGCGGCCTTGACGGACGAGGCGCCGATGTCGAGGCCGACAACTCGGTCGGTCATGGTGACCCTCTCGGTGGTGAGATCAGCGGTGCTGCCGCGTGGAGACACGGCCACCGGGTCACATGCGTAGACGGCGCAGGCCTGGGCGGCACCGAGAGCCAATCTCGTCGAAACCGCTGCGGTGGGCGCAGTGCTCGGCTAGGAAAGGGGGCGGCCCCGCGAGCGTAAAGGTCCGGCGGGGGGATGCGGGACCTTCATGGGTGGGGGCCGCGCTCGCGGGGCCTGTCAGCCGGGATTCGACAGCGGACCCCGGCCGTGCCCCACGTTACCCAGTTCGTCCGGTTTGTCACGCACCGGTAGCGAGGGCTCGCTGGTAGGCGAGGACCTGCTCGTCGAGGGACCAGCCGTGCCGGGTCTCCACGACGCCGACGAGACGTTCGGCCAGGGCCAGCGCCCGCTCGGCGGAGATCTCGTGCACGACCACCTGGTCGTCCTCGACCAGGAACGAGTCCGCGATGTCCTCGCACAGCAGCGCGAGGTCCGCCTGGCCCGGCGTCGCGTGCAGGATGTCGCCGAGCGCGGTGAGGTAGCCGTAGTTGGCTAGCGGGTCGGCGCATCCGTCCTCGTCGTCGCAGTCGTGCTGGTCGCATTGCTCGTTGTCGCAGTCGATGACGACGAGCCCGGATACGGTCGCGCAGACGAGTTCGATCGCGGACCGCAGCACCTCAGGCTCGCCGACGAGCCCGATGATCTGCGCGGCGAAGGAGTCGTCGCCGTCGTGGCGTGCCCGCAGCACGTTCAGCGCGTACCCCAGGTGGCTGCCGTCGGTGACATGGACCAGCAGCAGCGGAACCCGGTGGTCGGGGCACTCGTCGACGGCCTCGATGATCGGGGCGAAGTCGGGCGTCCCCGGGTGGCTGGTCACAGCGCCCGCGCCAGGTCGGTGAGGCTGAGGCTGACGACGTCGTCGGGGCGGGGCACCCGGACCTGCATCCAGTTCGGGACGCCGGTGAGCCCGTACAACTCCGCGTCTGCTGCGGTGCGGAAGACCATCACGACGTTGGTGGCCTCGTCGATGACCTCGACCGGGGCCTCGTCGGTACGGGCGGTAGCGGTGCTGGTGCTCATCAGGGCTCCTTCAGGCGGTGGTCCGTTGGTGATGCTCGGCAGGTGCGCGGCGCGCCAGGGTGCTGCCGGTCAAGCGGCGGCAAGCGAGGACAGGCGGACGTGCTCGGTCCACTCAGCGATCTGCTCGTTCGGCTCGACACCGGTGCGGTGGTAGATCAACTGGCTCAGCAGAGTGCACAGATCGACCAGGCTGAAGACCGGGACGGCGCCGAACGCGAGACTGGCCGGGCGGGGGCTCCTGGAGAGCGCGTCGGCGACCTCGTGGCAGAACCGTGCCTTCGGGGCGCTGGAGGTCTGCTGGGCGAGGACCCGCAGGATGCGGACCCCCGAGTCGGACTCGCCGTTGGCCTCGGCCGCGGTGCGTGCGAGGCTGAGCAGGAGTTCGACGGCGCTGCGCAGCGACTCTGATGCGGGGACGAACTCAGCGACCAGCCGTTTGGTCCGCACGTCCCTGTCGAGAGCGGCGCGCCACAGTACGACGGCGACGCCCATGTGGGTGCCATCGAGACAGTCGAGGGTGATCAGAGGGGCGGGCGGGGTCGGAGTGCCGCTGGGTTCCATGCTTGCCCTATGCCGCTGCCGGGTGCACCGGCTGTCGCCGGGGCAGATGCCTCACGTTCCGGCCGCGAACGCGCGGACGAACAGGTCGGCCTGGTCGTCGAAGGTGACCCCGAACCGTCGAGCGCACGAGTCCGACAGGATCTTGCAGGCGCCTGCGGCGGCAGTCACCGTGGTGGCGTGCACGGTGATCTGGGCGGAGTCCTCGGCGTACATGTGCCAGGCCAGGTCATCGAATACCAGCGCTACCTGGGCCACCACACCGCCGTTCGACGGGGAGGAGCCGACCGCGAGACGGATCGTGTCGGCCGCCCCGGACAGGTAGGTGTAGGCGGCGGCGCAGTCGGCGGCGAGCCCCTGCTCGGGAGTGTGCGGCAGGCCGGGGATGTTGGACGCGGCGGTGGCCATGCTGAACGCGAGCGAACGGGCGAACTCCAGGCAGCCGCGGAGCAGTTCCTCGCGGTCGAGAGCCTGCTTGATGGTTGCCGCGAACTCCGCATCACCGTCGGTGACCGCGCGGAGCAGGGCCAGGGCGTAGCCGACGTGGGAGGCGTCGGTGTCGAGGACCCGGACGAGCGGTCCGCACGCATCCGGACACTCGCCCAGTGCTTCGACGATCGGACCTGTGGTCACGGCGTCCTCCTCGAAGTCGGTGAACTTGCTGTGCCGCGACATGGCCGTGCGGCCGATGGGGCGTGCCGCGGCATAGAGACTGCGTCCTGTCCCCGGCCCGCCCGTCGCAGAGCAGGCCAGGGACCGCGGTCAGTCCTCGACGGTGTTGCGGAAGTCGTTGTCGGTGAGGATCTTCTTCACCGCCTTGGAGACCGTGTCCGCGGACTCGCGCAGCGCCTCCTTGTCGTGGCGCGACCAACCTGCGACGTACTGGGCGCTCAACTTCGCGCCGTCCATCTTCATGCCCTGAGACCGGCCGAGTGCGTAGGCGACGCTCTCTGCCTCGACCTCGTAGCGGCCGCGGCAGCCGCCCGGGCCGGTGTGGTAGTCCCCGAGGTCACCGTCGACGTGTCCGGCGTGGACGTGGCCGAGTTCGTGGGCCAGGGTGGCGGCCTGGGATCCGGAGGTGAGCGAGGCGTCGATGACGATCTTCTTCTCGCGCGGACTCGTCCAGCCCTGGGCGGTGCCGTTGGCGTGGGAGTCCATCTGGCGGAACTCGACCTCGTACCCGGCCCTGTTGGCGGCGGCGACCATGTCGTCGACAAACCCGTCGGGCGGGGTCTCGGCCAGTTCGACGTCGATCTCGGGCAGCGGGTCGCCTTCGGTCTGGGCTACGTCGAAGACCGAAGCGGTCGTGAACCCGACCACCTGCCTGCGCTTGACCGGCTTGCCGTCCGCGTCCTTCTTCGGCTTGCCGTTGGCGTCGCGCTCGGTGACGTTGATGACCCGCGGGGCGAGGATGCCGATCGCCTTCTCGCCCTTCTTCACGGTGCGGTTGAAGTCGTTCTGCCACTTGCGGAAGCCCGCGACCCGAGTGGCCTTGCCACCGGTCTGGAGCCAGATGAGCATCTGGTTGGTCGGTGAGTAGCGGTGGAACTTGCTCATGGTGTCGACATAGTTGAGCCAGTTCTCGTCCTGGTCGAGGTCGGCGACGGCCTGGTCGAGTTCGGCCTTGTAGGCCGCGACCTTCTCCTCGACGCTGTCGTACTTCTGGGTGAACACCTCACCCTGGGTGTCGGCGTAGGTGCGGCTCGATTGCGGCTCGGTGGGGGCGTCGAGGGCGACCTCGGACTCGCCGTGGGCCTTGGTGGAGAACTGACCGCCCGCAGGCAGGCCCTTGGGCTGGCGCGGCTGGAACGTGCTCGTCGTCATGCCTGGTGGGTGCGCGGGGATCCGCCGCGTTGCGCGCCTTCGGGACTGGTCGTTGCTCAGTCGTGAGGCAAGATGAGCCGCTTGCTGTACTCGCGGGCCTCCTCGACCGGCACCACGCCCACGATCCGTGCCTGGGCCACCCGGCCCTCGAACAGGTTGATGTTCCGTCCGTAGTTGGCGAGCCCGGCGCGATGCGCTGTGACTTCGTCGAGCGGCTCGACCTCGTAGACGTAGGTGGCCTCACCTCCGGCTTCGCGGGCCCAGTACAGGCCGCGATCGGCGAGCGACGTGATCGAGACCGCGGAGTCGGTGGACTCGGCGAAGTTCGCCTCGGCCGCCCCGGGCACCAGTACGGAGCCGGGCTCCAGCCTGTGCGGGCTTCCGTGGAAGAGCCGTCCGCCGTGCACGTCGCCGAGGGTAAACCGACGGCCCCCGACCTGGATCTGCTGGTCGCGCCAATCCGCCGCGGACTCTGTCTCACACTCATCTGGCCAGGCGTCCTGCGGCTCGTCCCGCCGTTCAGGGAGAAGGCGAGCAGAGCGCCGGTCGAGGGGCGCCTCGCATTCGTCGCGCTGCCGGGAGACGAACTGACCCCCTGCGGGGACTCCGCGGGGGACCCGGCTCCCGGTCACCGGCCGCGCTCGTTGAGGACCGACTCGACGGAGCGGCGCACCTCGGAGTGGAAGGCGGAGTAGACCTTCTCGTAGTCGGGCTCGATCCCGTCGTAGCGGTGGACCACCTCCTCGCGTTCGGCGTCGGTCAACTCCTCGTCGCCGTCGAGTTCCTCGTCGATCTGGTCGCGGATCACGCTGGGGGAGATCACGAAGTGCTCCCAGTTCGGGTCGATCGCGGCGAACGCGACCTCTTCCTGCACCCGGACCTGTTCGGCGTCCCAGTCGAAGCCGCGGACCTTGGCGACGTCGATGATGTGCCCGCGGGCGTAGGTGCTGCCGTGCCGCGGGAGGTCCTGGCCAGGCAGGGCTGTCTCGTCGTCGGGGCGGAACGCCTCGGGCACCTGCTCGCCATGGAAGGTCTCGCCGGGCACGGGGACGGTGTGTCCCATGCTGTTGCCGTCGGCATCGTAGAGGTCGGCGTAGTAGTACGGCCGGTGCTCGTCGTCGGTCGTCTCGGTGAGCAGCAGGTAGGCCACCAGGGCCTTCTCGTCGTACGGCACGGCGTCGACCGCTTCGTTGACCGCGGAGGCGCACCCCAACTTGTCGTCGTATCCCGAAACGGTGCGGCTGATCTTCCAGAACCTGTCGAGGCCCTTGTTGCTGCTCGGGCCGGTGTAGAAGTCGTCCGGGGTGGCCAGGTTGACGTCGGACTCGGCGTGGACGGAGACAGCGAACTGACCCCCGGTGGGGACGCCTGCGGCGACGCGGTTCTGGTTCGTGGTCATGCCCCTTGGGTGCGCGGCGGACCGGGGCGCCGCTAGTCGCCCCTCCTGTCACGAACACATCAGGCAGTAGCGGCCGGGGCCCGTGCCGTCGGCTGCCGCGCCGCAGCGCGGCCATCGCTACTTCCGCGGTTCCGTCCGGTTCTCCCGACGCCATGCGGCCAGGTAGCGGTCGTCGACCGGCGTGATCTGCGGGTACGCAGCCGCCGGGTCGAACTGACGCGCAGTCCAGTCGATGTAGCACGGCGTGCCGTCCGACGCTGTTACTCGGGTGAGGTAGTGCTGCCAGAACGCCTGGTCGACAGTGCGCCACTGGGTCTGCGCGTCCGGGAAGTCTCCCCGCGGCCCAACCACCTGCACCCAGTCGGCGTCGATGCCGTGCATGCGCAGGTGCTCGGTGTACTCGGCGGAGACCTCCTTACAACGGGAGAACGCTCCAGCCGGGTCGTCGGTTCCGACCGGGGGCGTCCAGTCGGGCAGGCCGGGGACCGCTGTTGGAGCGGCGGTCAGAACACACACAGACTCGCTATGGGGCTCCCGGGCGAACTGGCCGCCAGCCGACGTGCCGCGGGGCTGCCGACGTCGCTCGGGAATCATGCCGGAGCGCCTCGGAGGGCGCGAGAGCGGGCTTCGAGGAGGAGCCCGGCGGCGTCGAACCCGCCGCCGCGCCGCGAGATCTCGCCCAGCACCGCCTCGGCCTCCCAGCCCGGCATCGGCGCCTCGGTGTCCTCGCCGCGGTAGACCTGGACGAAGTGGTCGGCACCGACCGCGACCGTGTACTCGTGACCGCTGCCGCGACGGTCGGAGATCGTGGCGAGCAGCGATGACCGCCTGCCGCTGAACCGGTCGTCGTGGGCGGCGAACCCGCCCAGCGTCACCGGGCCATCGGAGCCGTCGTCGATGGTGACCGTCCCCTCGTACTCATCGAGGGTGGCCACGTCGTAGGGGGCGAGGGCGCTGGTCTGGCCGACGTAGGCGGCGGCGACCTGGTTGAAGGAGCGGGTGGCGTGCGCCTGCTGCTCGACCTCGCGCAGCGAGGCGACCACCTGCTCTTCGGTTGCGGGGTGGAAGGCGGCGGTCGCGGCCCACACGTTGACGTCCTCGGCGTGGACGGAGAAGCCGTACCGGTCCTCGCTGATCCGTACCCGGTACTGGTGCTGGTCCGGCGCGGTGTAGACGGCGACATCGCCGTCTGCCGTGAAGACCCCGGGCAGGGACCGGGCAGCGAGCGCGGCGTAGGCCGGGCTGGTCGCACCGGGCCCGTGCAGCGCAACGTCGGACTCTGCGTGGGCGGAGGTGGCGAACTGGCCGCCGGTGGGGACGCCTGAGGGCACCCGGTTCGTGGGGGAGTGGTCGGTCATGCCTGGCAGGTGCGCGGCGGAGCAGGCCGCTGCGGTGTGAGTGGGGACGACAACGGGCGCCCGCCCTCCTGAGGGAAGACGAGCGCCCGTTGTCAGGCCAGCAGCCGGGTTGCCCCTACGAGCAACCGGTCGTGGTTCCGCACTCGCGGCAGGCGTAACAGGCCCCGCTGCGCTGCATGAACTTCGAGGTGTGGCACACCGAGCATTCCGGCGCGTTGTCGGCCTCGGCCTTGGCGCGAGCGGCCAGCACGTCGGCGTTGGTGTCCGCGGTCACCGGCGCGGTCTCCTGCTCGACCTTCTTGGCGCTGCGGCCAACCTCGTCCTGGTTGACCTTCTCGTCCTCCACCGGCTCGTAGGAGCCCGTCTCCAGAGCGGCGGTGCGCTCCGCGGTCGAGTAGATGCCGTAGGCGCTGCGAGCCTCGAACGGCAGATAGTCCAGAGCGAGACGACGGAAGACGTAGTCGATGATCGACTGCCCCATCCGCACGTCCTTGTCATCGGTCAGACCGGCGGGCTCGAACCGCTGGTTGATGAACTTGTCGACGTAGGTCTCCAGCGGGACGCCGTACTGGAGGCCGATCGACACCGCGATGGAGAAGGCGTCCATCATGCCCGCCATCGTCGAGCCCTGCTTGCTCATCTTCAAGAAGAACTCGCCGATGCTGCCGTCGTCGTACTCACCAGTCTGGAGGTACCCGTCGGTTCCGCCGACCTGGAACGAGGTGATCGTGCCGCGGCGACGCTGCGGGACCTTCTGCCGACGCGGGACCTCGACGATCCGGACCTCGGGCTCGACCTGCTGGGCCTCGGTCTTCTCGCCCTTGTCCTTGGCCTTGCCGTCGGACAGCGGCTGGCCGACCTTCGCGTTGTCGCGGTAGATCGCGGTGGCCTTCAGACCCATCTTCCACGACTGCATGTAGATGTCGGCGACCTCCTCGACCGTCGCGCTCTCGGGGAGGTTGACCGTCTTGGAAATGGCGCCGCTCAGCGACGGCTGGACGGCCGCCATCATCCGAACGTGGCCCATCGCCTCGATCTGCCGCTGGTCACCGACGGCGCAGTCGAACACGTTGTAGTGCTCGGCCGCGAGGCCCGGTGCGCCGACGACGGTGCCCTTGTCGAGGATGTACGCCTCGATCTCGGTGACCTGCTCGTCGTTGTAGCCCAGACGGCGCAGGGCGGGGGCGACCTGCTGGTTGACGATCGTCATGCCTCCGCCGCCGACCATCTTCTTGAACTTCGTGAGCGCGAAGTCGGGCTCGATGCCGGTGGTGTCGCAGTCCATCATGAAGCCGATGGTGCCGGTGGGCGCGAGCACGCTGGCCTGCGCGTTGCGCCAGCCGTTCACCTCGCCGATCTCGATGCCACGGTTCCACTCGTCGAGGGCGAACCGCGCGATCGGGGCGGCCTCGGGGAGCACCGCGACGATGCCCTTGGAGACGAAGTCGACGTCGGCTCCGGAGACCGCGGCGACCAGGTCACCGGCGGCCTGCTGGTGCTTGCGCATGACGGCCTTGTGGCCCTCGGCGTTGCGGGCGTAGCCGTTGTACGGACCCACGACACCGGCGACCTCGGCGGAGCGGCGGTAGGAGACGCCAGTCATCACCGAGGTGATCGCGGCGGCCAGCGCACGTCCCTCGGCCGAGTCGTAGGCGAGCCCCTTGGCCATCAGCAGGGCGCCGAGGTTGGCGTAGCCGATGCCCAACTGCCGGTAGTTGCGGGTGGTCTCGCCGATCGGCTCGGTCGGGAAGTCGGCGAAGGAGATCGAGATCTCCATGGCGGTGATGATGACCTCGACAGCCTTGGCGAAGGTCGCCACGTCGAACGAGCCGTCGGCGCGGAGGAACTTCATCAGGTTCAGGCTGGCGAGGTTGCACGAGGAGTTGTCGAGGCTCATGTACTCCGAGCACGGGTTGGAGGCGGTGATCCGACCGGTCTCCGGGTTGGTGTGCCAGGCGTTGATGGTGTCGTCGTACTGGATGCCCGGGTCGGCGCACTCCCAGGCTGCCTGGGCGATCTTGCCGAACAGGTCGCGGGCGTCGACCTCCTCGATCACCTCGCCGGTGCTGCGGGCACGCAGACCGAACGTGTCGCCTGACTCGACCGCGCGCATGAACTCGTCGCTGACGCGCACGGAGTTGTTGGCGTTCTGGTACTGCACCGAGGTGATGTCCTTGCCACCGAGGTCCATGTCGAACCCGGCGTCACGCAGCGCGCGGATCTTGTCCTCCTCGCGTGCCTTGGTCTCGACGAACTCGACGATGTCGGGGTGGTCGACGTCGAGGACGACCATCTTCGCCGCGCGGCGGGTGGCGCCACCGGACTTGATGGTGCCCGCGGACGCGTCGGCGCCGCGCATGAACGACACCGGGCCGGATGCCGTACCGCCGGAGGAGCGGAGCAGTTCCTTGCTGGAGCGGATGCGCGAGAGGTTCAGACCGGCACCGGAGCCGCCCTTGAAGATGAAGCCCTCTTCCTTGTACCAGTTCAGGATTGACTCCATCGAGTCGTCGACCGACAGGATGAAGCACGCGGAGACCTGTTGGGGGGCGGAGGTGCCGACGTTGAACCAGACGGGGGAGTTGAACGAGAAGATCTGGTGGATCAGCATGTAGCGCAGTTCGTCACCGAAGACGGCGGCGTTCGCCTCGTCCATGTAGCCGTGCTCGACGGCAGCCGCGGTGTACTTGTTGACCACGCGCTCGACGACCTGCTTCAGGCTGTGCTCGCGGGCGTCGGTGCCTTGCGCGCCGCGGAAATACTTGGTGGTGACGATCGTGGAGGCGTTCTCGCTCCAGGTGGAGGGGAACTCCACGCCGTGCTGCTCGAAGACGATCTCGTCCGTCTTCCAGTTCTTCTGGACGACGTCGCGGCGCTCCCAGGTGACCTGGTCGTAGGGGTGGACACCTTCGGTGGTGTAGACGCGCTCGATGACGATGCCGTCACGGCTCTGGCCGTTGCGGAGGGACTCCGCCTCGGTGTGGATGGTCATGGACTGTCCTTCTTATCGGTGGTGACTGAAGCGCCCTATGCCGCCGCGTGGGGGACCGGCGAACGAACGCGGGCTACTACTGCTTGGAGTGGTGCCGCCCGTCAGGGACGTATGTGGTGGGTGTGCGGGGGATCGCCGGAGCGACAGCGCCGCAGGAGCAGACCTCGGCGTCGGGCCGGTCAGCAACGACGGACCAGGTGCGGCGGAATCGGCTGGTCGGTGTAAACGGCGCTCTGCCCGAGGCCGGACTCGTCGTCTGCGAACGGGTCGAGGGTGACCGGCCCGTCGTGCTCGACCTCGAAGACGGCGTACTCCTCGGCGTCGAGCAGTCCGTACTCGTCGCGTTCCTCGGCCTCGCGGACCGCGGCGTAGGCGGTGGCCGCGTCCGGGTCGGTGAACAGGTAGTTGCCGGGTGGGTACTCCAGGGAGATGTCGGCGTACGCGGACTCCCCGCGGGTGTGGTCGAGCCCGTGCTCGGCGATCGAGTACCACGCGGACTCCGGGGCCACGTGGAAGTAGAGGGTCGTCCCGGCCTCGGCGCGGTCCCGGTGCGCGAACTGCCCGCCCGCGGGGGCGCCCCGGGCGACGCGGCGGGGCCCGCTCACGCCCGTCCCGCCGGGGTAGTGAAGGCGCAGGAGGGGCACTCGGTGCCTTCCGGTGCGGTGGTGACGTAGGCAGGGTGGATCTGCACGCCGCGGGCGAGCGCGAGCCCGGCCCGGTGGTTGCCGTCGAGCAGGTCGTGGTGACCGCAGCCGGGTCGCTCGACCACCACCAGCGGCGGAACGTCCCATGGTGTGTCTTCGAGGGCGTCGGCGAGGTACTCGTAGTCCGCGGTGTGCTCGTCGGCTTCGTCGGCCTGGTCCTCGTCCCAGTCCATCTCGGCGGTGTACTGCCATGCCTCGCACGGTGCAGAGACGCTGTCGAGCCGGTAGTTGTGGGTGAGGGTGAACTCAGCGTCGCCCAGCCACGGCATCCGGTGGTGGTCGTATCCGTCGTAGCCGCCGACCAGGCCGGGCATCTCGTCGTACGCGGCCGCCTCGGGGAAGTGGCCGTAGCCCCAGGTGCGGCTGTCGGTGCGGTCGGGGGCAGCAGCGATCAGGGTCGTCGGGCTCTCCGGGTGCGCGGCCGCCGTGAACTGGCCACCAGCAGGAACGCCAGCGGGGACTCGGGTCGTGCTCATCTGTGCCACCTCCACTACCAGCAAGTCCCGCAGGTGCAGTGGTTGCGGCCGCCGGAGCGGCAGTGCGGCATCGCCTTGTGCATCGGGAAGAACGCCGAGTCCGCTTCCTTGGCCTGCTGGCACATCGGACAGCCGTCGTAGTAGCGCACCCCGGTGTTCACGCCCAGCGTAAACGTGTCGCCGTCCTCGTCGGTGAGCCGTTCGCCGGGCTTGGCCGCCAGCAGGGCGGCGCGGAACTGGGTCTCGGTCGGAGTCGGCGGTGCGGGAGCGGTCAGCGAGTGCATCAGGGTGCTGCTCGTCTGCACCAGATCGTTGGCGGCGTCCAGGTCGTGCTCGTCGAGCCCGTCCCAGTGGTCGATCGCCGCGGACACGGCGCTCACCTCGTCGGCCGGGGCGTTCTCGGCACGAGACGCGGCGCCCTCGACCCGGGCGGCCCAGTCGCGGGCGTCGTCCATCTGGAACGAGTCCGGCTCGTCGGTCTGGTCCCAGGCTTCGGTGAACCGGTTGAAGCCCAGTCGGATGTCGGCTGCGGTCTCCGGCAGGTGCAGCCGGACTGCCGGTGCTTCGGCGTGCGCCGACGGCGCGAACTGACCGCCGGTCGGCGTGCCCGCGGGCTGACGGTTCGGGGTCTCGGTCATGGTCAGACTCCCCAGGCTTCGTTGAGGTCGTGCTCGGACGGGCCGTCGTCGCCGATGTCGTAGTGCCGGACGTCGGGGCGCCCACCGACGGTGAACGGCCTGAACGTCTCGTCGTAGAGCCGGTGGCCTGGCCTGGCTGCGGCGATGTAGGCCCGCACCTGCTCCTCGCGCTCCTCGCGCTCCTGCGCGGCCTGGGCGAGGACGGGCGAGACGAAGGTCTGCGCGAGTGGGCCGTGGACCGGGGCGTCGGTCCAGTCCGCGACCAGGTGGTTGATCAGGTCCGACCTGCTGGGGCGGGGGATAATCTCGACGTCGTAGCGGGTCTCGTCGACCCACTCGCTGCCGCCGGAGTTGTAGACCTCGCAGAGCCCGTTGACGGTGACCAGCGGCGCACCTGCCGCGGCGGGTGCCATCGCCTGGGCGTCGAAGATCCGGGTCTCGCCGGTGGCGTAGGTGAGCAGCACGTCCCAGTCCTTCTCGCGAGCGATCGCGGCGGCGAGCGCCAGCGACTGCGGCCCGTCCTCGTAGAGCGCCTTGGCCTCGTCGTCGAGGACGCCCGGAGTGATCGTGCAGGTGTCGCCCTGGCTGTCCTCGACGGCGGTGGTGCCCCAATCGATATCGAACCCGGCGGCGCGGGCGACCATCCCGGCGGTGACCGGGTCGTCGTTGACGTTGTGGACCCCGACGTCGGCCAGGGTCCGGTTGACCAGTGCCCAACCGGCGTGCCCGTCGGCCTGGTTGCGTGCGAACGCGTCACCGACCCGCCCGGTCAGGACGGAGGCGCTGGTCGCGGTGCCGAGCGTTACCTCGGCCTCGGCCTTCCGTGTGGCGGTGAACTGGCCTCCGGCGGGGACTCCGCGCGGCACGCGCGGAGAGGCGGAGTCGCCAGACGGCGTCGGTCGGCTCGTGGGGGAGTCGGTCATGCCCGGTGGGTGCGCGGGTGCTGAGGGGAACGCCGAACGGCCCGGCAGCCACGTGGACAGTCGGGCCGTTCTGGACCCGTCCGGATCAGGCGACCATCTCGTCGAGCAGCCTGGTCACCAGGGCAGCAATCGGGCCACGCTCGGACTTGGTGAAGGTGGTGTGGGCGAACAGCGGGTTGCCCTTCAGCCGCTCCACGACCGCGGCGATCCCGTCGTGTCGGCCCACACGCAGGTTGTCGCGCTGCGCCGCATCCCAGGAGAGCACCACCTTCGAGTTCTCGCCGAGCCGGGACAAGGCGGTCAGCAGCACCGGGCGCTCCAGGTTCTGCGCCTCGTCGAGGATGACGAAGGAGTTGTGCAGGGACCGGCCGCGAACGTGTGTGAGCGGCAGCACCTCCAGCAGGCCGCGGCCGAGCACCTCGTCGATCACGTCCTGGGTCGTCATGGCGCGCAGCGCGTCGAAGACCGCAGCGCCCCAGGGGCCCATCTTCTCCTCCGCGGTGCCCGGCAGGAAGCCGAGGTCCTGGCCGCCGACGGAGAACAACGGCCGGAACACGGTGATCCGCTCGTAGCGCTTCTTCTCCAGGACCGCCTCCAGACCGGCTGCCAGGGCGAGGAAGGACTTGCCGGTTCCGGCGGGGCCGCCGAGGGAGACGATGCCGACCTCGTCGTCGAGCAGGTGGGCGAGCGCGATCCGTTGCTCGGCGGAGCGGCCGCGGACACCGAACGCCTCCAGGTCCGGCGCGACCAGGTCGAGGGTCTTGTGCCGACCGACGCGAGCCAGCGCCGAGGAGTTCGGGCCGAGCAGCACGGCACCGGTGTTCACGAGCAGGCCTTCGTCGTCGGCGGTGGGGTAGTCGACAGACTTGTCCTTGTAGAGGGCGTCCACGAGGCTGTGCTCGACGTCGACCTCGACCACACCGCTGTAGGCGTGGTCGACGACGACCTGCTCGCGGCGGTACTCCTCGGCAGCCAGGCCGAGGGTCTCGGCGAGGATCCGCATCGGCATGTCCTTCGACACCACGGTGACGTCGCGGCCCTGGTTGGCGAAGTTCTTGGCCACGGCGAGGATCCGGGTGTCATGGGTCCGATCGCTGGCCATCGCGTCGGGCAGGCCCGACTGGTCGACGTGGTTGATCTCGATGCGGACGATGCCGCCCTCGTCGGTGACTTCGACGCCGTCGCGGAGGTCGCCTCGCTCGCGCAACGCTTCCAGGCCGCGGAGCGCGGCCCGGGCGGTGTGACCCAGTTCTGGGTCGTGGCGCTTGCCTTCGAGTTCCTTGATGACCACCAGCGGGATGACCACCTCGTGCTCGGCGAAGGTGCGGAACGCCGCCGGGGCGGAGAGCAGGACGCTGGTGTCCAGGACGTACATCTTCGGGTGCTGCTTCGACATCGGGGACCTGGTTTCTTCTCAGGGGTGTGGTGCTTGTCTGTGCTGCTTGCCGACGATCAGGTGAGTCGTCACCACCCCCTATGCCGAAACAGGTCAGGGCGGGTCACGCTTCGCCCTTCGCGGCCTTGCGCATGGCGTCGGCCTCGGTGAAGACGTGGACGCAGTCGGGGCAGTCCTCGTCGGGGCGACCGGCGTGCTCGTCGGCGTCGTGCTGGGTGCGCAGGTCTTCGCAGGTCCCGCAGTAGCCGTCCCAGCCCTCGCCGTCGTCGGTCGGGCCGCCGCAGTGCGTGCACTCCTCGCCATCGGTCTCGTAGGCGATGTTGCACCACCCGTCTCCGGGCAGGTCGTCGATGTCCTGGCGCTCGAACGGCTCGTCGGCGAGCAGGGACGGGATCGACTCGGGGTCGAGATCGCTGTCTGGGTCGGACAGGTACTCCCACACGTCGGGGTGGATGCTGCGCCACACGCCCGCGTCGGTGGTGGCGCGGTGGCCGTGTGCGGTCACGCCCAGGTCCTGCTTGGCGATGCCGACGAACTCGGAGTCGCCGCCGTAGCCGAGGTCGTCGTGGGCGTCCCAGGTGCACACCAGACGGGCGGCCTCGAAGTTGCCGAGGACCCGGTTCACGTCGTCCTGGTCGTAGCCGTTCTCGAAGACGCCCTTGTGCTCGACCAGGTGCTCGACGTCGCGGGGCGTCGGTGCGGCGGCGTCTGGAACGCCCTCGCACGGGTGGGCGTCGAGTCCGGCCTGGCTGGCGTAGCCGTTGCCGCACGCGGGGCAGGTGAAGCCCGGGACCGCGCGGCCGTCCCTGGTCAGCGCGAGGTGCCCGGCGCCGTGCTGGACGACGAGCGTTACCTCCGACTCGGACTTGGCTGCCGCGGCGAACTGCCCGCCGGTCGGCACTCCTGCGGGCTGACGGTTCGGGTTCTCGGTCATGCCTTGGGGGTGCGCGGCGGGAAGCCCCGATGCGCCGGGGATGGCGGCTGTGTCCTGAGACCGGCTGGGGAGGGAACTCGGATCCGCCGGACACCTGGTCGGCATGGGCGCCACCTTCCTGACCAGCGATGAGCACTACTTCCATGCCGCCATCAACGACCTCGCCGAGCGGCCGTTCGAGACCGTCGACGAGTGCGCACACGAGATGATCCGCCGCCACAACAAGCGGGTCCGCGAGGGCGACCGCACGATCCATCTCGGCGACTTCCTGTTCGGCGACCGTGGCCGCTTGGCCGAGATCCTGGGACAGTTGAACGGCGAGCACGTTCTCGTGTGGGGCAACCACGACCGGGGATCGGGCACCAAGTCCAACGCCTGGGCGCACCAGCGCGAGTACCTTGACGCCGGGTTCCACGGCGCCGTGGAATATGGCACGCTGGCCCTGCCGCAGGTCAAGGGTGGCGCTCCGGCCCGAAAGGTGCTGCTCAGCCACTTCCCCTATCACGCCGACCACCTAGACGGCCCGCGCTACAACCAGTTCCGGCTCCGCGACGAGGGTGCCTGGCTGATCCACGGTCACGTGCACGGGCTGTACACCGTCCGCGACCGGGGCGTGAACGTCGGCGTGGACGTGTGGGACTTCTACCCGGTCCAGGACCACGAGGTCGCCCGGCTGATCCACCAGGTCGAGTCCGGCCAGCGGGATGAGTTCTGATGCGCGAGCCCGGCCGACCGGCCTACCTGGTCGTGAGCGTCCGCGAGCCCGGCCGAGGCAGCGGCCCGATCCAGATCGAGCCCGGTGACCGGGTCCGGCTGGTGATCGAAGGCACCGTCGAGTCTGTCGAGCAGGGCATCCTCGGGGGTGGGCTTCCGGTGCTCGTCACCGACGCGGGGCGCCGGGTGGAGACGAACTACCCGATGCTGGGCGCGGCCAGGGTCGAGGTGCTCGCTCCAGCCGACGGTCCCGACGAGGACTTCCCTGGCTTTCCGGACCCCCACTGAACCGGCCCCGGCTGGCACGCGCGGGCCGAGTCAGGCCGACATGCGACGACGGTACTCACGTCGCTCGTCTCGCAGCGCCTTGATCCGGCGGCGTTTGGCCAGCGTCGCCACCCGCCTGACCTCGTGCCCGTCGAGGGCGGCGAACCAGGCGTCCCGTCCCGGCCTGCCGGTCATCGGCGCACCGTTGAGCGGTGAGAGGCGGTCTGGGGCACCATGCCCGGACACATGCGAAGCCGCGGACCAGAACAGTCCCCGCTCGGCACGTCGCCGGGGTCGACTGCGGGTGGGTCGTCAGTCGAGCGGGTCCAATGTGGCACGGGTGACCGCGGTCTCCTTGACGCCCTGGTACTCGTCGTGGCCCTTGATCGTCGCCTTGACCTTGTACCGCTTGCCGGTCTCGTAGTCCTTGTGTCCGGAGGCGAACCACTTCAGCACGTTGCCGTCGGTGTCGGTCATCGTCACGATCGTGGTGACCCCGCCGCGGAACCCGTCGGTGTGACGCACGCCGATGACCTCGACCTCGTGGTCGGCGATCTTGTCCTTCGGCTTGCCGATGTGCTGGGAGTTCGCAGTCGCTTTCCGCCGTGCCTGGCGCTCCTCGTTCTTGTACTTGGTCGAGATGGCCGACAGCAGCAGGGGAGCGTTGCGCCAGGTGACCGTGTCCGGTGCGGCGGCGGCACGCATGTTGAAGGCGTAGTCGGAGTCGCCGTCCATGTCCCGGGCCAGGGCGAGGACCTCGGCGGCCTCCTCGCCGAGGTCCTGCGCCTCGGTGCGGATCGCGTCGATCCAGCGTCGCTCGGTGTCGGTGCGCGGCCGGTTCTCCACGACCTCGGCGACCAGGTCCGCGGTCGCTGGCCGTCCCTCGTACGCGGCGGAGCGGGGAACCCAACCGTGCTGGCGGACCACGGCCAGGCCGATCCGGAGCACGTCGCGGGTGTCGTAGCGGACGTCGCGGGCCGTCGTGGTGGCGCCGTAGTTCTCCTCGTCGCGAGGGTCTGGGCAGTCGGGCTCGAAGTCGAGCATCCACAGGCCCTGCGGCCGGATCCCGAGGAACTGCTCCAGGCAGTCGGAGCCGACCTGCATCTGCTCGCCGTCGCGCTGGATGACGTAGGTGTCGCGACGGTTACGAGGCTTGCCGCACACGTCGCAACGCTTCTCCTCGGGCCGCTCCAGGAGCGTCTCGCCGGGCACGGTGCGCGAGACCATGCCCGCCTCGGGATCCCAGGTGAGGGTGGCGGCGAACCGCCAGCCGTCATGCTCGACGGTGGGCCGGTCGAGGGTCAGCCGGGTGCGCTCCTCGAACCTTTCGACACCGCCGTTCGGGTCCGGGACGCGCCGCTCGTAGTGCTCGATCTCGTAGGCGAACCGGTCCGGGATCCCCGCCTTCTCGGCGCGGCGGTTGGCCCGCTCGATGGAGGCGATTGCCTTCTCCTCCGCCCAGCGCGGGAACTCGTAGGACGTCTCGCCCCACGATGAGGTGTACTCGTGCTCGGGCGGCTCCACACCACCATTGTCCGGTGCCAGGGACAGGTCCGCCTCTGCGTGCGCGGTGGCGGCGAACTGGCCGCCGACGGGGATTCCCCGTGGCTGGCGAGCCTGGGTCGTGTTCATGCCGGGCAGGTGCGCGGGGAGCACCCGAGCCGTCGCCGCACACCTGGGTCGCATGAGCCGCACCGACAAGACCCGCCCCTGGGACGTGAAGTGCCTCGACGACCCGTCCTGGCTGGTCGAGGTGCACGACCACCGCAACGGCGTGTGCGACCTGCCCGAACGCCCCCGGAGGATGACCTCCCCGTTCGGCTCCACCGAGCGCGGCGCCTGCACCTGGGCGGCCACACGTGAGTTCTGGGCGAACCGCGCCAACGGCTGCGGCTGCTCCCGGTGCGCCGACCAGGTGGGGCGGAAGGCCAGGGCTCGCCGTGTTCGGCACGCTGCGCGCGTCGAGGCCGAAGCGGAGCGGTTGGCCTACGTCGGTTTCGACGACCTCGCCGACATTGACCTGTTCCCCGCGCCTGACGCAGCGGAGGATTTCTCGGCTGTGGCGGACGCGCTCGACCTGCCCTCCGGCGCGTTCGTGGTCGGGGTGGATGAGACCCATCGGTACGACATCGAGGGCACCGTGCTCGCCACCTTCACCACGGTGACGGTGCTGCACCCCGGTGGCACCCGCGACCGGCACCGGTACGAGGTGACCCGCCGCCAGTTCCTCGACGACCCGACCGACATCGTCCGCGACCACCGCGACGCGGCGCTGGCCGAGGCCGGGCTGCCGCGCTGAAGGCAGGACACGAACACGGCTGCCGTGTGCATCGAGATCGAATGGACCGGCGATCGTCGGCTTCCCGGCGCCGCTTCGACCGCGGCCCTGCCTGCCGACCTGCGACGAGACGGCGCAGTGCCAGAACTCGTCGCGGTCTGAGCCCCCGCCTAGCCCTGCGCCCCCGGGCACAGGTACTGGTCGACCCAGTGCAGCACCCACATCGAGTCGTCTCCGGTGTACCCGACCTCGGGGAGCACCTCACGTCGCAGCGTGGACGGGTCGAACCCCGAGCGCAGCGCCTCGCAAACGGACCGGCCGATCTCCAACGTGCGCCGATCCCCGTACCGCGACGCGACCGGGTCGGTGGTCGTTCTACGCACCTCTCGCAGGTAGGCGGCTGCGTCCGCGGGGGTGACCTGCTGGCTGCCCGACGGCTCCGGAGGCGCTGGTTCCAGTACCGCCTTCGTCGCGCAGCCCGCGGTCACCAGCACCGTGACGGCGAGAGCGAGGACGGCGCGATACGACACGGGTCGAGGCTACGGCCGGGGACGGCCGCCGGATGCCGGTTCGATGGCATAGGGCAGCCATGACTGTTACGCCCCGCCCTGCCAAGCACATCTTCGTCACCGGGGGAGTCGCCTCCTCGTTGGGTAAGGGGCTGACCGCCTCCAGCCTCGGAATGCTGCTCACCGCTCGCGGGCTGAACGTCGTGATGCAGAAGTTGGATCCCTACCTCAACGTCGACCCCGGCACCATGAACCCGTTCCAGCACGGGGAGGTCTTCGTCACCGAGGACGGCACGGAGACCGACTTGGACGTCGGCCACTACGAGCGGTTCCTGCGCCGGGACCTCGCCGGTTCGGCCAACGTGACCACCGGCCAGGTGTACTCCACCGTGATCGCGAACGAGCGGCGCGGCGACTACCTGGGCGCCACCGTCCAGGTCATCCCGCACATCACCGACGAGATCAAGGCCCGGATCACGTCGATGGCTGCGCCGGGTATCGACGTCGTCATCACCGAGATCGGCGGGACCGTCGGGGACATCGAGAGCCTGCCCTTCCTGGAGGCCGCCCGACAGGTCCGCCACGAGGTCGGTCGCGACAACGCACTCTTCGTCCACATCTCGCTGCTGCCCTACATGGGCCCGGCCGCGGAGTTGAAGACCAAGCCCACCCAGCACTCGGTGGCCGCGTTACGCGGCGTCGGGATCACCCCGGACGCCATCGTGCTCCGCTGCGACCGGGCGGTGCCCGAGTCGATCAAGACCAAGATCGCCTTCACCTGCGACGTCGACGCCGACGCGGTGGTGGCCGCCTCCGACGCGCCGTCCATCTACGACATCCCGAAGGTCCTGCACGCCGAGGGCCTCGACGCTTACCTGATCCGCCGCCTGCGGGTGCCGTTCCGCGACGTCGACTGGTCGTCCTGGGACGGCCTGCTGCGGGCTGTGCACGCCCCGGACCACGAGGTCACCGTCGCGCTGGTCGGCAAGTACATCGACCTGCCCGACGCCTACCTGTCGGTCACCGAGGCCCTCCGCGCGGGAGGGTTCGCCAACGACGCCCGGGTCGACATCCGCTGGGTGGCCGCCGACGACTGCGCGACCCCCGAAGGCGCCAAGCGGGCCCTGACCGACGTGGACGCCATCTGCGTCCCGGGAGGGTTCGGGATACGCGGCATCGACGGGAAGGTCGGCGCCCTGCGCCATGCCCGCGAGCAGAAGATCCCGACCCTGGGTCTGTGCCTGGGGATGCAGTCGATGGTCATCGAGTACGCCCGCACCGTGCTCGGGCACCACGACGCGACCTCCACCGAGTTCGACCCTGAGACCGAGCACCCGGTGATCGCCACGATGGCCGAACAGGGCGCGATCATCTCCGGTGACGGCGACCTGGGTGGCACCATGCGCCTCGGGTCCTACCCGGCCGACCTGCTTCCCGGCAGCGTCACCGCACACGCCTACGGCAAGACCCACGTCGCCGAGAGGCACCGGCACCGCTACGAGGTCAACTCGGCGTACTGCGAGGCGCTCCAGGCGGCCGGGCTCGTGGTCTCCGGCACCAGCCCCGACGGCACCCTGGTCGAGTTCGTCGAACTGCCCGTCGAGGTGCACCCGTTCTACGTGGGCACCCAGGCGCACCCGGAGTTCAAGTCGCGCCCGCACGACGCCCACCCGCTCTTCTCGGCACTGGTGCGCTCCGCCATCGAGGCGGCGCAAGCGGGCCGCAGCGCGGCATAGGCGGCCCCGTGACCAGCCAGAGCCCCGTCGTCGCCAGCCCGTTCACCGAGCCGCGCGGCATCGAGACGCCGCTGGTCGCCTACCGCAAGGTCGCCGTCACCGGCCACCGGCCCACCTACTACACCCCCGACGAGGCCGCGTGGGCTCAGGTGGCGCTGGCCCGTGCCGCGTGGACGCTGCGCAGCAAGTACGGCACCACGACGGCGATCTCCGGGATGGCGCTCGGTGCGGACACCTGGTGGGCGCTGGCCGGGTTGGCCGCCGGGATGCGGCTGCACGCCTACATCCCGTTCACCGACCAGCCGGTCAAGTGGCCCGAGGCCGACCGGGCGCTGTGGCGGACGCTGCGTGCCCGCGCCGAGAAGGAGATCGTGCTCGGCGAGCACTATCGGGTCGAACTGCTCCACCAGCGCAACGACTGCATGATCGACGACGCCGACCTGATGGTCGCGGTGTGGAAGTCCGACGTCACCAAGGGCGGCACGTTCAGCGCGGTGACGAAGATCCGCAGGATCGGTCGTCCGATGCTCCTGGTCGACCCGGCCACCCGCACGATCACCCGCGAAGGCTTCTAGTCGCCGGTCGCCAGGGGTGTGGCATAGGGATGCCTGCGACGGACGGTGAGACCTCTCCGATCCGCCGCGCACCTGTAGGTCAGGACACTGCTGCGGCAGCGCCGAGCGAGCGCGCGAACACCCCGAACCGGGACGATCGCGGAAACTCGTTAGGCCGTTGTCGGAGGGGTGCTCTACCGTCAGGAACACACGGGAACCGCTCCTGGTTCACCGAACAGAGAAGTGCTGCCGCACCCGCGGTGGCCGCAACGAGTAAGGACCGAGACGTGCGCAGGTATTGCAGCCTCCACGCCACGACCGCCCCCGCGGCGCGCCGTGCGATGGATGCTGCCTTGAAGCCCGCCCACACCCTCGTCCCGTCCTCGCTGCCCAAGTTCGGGAATGAGCGCGGCGAAGGCCAGCAGTGGCTGTCGATCGCTGGGCGAGGAGCACCCGTGTAGGTACCTAGTCGTACCCGACACGAAGGGCCGCTCCTGGCAGGCAGACAGCCGAGGGAGCGGCCCTTTTTGCATGTCCGGCCCGTACGCCGGTCGGTCCCCAGCAACACCAGCAGAACAACTCAACAGCAGTACCCGCATAGGGGCGAGGCCGACTGGTCGAGGCACCGGTCTCCAAAACCGGCGTAGGGGGTTCGATTCCCTCCGTCCCTGCGATATCGCGGAAGATCCCACGGGCACCGGACCCGGGCTGGCTCAAAAGGCCGGTCCAAGAGGCACCGGGCTAACGGTCACAGGGCCGTGGGGGCATCTCTCCCGACCTATCCAGGTGAACACCACAGGCGGTGGTCACGCTGATGGGGGCTAACTCAACAGTGGACAGCAAGAACGGTCGCAGACGCACCGTCGCAACAGCGCGGCGGTGGAGCCAACGCTGCGACCACACTCCGGGGCGCCACGCTCCGCCCACGCAGGCGAGCCATCCGGCCCGTCCTGCGCCTGCCCGATGACCTCGTCACGACGACGGAGAGGGACAGGTCCGGCCGGGGCGCGGCCTCCCGGAGCCATCATCTTGCGTCGGTGACCCGAGAGGCGAAGGGCCCTGGCTGTAAACCAGGCACGGCTATCCAGGCACACCGCAGGTTCGACTCCTGCCCGACGCACCAGCAGATCGCCCGCGCCGGTGGGGAGACCTCGGCCTCGGGCCGTACACGTGATCGTCATGGACGAGATGACCGGAACCGTGGACTACAAGGCGCTCCTCGCCAAGTACATCGAGCACGTGGGCGACATGGAGGGCGTCGACTTCCGTTCCGACCACAACAGGCGAGACTCGGCGGTCGTCTTCACCGACGAGGAGTGGGCCGCTCTCGGCGCGCTCTGACCACTCAGGCGTCGATGAGGAGACTTCTCCGCACCGCCGGACACCTTCTCGATGAGTGAGCACCCTGGTCTGGGGGGCGACGTCAGGGAAACAGCCTGCGCGTCCAAGGACCATGTAGCCGTCCCTCGAACCCACACGAGCCTGTGCCAGACCGGCCAACGCCGTCCCTGGGTCGCACGAGCGGCAGACGTCCGGAAGGACCAGGGCCGAACCCGGTGCGCCGGGGCGTCCGGCCGCCACCCGGTCCAGGGTGCTCACCCGCAGACCTCCCCACCACCGGATGTTGACCCGGTGGTTGTTGCTCCCGGGCCTGAGCAAGGGGATGGGCCCCGCCGAGTCTGTCGACGGTACCGACGCGTGACGTACGCACGCTGAGGGCGAACAGCAGGACGACCCAGGCCGTGGAGACGGTCGCCCCGTGTCGAGCCGAACGGGAACCGCCTGGACGTGCAGGTCGCCTGAGCGGGTGCTGCCACCCGCGCCGGAGGTGCACGTCGGCTGCCACGCAGATCCGGAGCCATGACCGGGGAGCGCAGGTAGGCCGGAGGGTCGGTGGTTCGAGTCCGCCCACGTCGAGGAACAACTCAGCAAGGCCCTGTGGCGCAGTTGGTAGCGCGCCGCGTTGTCAGCGCGGAGGTCGCCGGTTCAAGCCCGGTCAGGGTCGCTGGATGACGGCAGCGGTGCAAGTCCGCCGTGCTCGTGTAACGAGGCCGTCGTCCGTCAGTTCGCAAGGCGACGCACCCAGAGCGACGGGGTGCCCTGAGATGGAGCGGGTTCGACTCCCGACACCGCGGGCCCAGGTTCGCAGCCGCCGGGTGCGGGTCTCAGGTTGCGAGCATGACCCGGTGAAGCGAGGAGGGCGCCCCCTCGTGCACCTGCCGGGGCACCTGTTCCCGTGCAGCGGGGGAGAGCCCTTCCTGACGCCGCACACATCGGGACTCGAAGGCCGCCTACGGCTCCCAGACGAGAGGCACCGCGATGTACGTCCAGCCGCACAGCCGCGGCAAGCACTGGGAGTTCTTCGCCTCCGAGCACGCGATCCGGCCCGTCGTAGAGCCGGTCATCGTCGCCGCGTTCACCGGCCCCGAGGCCGCAGCCAACGAGCAGCGGATCGCCATGGTCTCCTCTTTCGTCCAGACCCAGGTCTGGTGCGGCGGCGTCGACTTCCACCACGACCCTGAGCACGGGGAGGACCCCGACATCGTCCGGGCCGACCTGGACAGGGCGCTGCGCCGGTTCTTCGACGGCGAGCACGACCAGTACGAGGACGTGGCCGCGCAGCCGTTGTTCAACGACGACTTCGCCAACCCGGCCACGGTCACTGCGCTCATCACCAGCCTGGTCGACGCGATCGCCGACGCCGTGGCGGACGGTCGGATCGAGGTGACCGCCGACGAGCCCTGGGACTCGTGCGCGGGCTGCGGCGGGTACCACAACGTCAACCACGACTGCGCTGCCGACTACGACTGACGCGGCACGACCGGCCAGCGGGGGCCGGACCCAACCCTGCGCCTGGCCTCGTGGAGTAACTGGAGATCTCACCGGACCCTCAATCCGGGGACTGCGGGTTCGAGTCCCGTCGAGGCTGCTCAACACACCGGCGCCCGTGCTGGAACTGGCATACAGCGACGGCTCAAACCCGTTGGTCCGCAGGACATGTGGGTTCAACTCCCACCGGGCGCACCACGCCCCGACTCGCAGGCAGAGCGCCGCGACGTGGGGACAGAACGTCCAGGTGCCGTACATCTGGAGAACAACCGGGAGCCGCGCAGCACGGCTCGTCTGGAGCAGAAACGGCGGGGTGGCCACCCCTGACACTGACGCTGATACCGGCACCGCAACACCCGTCCCGGGGCCTCTTTCGAGGAGCCGGGCAACGGTGAGCACAGGACCGAATGCTGCACCGCAACACCTGAGCAGGACCGCGTACCAGGGTGAGACCCCCTGGGGTCACCCAGCGATGGGGGTCAACGGAAGGGAACGCGCCCTGCTCGCTTGCCCGCCTGGCGGAACTTGGTAGACGCGCACGGCTCAGGTCCGTGTGCCCGTGAGGGCGTGGGAGTTCAACTCTCCCGGTGGGCACCAGGAACGACCGCGGACTCGGCGAGGGAACCTCACCGGGTCGACGTCGTTCCGACTTGGGGCTATGGCGCAACTGGTAGCGCATCTGCTTTGCAAGCAGAGGGTTCGGGGTTCGAGTCCCCGTGGCTCCACCACGGTCCGTCGCGGACCGCTTCGCCACCACTCGATGATCGAAGGTCTCCGGTGCTGGCGTCCTGCCCGCCTGGCGGAACTTGGTAGACGCGCAGCGTTGAGGTCGCTGTGCCACGCGAATGGCGTCCCGGTTCAACTCCGGGGGCGGGCACCCGGCGTGTCGAGATGACATGAGACGGTCCGATCCGACTGACTGGGACGTGCGGACCAAGGTCAGTTCGGCCGGTTCCCGCGACTGGCCACCAGCGGCGGCCGATCCGAAAGATCTTCACCATCCAAGGTGTCGCCAGAGCGGCCTCGTCGACGGGTCTACCCGTTCCATCAGGGGCTTGAAACCGCGCCCTAGCAGCAGTTTGGGGTGCCCGGAACGTACCTCGTGGTTGCTTGGGTGGGGCGGTTTTCATCAAGCGGGGCTTGGCTTTCCCGCAAATCTGGCCGCACAATCAGGTGTCCCCCGCTCCCCATCTCGGGACCGCACTTGGCAGGCATTTCGCCCGCCGGGAGGGACTGACATGGGCAGACCGCGGATCTGGACCGACGACTCGCTGATCGAGGCCGTCGAGGCCAGCACGACGTGGACCGAGGTGATGCGTGGCATCGGCATCGCGGTCAGCGGACAGAACCACAGGACGGTCCTGCGTCGCTGCCGGGAACTGGGCCTGGACATCTCGCACCTGCCTGAGACGCACACGATCGTCGCACCCCGCGCCCAGCGAGACGCGAACAGCAGGCACCAGCCGACACGCGAGGAGGCACAGCGCTTGCTGGACGAGCACACCTCCTGGGCGGGGCTGCTCCGTGCGCTGGACGAGCCCGCGACCGGGCACGGCTACCGGTGGGCGCAGGGCTGGATCGCCGAGTACCGGCTCGACGCCTCGCACCTCAACGGCCGACTGGGCACGCCGCTGCCCCCAGAGGAGCACCCGTTCATCGACGAACCGGAGCCAGAGAACCTGCGCCGGGCCGCGATCGCCCAAGCCAGCGAGTGGTTCCTCTCCCGTGGCTACATGGTGAGCATCCCGATGGACGTGGCGCCCTACGACCTGGTCGCGGAGTCCGCCGACGGCATGCACCGGATCCAGGTCAAGAGCACGAACGTGCGCGAGCGGACCACCAGCCGGTGGAAGGTGACGATCTCGCAGAAGAAGTTCCGGCCCGGCAACGGGCGACGCAAGTGGAGCGTGGAGACCTGTCCGTACGAGGAAGGCACCGTCGACTACTTCTTCATCGTCTGCGGCGACGGGTCGCGCTACCTGATCCCGTGGGAGACCACGAACGGGTCCGGGTCGCTCGTGCTCGACGTGAAGTACGCGAACTACCGGGTCTGAGCACGGCCCGGGCACGACCGGCTGTCGGCTAGTGGCCATGCCGCCTGCTTTGGGGGCAGGAGATCGGGGGTTCGAGTCCCTCCAGCCGGACCATGCACAAGCACCACGGCGCGGCCATGTCGCCGAGCGGCACCACATGGCACCCGGCTCGTGGCCCAGGTGGTTGGGGCAGCCCGCTGATAACGGGAAGGACGGTGGTTCAACTCCACCCGAGCCGACCGAAGTCCGGCGGCGGCCAGTGACCGCACGCGGCCGCGGGAGTTCATCCTTTCCGCGAGGTGACGCGGGGGCGGGCCCTGCGACGTCTTGGCGTCGCGTCGTCTCCCCGCCACCGCATGGGGCTGTGGCTCAGTTGGTAGAGCGCCGCACTGAAACTGCGGAGGTCGCTGGTTCGATCCCAGCCGGTCCCACCAGGACACCCAGGTGTCCCGCGATCCCTCATGGCGCAACAGGCAGCGCGGCCGGTTGTTACCCGGCAGGTTCCAGGTTCGAGCCCTGGTGGGGGAGCCATGCTGCCGCAGTGCGCCTGCGGTCGGCAGCCGATTCCCGGTGCGTTGATGGCTACGCGCCCTGACTCTGACTCAGGGGGACGCAGGTTCGAGCCCTGCCCGGGAAGCGCAGCACGAAGCGGGTGCGCGGTGCGGCAGGGGTCTCATAAGCCCCGAGCCCCGAGTTCGATTCTCGGCCTCGCTACTGGTGCCCTTGGGGCACCGCCTTGCCTCCGTCGTCTAGTGGCTGACACCCGACTCTTACTCGGGAGCGCGAAAGCGCCGCGCAGGTTCGACTCCTGCCGGGGGCACCAGCACCGCTCCAGTGCGGTACCGGCCTCGCTAGTTCAGCGGCAGAACAGGCGGCTTTTACCCGTCGGGTCGGGGGTTCGAGTCCCTCGCGGGGCACTGATCGGGCTAGAGGAAACCGTGAGCCGGGCCCATGATCCCGAAGTTGTCGCACCGGGTGCACGCCCACACGTCCTTGCCGGGGATCTCGTCGACGCCGAGGAACTCCATGCCGCCGGACAGGTCGACGCCTCGGGCTTCGGCTTCCGCCCTGGTGAGCCACTCGACCGGCGCGCCGCATTCGTCGCAGTTGCTGCGGGCCATCTGGTTGAACCCGCCCAGGGTGACGGCGTGCCCGGCCGGATCCACCCGGCCGAACTCCAAGCCGGTGATCTCCCCGGCCTTCGCGCGCCTCTCGGCCCGGCTCTTGCGGCGGTTGCCCATCAGGGGTCCTCCTGGTCTTCGCTTGGTGGCACGCCGCAGGCTACCCGCTTCATCTCGGTCCCGTAGCGCAGTTGGTAGCGCGCCTCGTTCACACCGAGGAGGTCGCAGGTTCGAGCCCTGCCGGGGCCACTCCAGCACACGCACGCCCTCGTGGCTCAGATGGACAGAGCAGCCGCCTCCTAAGCGGTAGGTCGCAGGTTCGACTCCTGCCGAGGGCACGCATGGACCTGAGAAGAGGAGCCGGGAGGTGAAGGCACATGCAGGACGAGAAGGAGTTCAACACCAAGGGCGTGGTCGCAGCACACCGCTACCCGTGGCCGCGGGAGGAGTCGCTGACCCCGGCGTGTGCCGGGCACCGTAACCCCGAGCAGTTCTTCCCGCAGACCCAGGAGGACCTCGCCGCCGCCGCGTCGCTGTGCGGACGGTGCGAGATCCGCGGGCTGTGCCTGGAGATCGCGTTGGCCCGTGCCGAGTCGGGTGTGTGGGGCGGGGTCCTTCTCGACGAGGGCAGGCCCTGCGCGGTGCCGCGTCGGCCCGGACGTCCCCGCAAGAGCGCGGGCGGCCAGCAGGTGGCGACCGCGGCCTGAGCAGGCTCGGACGCGTGTCGACGTGTCGAGCCTCCGGTGAGAGCCCGGCGCGAGTCCCGGCGACACAGGGACACCAGCCCTCGTATCTCAACGGGACAGAGGCCCCGACTACGAATCGGGAAGTTGGAGGTTCGAGTCCTCCCGAGGGCGCGCCCAGAGGTATCCGACTGAAGGAACGGTCAGTCGCCGCCGTGCGAGCGGGCCAGGGACGCCTTCAAGGCAGCGTTCAGGGTCGGGTTTCGGCGGTTCCACTCCTCGCGTGCCGCCATCCCTTCCTCGACCGTGACCTCGTTGCCCCACCGGTCGGCGACCTCGCGCAGCAGCATCTTGGTGAAGTGCGCGGAGACGGTGAACGCGCGCATCGCCGCGACCGTGCCGGACGTGCGGTCGACGAGCACGGCACGGAACAGCAGGTGGCCGCCCTCGGCTGGACCGCGCAGCGCCTCGGGGATGCCCTGCCCCGGCCCGCGCCACGCCATCGTCTCCATCCACGTCCAGCCGCCGCCGAGGCGCATCATGAGCCCGACGAGCGGACCGTGGGTGAGGAGGGCGAGGTCGGCCGGGCCAGCGAAGTCCTCGCGCATCTGCTCGGTGACGTTGTCGTGGACCACCAGCAGCATGTTGCCTGCGTCGGGGTGCCAGCCGAACCCCTCCTGCGCGATGAGTTCGGCCCGGTCCGGCCAAGGCCAGGGGGCGTCGACTGCGAAGAGGGTCTGCTCGGTCTCGCCGTTGCTTTCGGTCACGGAAGACCAGGCTAACGACGAGCACGGACATCGTGGCCGTGGGGGGAGCGCGGTGTCACGGCCCGGCCGTCAGGCGGGGCTCTTGGTGGGTGTGGCGCAGTGGTAGCGCGCCTGAATGTGACTCAGGAGGCCGCGGGTTCGATCCCCGTCACTCACCCCAGGTCCGGTCCGACCGTGAACACGACCACGCCAGCGGAGCACGACCGGCCGTGCACCCGACTCGTAATCGGGAGGGAGCAGGTTCGAGACCTGTCGCTGGCTCTGACCCTGACGGGTCCTTGCGGATGGAGTTCGACTGGTTGAACGCCTGCCTTCCAAGCAGGTTGCTGCGGGTTCGAGTCCCGTCATCCGCTCTCTTGCCCTCGTAGCGCAGTGGAGCAGCGCGCCGCTCTCCGGCAGCGGAGGTCGCAGGTTCGAGTCCTGCCGGGGGCACGGGAGGGTGACACCCGGGTGGCTGGGTGCCCGGCTGCTAACCGGGTCGCGGCTCCGGCCGGGCAGTTCGACTCTGCCGCTCTCCGCGCTGCCCGACAGGGCCGTCCGCACCACGTCACGGTGCGTAGGAGAGTGATGCCTGGGTGGCCGGGCAGCCGTCTCGAAAACGGTGGGCGGGCAACCGCAGGGGTTCGACTCCTCCTCTCTCCGCGAGGGACTGCCTAACGGAGGCGGAGGGAGATTCTCCCGCCGACCCGGATTGCGGGGGTGCGAGCCGGGTCGGCGGTGGGAAGGCCTGAGGACGCAGGCCCGCGCGGGTTCGGAACCGGTGTGGGGGACTGGTCCGCCAACCCGCTGCATAACTGTGCAATACGGGCAGATCGAACATCGAATCCTGCGCGGGTCATGGTTGTGCACTGCACAAACATGCAGAAGTCGGCGGGGTGCCGTGACAATCGACCTCGCGCCGGTGTTGGATGAGACCGGGCCGCAGACGGGCGTCCTCCGCCCGTCGAAGTCGCCGTGGGAATCTTGCCACGACGGCTGGCAGATCCTGTCATTTTTGCGCAGATCCTCCCGGCATGGGGCACACTCCTCGCATGCCCTCAAACCGTCCGGGTCGGTCCGAGCCGAGCATCCAGGTCAATCCCGCCCATGCCCCCGATGTCGCTGACCTCAACGAAGCCATCGCCGTCGTCGATGCCGTCGAACTCGGGGCCCGCATCAAGGCGGCACGCCGCGCCAAGTCCATGACCCAGGGCGACGTCGCGGCCGGGACGATCTCGGCGGCATACCTGTCCCGGATCGAGTCCGGGTCGCGGCGGCCCGACCTGAAGGTCCTGCGCGTGATCGCCGAACGAGTTGGCACTACGACCCACGAACTGCTCCTCGGCCTCACCCCGCGGCAGTGGTCGGCACGCCGCGCCGAACTGGACTGGGCACAACTGTCCCTGCGCACCGGCGACGCCGCCAAGGCGCTGGAGCAGACCACGGCCCTGCTCCAGGAACTTCCGGACGACTCCCGTCTGTACCGGCGTGCGTTGGTGATCCACGCAGGCGCCCTGGAGGCGACCGGTGACTACGAGCAGGCAGCGGCCCGCCTGGAGCAACTCGTCGACGGCGAGATGGACGGCGCTCCGGCCCTGGAGGCGCTCACCGCGCTCAGCCGGGTCTACCGGCAGGCCGGGGAACTCGGGCGTGCCATCAAGGTCGGCGACCGCGCCGAGCAGCGCATCGCCGACCTCGGCCTGGACGGAAGCCCCGAGGCCGTGAAACTCACCCTGACGGTCGCGGCCGCACACTGCGAAGGCGGCGACGTCGGCTACGCGGCCAGGCTGTGCCAGAAGGCTCTCCAGAACGCCGAGGCACTCCAGAACCCCAGCGAACGGGCTGGCTGCTACTGGAACGCCAGCATCATCGAGTCCCGCCGCGGCAACCACACCGAAGCCGTCGCGCTCGGCCAGAAGGCGCTGCACGTCCTCGACGAGGCCGACTCCACCCGCAACACCGCACGGCTGCGAACCCAGTTGGGCATCCTGCACCTGCGCCTGGACCCGCCCCAGGTCACCGAGGCTCTGGGCCACCTCGCGCGGGCCGAGCAGGAACTCCTCACCAGCGACGCCAGCCCTGCGGACCTGGCCAGCAACCGGCTCGCGCAGGCCAAGGCCCGGTTCCTGATCGGCGACCTCCGAGCCGCGCAGGCCGAGGCCACCGAGTGCCTGGAGTCCACGGCTAACGGCGCGCCGCTGGTCGCGGCCGAGGCGCGCGTGCTGCTCGGCCAGATCGCGTTCCAGCGCGGCGACAACGACGGCGCACAGGCCCGTTACCGCGAGGCGATCCTGCTGCTCAGCGGGATCGGCGCAGACAGAAGTGCCGCCCAACTCTGGTTCGAGTTGGGCGGCCTGTGGATGTCGGTGGGATGCCCCGAGGAGGCGCTGGACGCCTTCCAGAGGGCGGGGGCTTCGACCGGACTCCGGGCGAAGCCGGTTGCCGCTCCGGTGACGGCCTAGCCAGGGGCTAGCAGCACCACACGTCCCGCATCCTCTGCGGAGAGACGATCGTCGACGAGTCATCGGTCGTCGGTCGCTTGCTGCGCTCAGACACGGCGTTGGCCGGAGCGAAGGTGGTTGCGGTCAGGGACAGTAGGACAGCAGCGGCTACGAGAGCCCTTCGGAGATTGGTCACCGGACTATTGACGCTTGGGCTTGCCAGGTTGTCAACCGGAATGGCCACATGCGTCCGGTTTCACGAAAGTTGCCCACACCGCACCCGGTTGTGACGTCTGATTGCCCCGTCGTCTTGGACGGCGCACCACCGCACCCACGGGCTTCGTGAGGGTCGGACAGTGGCAAGGACGGGCCGCTGTTCAGACCTTCGCAGCGGTTGAGGGCTTCGGCCCACGACCGGGCCAGGGTGCGGTTGCCGCCCTGACGGGGGAGTACGTCAAGCCACCAACGAACATGCGAGAGTGGGGACCGCAAGATGAGGGTCACATGCACACCGTCCGCAGCAACTCCAGCGCCGATCTCTCCGCGTTCCTCAGTGCCTCCCAGGCTCGGGTCGACTACGCGGAGGTAGCGCGTCGGCGCACCGGCCTGCGGCAGACGCTCGCCGGGCTACTGGTGGAGACGACGGCCCCGGCCAGCGGCTCGCGGCCGGACCCGGACGAGCCCGTCCTGCGCGGCGCGTGACTGCCGTGCTCAGCAGTCTCCCGCGAACCCGATCGGCCGCGGCAGCGGCGGAGCAGGACGCTGGTCCACCGGGTAGCCGCGGTTCTCACGAACCAGGCCCACCTCGGTGCAGTACCCGGGCAGCCCCGGGTTCGCCCGCAGCGCGAACTCGATGGAGGTGATGCACTCCTCCTCCCCGAAGTCCCAGACCCATCCCGCGCCAAGCCGCATCGCGGTGGGTGGCTCGTCGGCGCCGTAGGTGTCGCGGACGAAGATCTCGCCCTGGTTCGACTTGCGGTTCTGGCACCGGACCGGAGCCGGGAGGGGCGACGGCTTCGACTGCTGGGCCTTCGATGGCTCCATCGAGGGCGTGGTGCTGTCGTCCTCGGGTGCCTCGCTGGTCTCGGAATCGCTGCTCGTCGGCTCCTCGGTGGGCGACTCCGTCGCCTGCTCGGGCGCGTCAGCCTGTTCGGCGGACGTCTCGGCAGGCATCTCGCAGCCCGTCGCCGTCGCGAGCACGAGGGCCGCCGCCGCCCATGCCGCCTTCCCCCGGTTCGTGATCATCTGGGCATCGTGGCACGCGACGACCGACGCGTGAAGGCCCATCCGGGGAGCCCCGCCGGTTGTGCCGCACACATGGCGCCTATGAACCTCCTCGACGACCTGCGCCTGGCCATGCCGCACGACCTCGACCCGGCAGCCCAGCGGCTGTGGCGGCACGGTGACGACACTGGCGGGCCCGACGGCCGTGGTGTGCTGGCCGGTGACCCGCCGATCCCCGGCGACCTGTGGGTCGCCTCCATCGGATCCGACGACTTCGGCCCGGTCGACACCGCGCTGGTGCTCCTCACCTCGGTCGACGAGGAGGGACGCTTCGTCTCCGCGGTGCCGGTCACCGTCGCCGCCCAGACCCCCGGCCGCCCGAGCGCCTACCTGCTGGCCGCGAACCCGCTCGGCGTCCCATTGGTCGTCCACGCCGCTCTCCAGACTGGGCTCGGCTTCCGTGCTCTGCACCGCCGCATCGGGGACGGCCTCGACGCACTCGCACTGGCCCGGCTGGTCCGTGCCCCGTTCGGGGAGGCAACCGCACCGCTGCCCGTGCACGCGACCGGCGGCGACGACGGCGCTGTCGACGGTTACCTGGCACACCTGGGCAACCTGATGGCCGCGCTCTGCCGTGCCGACACCGAGTACGCGGAGGCGTCATGACCACCCCGCCCATCCCCGCACCGGCTCCCGGCATGGACACCACCGGCCTGCACACCGACCTGACCGACGTGGTCGGCAACCGGCTCTACACCGCGCAGAAGCCGTACCGCAACGGCGTCACCGTCTACACCCGCTCGGTGTGGGGCGGCAACGGGTTCGGCACCGACGTCACCAAGGTCGCGGTCCGCGACGGCGAGATCGTCGGCGTCTACGAGTCCGGCCAGACCCACGTGGCCTCCCGCGTAGTGGGCCTGGGCGAGTCGGCCCTCACCCCCGACTTCGTGTGGGTCCGCAACAGCCGCGGGGAACGCGAGCGCCGGACCACCCGCACCCGGCTGTCGAAGTGGATCCAGGCGGTGAAGGCGCTGTAGGCATGGGACGGGGAGCGAACCGGCGATGTCCGCACACCTGGGTGGCATGACCGAGAACATCGCCAGCCAGGCCCCCGCCGCAGCCGTCGACACCGCCACCGACCCCAACAGCGTCGAGATCATCCCCGACCTGACCACGGTCCGCTACGAGGGCTCGATCGCCGAGTTCCGCGGCGTCTACGGCTGGGTCGAGCGGTCCTACGAGGTCGACGGGCAGACCCGCTACGACATCGCGCTGACCGGGTACCCGTACGGGGACCGGCCGCGGCTGATCGGGGTCCGTCGCAAGTCGCTGGTCGTCGGCCCGAACAACGGCTGACCCTGTGGGCAACCCGCTGCTGCTCGACCACGACCTGCGCTGCCCGCTGGCGGCCCCCGACCGCGACGACCTGCACGACGAATGCCTCTGCGGCGACCTGGCGGTCCTGGACCGGCACCACGGGCCGAACGGCTGGCACCGGTGAGCACCAAGAACCCCGCGCACCGGCCACCGGACACTCCAGACGAGGAGATCCCGGCTCGCGACGTGAGGGCGGGCATGTGGGTCTACGACGAGGACCGCGACGGCTACCTCGCGGTCGTGGTCGCCCGCGAGTCACCGTGGAGCACCGGCACCGTCGACCTCTTCTTCTGCAACCGACGTCGTGGACCGAGGCCGAAGCGCTGGGTGGTTCGCGCCGACAAGATCCTGCGGGTGCGCCGACCGGCGTAATGACGGCATAGGACAGGCATGACCACCTGCGACATCACTGCTATCGCCCGTTCCCGCCGTGCCGGGTACGCCGCCGCACTGGGCGCTGAGTCATGTCTCGTTTCAATGGCGACCCGATGACTCAGTTCTTCCTGCCAGATGGCGACGGCGGCTGCATCCCCGTCGCGCAATACGAAGAATGGCTCCGTCCCGGGGCCATCGACCTGTCCTATTGGCCAGCGTCGTCCTTCACCGCGAAGCGCGTCCACGAAGTGGTTAGCCACCACAACGGCACGAACTACCGCCAGTGCGTCGGAGAACTCACCTCGGACCGCAAGTTCATCATCGCAATCCTGGAGTCCCTAGACGAACGTGGTCGGCGCCGGTTCGTCGCTCAGACCGTCTATTCGCAAATCCACATTGACGCCGAGAAGGTCATCAGCGTCCGCTACTTCGACTAGCCGGGGAGTGGTTGGTAACCCGCCGCACACCTGTCACCTGTGACAGTGAAGGGCTCACCGCGACTCGACACCGCCCTGGTGGCGGAGTTCGATGTCGCCCGCAACGGCCCCTCGGTCTGTCCGGCAAGCATCGCCCGCTGGTCCAACAAGACATTCTGGTGGCGGTGTCCCCTGGGCCACTCGTACGACATGCCTGCGGCGAAGCGGTCGCGCGGGCAGGGCTGCCCGTTCTGCGCGAGCGTTCGAGTGTTGGCCGGGTTCAACGACCTGGCGTCACGCCAGCCAACTATCGCGTCCGAGTGGGACCCAACTGCGAACGACAAGACTCCGTCCGAGGTCACGGAGTGGTCCAGTTACAGAGCCTCATGGATCTGCCCGGCCGGGCACCCCTACGCGATGGAGGTCCGTCGACGCAGACGTGGACTGGGCTGCACAGTCTGCTCCGGGTACACCGTTCTCTCGGGCGTAACCGACCTCGCAACGGTTCATCCGAGACTCGCGTCGCAACTCGTCGACGCTGACCCGAGCACGATTCCTGCCGGGAACCATCGTCGTCGCACGTGGGAGTGCTCCCTCGGTCACCGATGGAAGGCATCGACGAAGACCCGTGTCTCGGGCACCGGCTGCCCTTATTGCTCGGGCGTCAAGGTGCTGGCCGGATACAACGACCTCGCCACGGTAGATCCTGACCTGGCAGCAGAGTGGGACACGACCGTGGCTGGCAAATCGCCGCAGCAGGTGACCGCGGGATCGAACTACCGGGCCCCCTGGCGCTGCTCGAAGGGGCATCGTTGGGTGGCGTCGGTCCACAGTCGCAAGACGCGCGGATGTCCCGAATGCGCGCTGGCAGGTACGTCCAGGACCGAGCAGAGCCTTCACGAGGCCCTGCTTGTGCGCTGGCCCGAGGCGGAGCATCGAGTCCGAGTTCGTGTGCCAGAGCGGGTCAGGCCGTTCGAGGTCGACATCCGGCACCGCGATCTCGTCGTCGAGTACGACGGGAGTTACTTCCACCGGGGTGCTGACGCTCTGGAACGAGACGCCGCCAAGACCCGTGCGCTGCTCAACGCCGGGTTTGTCGTCGTGCGAGTCCGCGAGCAGAGCAACCATGCGCTGTCGGACCTGCCCCTCGTCCACGAGCGGCTCGTCCAGTTGTCGCACCGATATGGCGACAGCGTCGAAGATCTCGCCCGAGCCATCGTGGATCGGGTCGCCGAAACGGAAGGAGGGCGATGATGCCCTACACCATGCGGGGCACCGTCGCCCCAGTCGACATGTGGCTGCCCGAACACGAGGTGGAGGCAAGCGCCCAGTTGCAGATCCGCAACATGGCTGCCCTGCCCTGGGTCCACGGCATCAAGATCATGCCGGACTGCCACAGCGGCAAGGGTGCTGTCGTCGGCAGCGTGGTGGCGATGAAGCAGGCGGTGTCCCCATCCGCGGTGGGTGTCGACATCGGCTGCGGGATGATGGCGGTCAAGACCAACCTGACCCTGACGGACCTGCCCGACGACCTCGGTCCGATGCGGTCCGCGATCGAGGCGGCCGTCCCGGTCGGCTTCAACGCCCACGACGGCACCGCCCCGGTCATCAAGCGTGACCAGCGGCTCGCCGCGGCCTTCGACCGGTTGTTCGCGGGGTTCACCGACCTGCGCGCGGACAAGATCGCGGACCGTGAGGGCCGGGCGGTCAGCCAGTGCGGCTCGCTCGGCGGCGGCAACCACTTCATCGAAGTCACCGTCGACGACAACGAGAACGTGTGGCTGATGCTGCACTCGGGCAGCCGGAACATCGGCAAGGAACTGGCCGAGCGGCACATCGCGAAGGCGAAGGGTCTCGACCACAACCTCGACCTGCCCGACCGGGACCTGGCGGTGTTCCTCGCGGGCACCGACGGCATGGCCGACTACCTGCACGACCTGTACTGGGCGCAGGACTACGCGATGCTGAACCGGCGGATCATGATGGCCACCGTCAAGCGGGTGTTCGCCGACTTCTTCCCCGACACGAAGGTGGCCTGGGAGCGGGAGGTCAACGCGCACCACAACTACGTCTCGGAGGAGACGTACGACGGCGAGGACCTGATCGTCACCCGCAAGGGAGCGATCAGCGCGAAGCGGGACGAGTACGGGCTGATCCCCGGCTCGATGGGCACCGGCTCGTTCGTGGTCAAGGGCCTCGGGAACGAGACCGGTTACTGCTCGGCCTCGCACGGTGCGGGCCGGAAGATGAGCCGCTCGAAGGCGAAGAAGGCCTTCACCGTCGAGGACCTCGCCGCACAGACCGCGGGCGTGGAGTGCCGCAAGGACTCCGGCGTGGTCGACGAGATCCCCGGCGCCTACAAGGACCTCCAGAGCGTGATCGACGCCCAGGTCGACCTCGTCGAGGTCGAGGCGCGGCTCACCACGCTGCTGTGCGTGAAGGGCTGAAACCCCACACCCATCGAGCAGAGCCCCGGTCAGGTCGCCTGGCCGGGGCTCTGCCGTTCCACACTGGCGTGGTTGCTCTGACGGCAGGGGCCGCCCGGCTTTCACCCGGGACCAGCGACGCGGGTTCGACTCCCGCCCACGTCACGCAGCAAGAAGACACCGAAAAGTCCTGGAAGGAGGACGTCCATGAGCATCCTGAGCGCACGCACGACCCCCAAGCCCGCTGACCGGCTGGAACGGATCTGGTCCGGCCTGTCGACCGCGGACCGGCACGTCCTCCTCGGACACGACCGGGACACCCTCACCGCCGAGGAGAAGATGCGGCTCGCCCGCGTCGTCTCCGCTCTGGGCAGGCAGATGCGAGCCAAGAGCACCATACGCCGCACCGGAACCGCCGGTCGGCGGCGACCGCGCACCTAGATGACCGAGAGGAGGTGTGTGCGGTGACCCAAGTGATCATCCTCAACGCCTCCTACGAGAGGCTCGGTGCGACCTCGGTCAAGCACGCGATCAACATGCTGGTGCGCAAGGTCGCCGAGGTCGAGGAGCACGAGGAGGGCCGGTCCATCGGCCCCTACCCGTGGCCTCGGGTACTCCGGCTGGTGCGGTACGTGGCCGCGAAGTGGCTGCACCGCCCGGCTGCGTGCACGAAGTCCGGCGTGCTCCGCCGGGACCGGCGCCGGTGCGCCTACTGCGGCAAGCGCGGCGAGACGATCGACCACGTCGTGCCGCAGGCGATGGGCGGGCCGAACACCTGGGCCAACCTGGTGACCGCCTGCTCCCCGTGCAACAACCGCAAGGACTGCCGTACCCCGGAACAGGCCGGGATGCCGTTGCGCTACCGGCCGTGGACGCCCACGCTGGCGCAGTTGCTGGCGATGTCCTGAACCACCGGCGGGCCCGGACCACGTGGTCCGGGCCCGCCTTCGGTGCTGTGGCCGAGATGGTCTTCAAGGCGCTCGCCTGCAAAGCGAGAGATCCGGGTTCGAGTCCCGGCAGCACCTCAAAGCAGACTTGGCACCTCGCCTCGAACATCCAACAGAACGGGCCGTTTCGTTGGATGTTCGGGCTGGTCCCCGACGGTGTAGTTGGCTGCACGCCGCACTTTGGATGCGGAGGCCGCAGGTTCGAGCCCTGCTCGGGGAGCCACGTCGTTTCTTGCTGTCCGCTGTTGAGCAGCCCGGGCGGGTGGCCAGGTCACCAGGGCGCGGTCAGGACTCCCTGATCGAGTTTGCCGCCGGGGCCGCATTCCGCGGAGGCATAGGCGGGGTCGATGTTCGGGTATCCCGCAGCGTAGTAGTGCTGCGAGAGGCCCATCGCCTCCTCCTTCCGGGCGCCCAGCAGCGCTGCGACCGACGCCGAGTGCTGGATCGCGGCGCACTCGGCGGCTGCCTCGTCACGGATCCCGGTCAGGTGCATGATCTCGTGGGTGAAGACCTGCACCGCCACGGTCTCGTCGTTGGCCGGTTCCGCCTTGCTGCCGATGACGTAGGACGCCAGCGACTTGCAGGTGTCGTAGGACAGGTGCGCCACATGCGGCAGCGACCCGTCGACCGGCATGGCCACGACACCCTTCGTCCCTGAGTCGTCGAACAGCGCCTCGCTCCAGCGCTGGCAGCGCACCCCGACGTCATCGCGTCCGAGCAGGTCGGAGGCGACGCGGGCGTACTGCCACTGGTGCATCTGCCACTTCGCCTCAGCGAAGCCGGTCCCTGCGGCGATCAGAGACGCTGCGATGAGCAGCCGGGACGCGTGCACTCCGGCGCGGCGGTGGCGAAGGGCCGACACGAGTACGAACAGCAGCAGCGCTACCAGGACAAACACCCTCATTCATGGCACGGTACGCCCGATCTCGTATCCGAGACGCCGTACCACCGACTCCTTTACCGAGACCAGCACCGGTGCAGCAGTGGCTCGGCCCTTGTCAGTCGTAGGAGATGACCCGCCAGCCTGCCAGGAACTCCTCGCTCGGGACGGCGTGCGGGACCGAGGCGTCGGGGTCGAACTGCCGGTGGGTCAGGTCGATGACCATGCCGCGGACCTCGACCACGGTGTGCGGAGCGCCCGCGGCGACGTAGAGGTGCTCGTCGGTGGCGTCCAGGTCCACGGTGCGGGCGTCGGTCTCACCGATCGAGTGCAGGTAGTCGGCGAACGACTCCGAGACCTCACAGCACATGCCCGACGCCCACTCGGAGACCTGGCAGCACGCGGCGTACGGCTCTCCGTCCTCGCTGCCGAAGTAGTCCTCGGCCCATTCGGCGGCTTGGTCGTAGGAGGGCGGTGGCCCGACTGGCGGCGATGTCGGCTCGACCTGGGCGAGCACCGGTTCGACGAACGAGCGCGCCACGTCGACGTCCTGGTGCTCCAGGAAGCCGTCGAACTCGGACAGCAGCGCTGCGACCCGCTCTGCGGGCACGATGCGGGCTGGCTGGTAAAGGTCTCCGTCGAGGTCGCGGCACTCCTCGTCGACGATGTCGGCGTCGTGCTGGCCGCGCACGTCGATCAGGCTGCCGTCGGGGGCTTGCACGTAGGCGTGCCGCAGGCTGGTGTAGGTGCCTGCCGGGTCGGTGGGGCCGTCGGCGAGGGTGCGCAGGTGTACGGGCCAGCCGGTGCGCTCGGAGATCGCGACCGCGAGCGCGAGGCACTGTCCGTTGTGGTAGACCCAGTCGGCGTTGTCGTCGAGCACGCCCGGTGTCACCTCGACGGGGTTGCCGGAGGAGTCGAGGACCTCGACCGGATGCTCGGGCAGCATCAGGTCGGCCTCCGCGTGGGACGACGGTGCGAACTGTCCGCCACGGGGGACGCCCGCGGCGATCCTGGGCTGGCTCATGGCGTGTTGCATCGCCAGCACCGGCGCACCGGCTCCGCGGCGTGCTCACCGAGATCGTGTGCGCTCAGGTAGCCGACGCACGCACGGCACCGCTCAGCAGCGCCGTCGATGTCGAGGCCGCACTGGACGCACCGGTACTCGGCGCCCATCAACGACCTGTCGCCGAGCGCCCTGTCCCAGACCCGGCGAGCCACCGGAGTCTCGAAGTAGGCGGTCTCGAAGCATGCCCCTGGGTGCTCCTCGGCCAGCGAGCGCAGCATCGACGCGGCCACGCCACGTCCACGGAACGACGGCCTGGTGGAGATGTAGTCGACCCGGATCGTCGGACCGTCGGGATCGTCAACGTCGACGTCGTAGGTGACGCATCCGGCCAGTTGCCCGTTGATGAGGCCTTCGACGACCCGGTGCCCGTACTGCGGCTCCCCGGGGCGGACCACCGGCTGCCAACCAGGCAGCCCCAAGGGCGCCTCGGCCCGTGCGGTCGCGGCGAACTGGCCGCCAGCGGGAGTGCCCCGGGGGACGCGGACGGCGGCGCTCACAGCCGGATCCCGGACTCGCCTCGGTAGCGGGAGGTGAACTGGCCCCCGGTGGGGACGCCTCGGGAGACCCGCCGTTGGCCGCCCCCCGCCTTCACGGCCTTGCCGACGAACCCGTGACGGCCCTGCTTGATCTGCACCTCGATCCGCTCACCCTTGGCGTTGGTGAACGGCCGGGAGTTCGCAGGTTCCTGCTCTATGCCGAGGTAGCCGTAGGCGCCGGAGCAGTAGTTGCCTCCGCCGTCGTAGCGGTCCTCGCGGTTGTACTCGTTGTTGCCATAGATCGCCCCGCCGGTGCCGTGGGTCCAGCGGACCTTGTCAAGCCGGGCGAAGAACGCCTTGCCCAGTGACGAGGCGCGGGCATGGTCGACGGCATGGTTGTTCTCGTCGACCTCCCACACGACCGTCTTGGTGTCCTTGTCGAACCGGACCGAGCAGTCGGTGCTGTGGAAGGTCGTGGTCCGGTTGGTCGGGTAGCCCATCTCGGACTGGAGGACCCGCGACGGCCTCCCGACAGCCATGGAACGGCCCGCAGCGGGGTCCCACCGGGAGGAGACCTTGCGCTCCAGCGCCCACTGGACGTCCTCGAAGGCGGCCTCGTCGGCGTTCCGCTCGTCGTAGTAGCCGAAGGCCCGCGACGAGTGCGCCCGGCGCTTCTTGTCCAGGAACTCGAAGACGCCCTTCCGATAGGCGTCCGGGTCCGTCTGCTGCTTGCGGGTTAGGCCCTTCCAACACTCCTGGGTGAGGTTGAAGACCTTCTCCTTGTGCGCCCGGTCAACCTCCTGGATCTCCTGGCGGAAGGAGGCAAACTCCGCGGACGGCAACTTGAACTCCCCGCGTTCCCACTCGTAGTTGCTCATCGGTGCCTCCCACGGCTCGTCGGGTCGATCATCGGTGGGGTGCGCGGGGGAGAGGGGCAGCGCCGGTGGTGCGGTTCAGGCCGGTTCGGGGTCCCCGCCGAGGAAGAAGGTCCGGGTGCCACTCACGACGTCGAGGATCGCGGTGAGGTCGTCGTGGCTGTCCGGGGTGGTGTCGTCGCCACCACCGGTCAGCACCTCGATCGCAGGCACCGTCTGGTCGGTTCCCATCAGCGACCGTTCGTGGCTGGCCAGGTGTCCGGTCACCATGCGAGCAACCATCCGCACCGAGGGCGAGGCGGACGCGGCGGCCCGGTCGATCTCCAGCCAGAGGCTGCTGCGGCGCCGTGCGCCCGGGTAGTGCCCGAGGTCGCACAGGACGGCGGCCTCGTGGCTCCCGAGGGCGTCGAGGATCCGTACGGCTGCGGCGGTGGCGCTGACCTGGGCGGGGGTGCTGCCGGAGTCGACGGGACGGGTCACCAGCGCGAGGTAGACCTCCAGGTCGGTGGGGCCGGGGGTGTGGGCAGGTTCCTGGGTGCCCAGCGGTGGCAGTACATGGGTGGTCATGCCATCTAGGTGTGCGGCGAGAACGCTCGATCTCACCGGTACCCGCCGGTAACCCAGCAGATGGTGGCGTCCCCGTTGGGTCAGTGGTGCTGGGGCGGGTCCACCTCGGCGATGATGCCGAAGGCGGTCGCCATCCTCAGCGGTGTGATCTCGTCTCCGTAGGCGTCGTGGTAGCCGCGGCAGATCGCCATGTCGCCACCGTCGGGGGCGTACGGGAGGGTCTGGTGGCAGGAGAACGCGGTGTCGGCTTCCCGACTGGACTCGACCATGTCCTTCAGCCGTCCGGGCGCCAGGTGCATCAGGTTCCCGGCCCGGAACACGCATGTTGAGCATCGCTCGCGGAGCACGTGCACGCGGCCGTCGCGGAAGGGCGGCCTGGACTCCGGGTATTCTCCGAGGTCGTCGTAGGCGTCGGCAGCCGCGTCCTCGTCGAAGGCGGGGTCGTGGCGCTGCTGCTCGGTGCTCATCGGCTCTCCGGTGCTGTGGTGGTGTGCCTGCTGTCTATCACGTGTCCGGCGACCGTACGCGGCCTCACCGAGCAGCGCCCTGCTCAGCCCAGCGGGGTGATGACGACCTTGCCGTGTCCGCTCCACACACCCGTGCTGGTGGACCGGCCCGAGGCGGTCGTCGCGACGAACGAACCGCCACCGCCACCGTTGTTCTCACCACCGCCACCGCCGGAGTAGCCGCCACCACCACCGGCGTCTGCGTCGCGGCCGGAACCGCCGCCGCCGTAGCCGCCGTCTGCGTAGGAGCCGTTTCCTCCGTTGCCGGGGTAGGCGCCACCGCCGGGTGCGCTGCTGCCGCTTCCGCCTGCGCTGTAGAACCCGCCTCCCGAGCCCGCCTGGCCACTACTGACGGAGCCACCGCCGTAGCCGTTGGTGCCCCCGGACCCGCCGCCACCGCTCGGCCTCGTGCCGCTGGTACCGGCCTGGCCGGGGTCACCGGTGTAGGAGTTGAATCCGCCGCCACCGCCGCCTGCGATGACCAGAGGGGTGTTCCCGGGGCCGACGACGAACGTGCCGCCACCGCCACCGCCACCGGTGCTCCGGTCGGTGCCCTGCTGGCCAACCAGGATGGCCAGGACCGTTCCGGCGTCGAACTGGAACGTGCCGCTGGCGTAGGCACCCTTGCCGCCCAACCGGGAGCCGTCGGCGCCGCCCTGGGCGCCCCACGTCTCGATCTTGTAGGAGCCGGTGACCGGGATCGTGTAGTGCTGGAGGGTCCCGGAGGGGCCGCTGCTCGTGGCGCCGAAGGACTGCGGTTCCGAGGGGAGCGCGACCGCGTTCGACGGTGCCGACTCCACGCTCGTGCCGATCTCGTTCGTGGCGGTCACGGTGAACCGGTAGGAGACGCCCTGCCGCAGCCCCGGCACGGTGATCGGGCTGCTGGTGCCGCTGACCTGAAGGGTGCCGTCGGTTGACGCCACGGTGTACCCGCTGATCGGCTTGCCGCCGTCGTCGTCGGGGGTGGTGAACGAGACCACGGCCGACGTGCCGTTGAGCCCTGCGGTGACACCGGTCGGTGCGCTCGGTGCAATCGGGACGGGGCCTCCGTCGCGGGTCAGCCAGATCATCCCGGCCCGGGCCACGGTGCCCTCGACGCCGCCCGCAGTGAGGTGGTGCATGTGGAACCAGCGGCCCCCGGCACGGTCGATCCGGGTCAGCGCCATGTAGGCGTCCAGACCGCTGGGGTAGCGCCAGGTCGCGACCGGGATCACGTCGGGGGCGATGCCGGTGATCGCCGACATCGAGTCCCACGAGCCAGTGCTACCGGAGTCGATGCTCGGGAACTCAGGGTCGGTGTCGGCGTTGAGGCTGGTGTAGCCCCAGGCCCCGCCGTCGTTGTTGATGTACCCGGTGGAGGTGATCAGTGGGACCGCGTTGGTCGAGTCGTTTCCCGCGGTGAACACTCGCTTACCAGCGTCGTAGGCCTGTTGCAGGAGAGCCGCGTCACCGGCGGTGATCGCCCACACGGCCTGGTCAGCCACGACGATGTCGTAGGGCTCCAGGTCAGCGAGCGTGGTCGCGTCGAGCGCGTAGGTGACGTCGGTGAACCCGAGCGCCGCCAACTGCTGCCCAGTGAACCCGGTGCCCATGCCCTGGCTCTCGCGGGCGTCGCGGATCACGACCACGCGAGGGGATCGGATCGCCTCGGCGGAGGCCGAGTTGGTGCCCACGGTCGGGTCCGGGATCGCGGTCGGGCTGGTCGTGTCCAGCCACTGCCGCCGGTACGCCCGGACCGTGTAGTGGTTCGTCCCCGCCAGCGGTCGGGTGTCGGTCCAGGACACGTTCGCGCGACCGGTCGCGGTGTGCACCACGGTGTAGGGACCGGCGAGCGATCCGGCCCGGTAGATCTGGTAGCCGTCGACCCATTCGCTGGGGGAGGGCTTCCAGTCCAGCCGGATCGAGATGTCGCGGGCCTCGGCGTCAGGAGCCAGGCCGAGGTCGCTCGGCGGATCCAGGACGGTCGCGGTGAGCCCGGTCGCGGCCAGCAGGTCGTGGTCGGTGAACAGCGCCTGCGACACCCCCGCGCCGGTTCCGGCCAGGGTCGCAGCGACGGCGGTGAGGATAACGATCAGGGTCGCCAGGGCCCGGCGCAGCCGGGTGGGTCGATGGGTCATCTGGTCGCTTCCTCGCGCGGTCTTCAGTCTCCTGGAGACATGCGTAGGCCCCGGTCACCCGGCGGCGGGGCCTACTGCTCGACGAGGCTGAAGTCTCCGACCCGGTCGCTGGCGGCCTCGCTCGGGCCACCCAGGCCGACGCCGTGCTTGGTCGCGCCCTGATGCGTGCTCGTGGTGGCCGTGCCGAGGACCTCGCCGTTGGCCGAGACGCTGATCGTGGTGCCCTTCGCGTTGACGCGCAGGCTGGTCGACTGCGCTGAGGCAAACGACTTCAGTGTGGAAAGCGCTCCGTTGACCATCTGCTCCAGCCGGACCTCGAAGACGGTGCGGGTCTTCGTCTCCGACCCGACCACGCCGGTGCGGGTCGACCCGGTCTTGGTGTCGCCGGAGTTCTGTGCCGAGGCGCCCCAGTAGTAGTCATAGCCGGTGAAGGACTGGCGGGTGCTGCCGGTCCAGCCGCTCCCATAAGGGCTGGTCGACCAGTAGTAGGAGTAGCCCGAGAAGGACGAACGGGTGGAGCCGGTCCAGTACGAGGGGCTGGGGGCGTAAGAGGATGTGGACCAGTAGTAGCCCGTGAACGTGTTGGTGTAGCCGTAGTTGGCGGTGAGCGAGCGTGACCGGACGTAGTAGTTGTATGCCCCCGGCCCTCCTCGGTTGGAGCAACTCGAACCGCGGCCCTGAACGTCGAAGACCAGATAGCCATGTTCGTACCTGTCAACCGGCGTGCTGCTGAAGCACACGTAACCGTCCCCATAGGCACCCCAGGGGCCGGGGGTGTAGCCGGTGATGCCGTAGGTGGATGTGTACCCAGCGATCTGGTACTCGGTCTGATAGTTGGCCTGCTGGTACTGGTACTCGGTCTGATAGTTGGCGTGCTGCCACTGGTACTCGGTGCCGTAGATCGGGTCCTCGTAGGTCTCGGTGGCGCGGCGTGCGCGAGCGCGCAGCCAGTCGTTGCCGTCGGCCACCCGGAAGTAGATCGACTCGCCTGAGCCGACCGGGGTCTCCAGGTCGATGGCGACGTCGGAAACCCCCGTCTCGACCACCGACATTGGGTTCGAGATGGCTGCCGTGGTGGTGGCCGCGTCGCCGTCGGTGCGGCTCCAGGTGCCGTTGACGTCGGTCCACGCGTAGCCGCCGGACTCGACTGGCCCCAGCCCACCGGTGCCGGAGAAGGTGTCGGAGATGGAGACGATGTTGGTGCCCTCGCCGACGTTGGTGGTCCCGGAGATCCAGTTCACTCGGAAGGCCTTGACCTGGTAGTACGAGGTGCCCTGCGGTGCGGCGTCGTCAGACCAGGCGGTGGTGTTCCGGCCGGTGACGGTCGCGATCTCGGTCCAGGGTCCGCCTGAAGCGGTGGCGCGGAAGATCTTGTAGCCGTCCGCGTACTGCGACGGAGTCGGCTGCCACGACAGCGACAGTCCCTTCCCGACGCGCTCGACTGCGAGGTTGCCCGGCGCTGCCAGGACGTCGGCGGCGACCGAGTTGTTGCCGACGACGGCACCGGCGGTGAACAGCGCCTGGGAGGTGCTGGTGCCGAGTGTGGCGGTGATGGCCAGCGTGCAGATGGCGCTGGCGGCGAGCGCAACGGCGCGGCGTGACCCGGTCGGCCTTCGGCCAGCGCTGACCGCGGCCTTCTTGTGCCGGGGCGCGGGGGTGCGCGGCGACTCGCTGCTGGGTGGCAGCCGCATCTGCTCGCTCCTATCTGCCGGGTGCTCGGGCACCCTGCGACATGCGTAGACGGTGTGGCTCCGCGCCCCACAAGGCGGCGGTGCCTTCCGCGTCAGGGACGTTCGATCCGCCAGAGCCCGCCGTTGCCGGACCAGAGCGTGTAGTAGAGGGTGCGGCCGTCGGTGTTGAGCCCGATCGGGGTGTCCAGGTCCGCGACCGCGGTCTCGGCGGCGCCGGTGGTGAGGTTGATCTTGACGATCCGCCCCTTGGCGCTGGCGTTGCCGGTCTCCTCGGCGACGTAGAGCGACGTGCCGCTGGAGATCATGCCCCAGGGTCGGCCGTTGAGCCGGGCGAGCCTGCGCACCGTGCCGTTTGGTGCCCGGTGCATCACGTCGTAGCCGTTGCCCGCGTACATGTTGCCGATCGCGTCGACCATGATCGCGTAGGAGTCGCTGAGCCCAGTCCAGATAAGACCGCGGTCGTAGGCGACGGTCGCGGACGAGTTCAACTCGATCTTGCGGATGGCGTTGAGGTGCGGCTGGGCGAGGTAGAGAAAGTGGCCGTCGGTGGCCAGGTGTCCCGTCGCGCTGCCGAAGTCGCCGATCTGCTGGTAGGCGCCTGTGTCGGGGTTCACGCGATACAACTGGCCGGTGCTTTGGTTGGCCGCGTACAGCCAGCCCTCGTAGTAGAGGACGCTCGTCACCTTCGGGATCTGCGCCAGCAGCGTCCACCGCTTCAGGTCCACGGTGGCCTTGTAGATGCCTGGTGCTGGCTTGTAGTCGCGGGAAGCGGCGTAGAAGTTGTCGCCGTCCGAAGCGATCTGGTACAGCCCACGGGTGCCCTCGCCGACGACGATGGTCTTGATCTGCTCCTCCGGAGGAGGCAGGTCCTCAGGAGCCTGGTCGGGCTGGGATGGCACCGGAACGGTGGCCTGGCCGGGGGTCGTGGCGCCGCTGACCCAGTTGTAGGCAATCGCCTGCACCCGGTAGTAGTACGTCTCTCCGGCCTCCGGTTCGGTGTCGGAGTAGGCGAGGGTGCTGCGCCCCTGGACGGTCGCGATCGTGGTCCACGGTCCGTCGGCGGACGGGCCGCGCTGGATGGCGTATCCGGTGGTGTAGGACGAGGGGGAGGGCTGCCAGGCGAGGACGTTCGATGTCTCGGAGCGCGACGTGACCAGGCCGGTCGGCGCAGCGAGGACGTCGGCGACGAATGCTCCCTGAGCCCCGGCGCGGTCGGTGAACGTCGCGGCTGTGCTGGGCACCTGACCCGAAGCGGACGCGGCCGCAAACGTGGTGCCTGCTGCTGTGAGGGCTGCCGCGACCGAGCCGAGGCGAGCCATCCGGATGCGCTTCATCGTTGGTCCCCCTCCGTGCACAGTCAGGCTGCGACTGCGACCGCGTCCATCTCCGACTCGGACTGGTCGGCGGCGGCGTCACGCTCCGAGGCGTCGTCAAGGTCCTCGCTGCGGCGTGCGGCCAGGCTGGCGCGCACGCTGTTGATCTGCGAGACCAGGATCAGCGCGAGGGTCGGTCCGTAGGTGACCAGCATGCCCAGTGGCGACAGCAGGAACTGCGCGATGTAGCCGCCCTTGGGGAAGTGCGTGGTCGGCTGACCGACCACATTGGACGCGGCGACGAGGTCCGGGTCCGGCGCGTTGTTGGCGTCACCTTGGGTGCGCAGGTACAGGTCGCCCTTGATGTCGTGCTGGGAGACCACCCGGTGCGTGGTCATCTCCCCAGGGCTGGTCCAGAACGTGATGATGTCGCCCGACTGCGGGTTCTCCCGGTTGGTCACGTCGAGAAGTACGGCGTCACCGACGGCGTACTTCGGCGCCATCGACCCACCAGCGATGGTGAGGAGGCGGTAGTCGTTGTGCTGGGCCAGGAGCAGACCGGCTGCGAAGAGCAACTGGACCGCGAGAAGGATGTAAGCCGTGGCGGTGAGTACGGGCTTGACGAGCCGCATGGTGTCCCTCCGGTCCTACGAGGTGAGGTTGGTGGCGGCGCGCAACGAGAGGCGCGCCGGTGGCACACCGGGAGAGCGCCGTAGCGCTAGTTCGAGGCGTGCTGGTGCAGATCGGGTGGCGCCTCGGTCGCCGAGACGCCACCCGATCTTGGTGCCTCAGTTGTTCTTCGTCTGCTCCGCAGCGAAGTCGAACGTGGCGGTGACGGTCTTGCCCTGGAGGGCGTTGTCGGCCGCGATCGGCAGAGTGACCTTGAACTCCAGGTTCTCGGCCGCAGCAGCCGCCAGGACCCGGTCACCGGCCTGAGCGCCCTGCGTCGGGTCGCCGAACTTGAACGCCGACAGCGGGCCGTTGTAGACGCTCTTGCCGCCGGAGGTGACGTCGACGACCAGGGCGTCGGCGAGGATCTTGTCACCGACGTAGGTGCTGGTCACGGCGTAGCGCTGCTCCAGCGTGCCCGCGTTCTTGACGTTGATGGTGCCGGTCACCACGTCGCCGGGGGCCATGTTCGGGGCGACGAAGTCGACGGTCTTGTCCGCGACCAGGTCGATGGTGCCGCTGGTGAAGGTGTTGTTCTCCACCGTGTCAGCGTCGGTGAAGATCGCACCCGAGGTCAGCGTGGTGAGACCGCCAGCGGCGATCGCAGCGACAGCGATGGGGAGTGCGATGGCGCGGCGACGACGGTCGGCCTTGGTGGGGGTTGCTCCCATGACGGTATTCCCTTCCGGGGATGTGTTATCGGGGTGACCCGCCTCCGCAGGTGGGTCGTGCTGGTGGGGCTCCCTCGGCTTGCCGCTCTGGGTGGCTCCGAACTTGGACATGCGTAGGCCGCGCGGGTTTCTCCCCCAGCCTCAGAGGAAGTTGGTAAAGATTCGGCTGCGCTCGGGCAACGCACGGCCCACAGACGCGCAACAGCCCGGGCGGCAAACGTCACCCGGGCTGTGGAATCGGCGCGTGGGGCTACTCGCGGACCTGGACCGCGTCGAAGCGCAGCACCCAGTCGGAGGTACCACCCTGCAAGGAGTCGTCAGCGGTCAGCGGCATCGACACCGCGATCGCCAGTTCCTCTCCCTCCAGCGGGTCGAGATGGCGGGGGAGCGTCTTCAGGTCCGCCAGCCGTCCGGTGTAGAGCACCTCGCCAGCCTCGTCGGAGAGGACCGCCTGGAGCGCACGCGCGTAGCGCCGGTCGGCGTGCTCGGGGTCAGCCAGTCGTGAGGTGATGGTGTACCGCTGGCGCAACGATCCCCGGTTCTCCACCGACACGGTGCCGGTGACGGTGTCCCCGGGGTCGATGTGGTTGTTGTCCAGGGTGAACTCGGTGCGTCGCTCTGCGTCGACGATGACCACGCCGTCCGTGTAGGAGCCGGTGTTCTCGTCCGCCGTGGAGAACAGCGCCCCACTGGTTAGCACGCCCAGCCCCGAAAGCATCACTCCGGCGATCAGCACGGGCACCACGACCGCCCGGCGGCGCCCCCGGCGAGCATCGGTCTCGGTTGCGTCCATGCGATGTCCCTTCCACGCGGTTGGTTTGCGCGGTGACATGCGTAGGAACGCGGTGCGTCGTTCCCCTCCTGGCAGGCGGTCAGGCCGCCTTGCGGGCCCGGCGAGGGCGGCCAGTCGTCGCGGACGCCTTCCGCCGGGTGGCCAGAGGAGCCGCTGCCTTCTTGGGGCGGGCAGGGTTGGCGGTCTTCCTCGTCGCCGCCTTCGTCTTCCGGGTCGCCGCCTTCTTACTCGTCTTGGTCGTCTTCGCGGTCCCGGTGCGGCTGCCCGTCCTCGTGGCCGTGCGGCGGGGCGAGGCGACGAGGGTGCTGCTCGTGGCGACGGCGCCCTTCGGGGTCGGCCTGGCGAGACGCCAGTTCATCGGCTCGGCTACCGAGGCGACGAGGGCGAACTCGGCCAGGTAGGCCTCGGCGATCGACGGGTCGTGGATCTCGACCGCGTTCTCGAAGGAGTCGTTGGCGTTGCCCGAGAAGTTGAACGATCCGGTCCACACCGCCAGCGGTACGAGCACACCGTCGATGACCGAGCAGCGGACGACGAACTTGTGGTGCATCAGCGGCTGATGGTGAGCCCCGGCGCCGTAGCCGACGCAGGAGATGGGGGCGAGGTTGAGGTCACCGAGGTCCGACAGCGGCTCGGGCAGCATGACCGCCGGGAGTCCGCCTCGCAGCGCGGCGTACCGCCTGGCGAGCGCCTGGCCGCGGACGTCGGCCTTCTTCCACCAGTTCTCCTTCTGCACGACCAGGCAGACCGGGCGCTTGGCGAGTGCTTCGAGGATCGTTCGTTCGGTGACCCAGGCGACGCAGCCGACGATGATGTCGGAGCCGTTGATGAACCGAAGCAGTGGTTGGCGCAGTTCCCCGAAGTGGGCGGTGGCGATCCCCTTGGGCGTGGAGGTGGGCCGCTGGCGAGGCGCGGTGTGCAGGGCGTGCAGCGGGGCGGAGGTCACCAGTCGTCCCTGTCGGGGCCTCCGGTGCGGACCGTGACGTCGCCGGACCGAGCCGCCCACTCGGACTCCTCAGCCGCCTCGCGCCTCTGCTTGCCGGTCGCCTTGCCCGGGTTAGCCACGGCGTGCCGGGCAGCGTTGGCCCGCTCGAAGCCGGTGAGCCGCTGCCCGTTCTCGTCACGGTCCCAGCCGACGTTGGGGTCGCCCATCTCGCGCCCGATCTCGGCCAGCGACCGTCCGCTGACCGGGGACCGATCCCCACCGCCCTGCTGCCTGCCACCGGAACCGCTGTCGGTGTACTCGTCGAGCGTGGGGGTGTGCCGGGCGATCTGGGATGGCGTCGGTGCCGGGTCCTTCGTCTCAGACACTCCGCGGCTGCGCAGCCAGGACTCCATCTCCCCGGTGGCCGCGAAGAAGGACTTGAAGACGCACGGCTCCTGGCCTTCGGGCTCGGCCGCGCCGGTGCCGCGACCGGCCGCGGGGTCGGAGGCCACGTTGCCGGGAACCTTCGGGACCCGCTGCGGGTCCGAGAGCACCAGTCGCCGGTTGTTCTCGGTCGGCTTGGAGCCCATCAGCACCTTGTGGTGCAGGTTGGTCCGCATCGCCGGGTCGATGCCGGTGGCGACCGAGGCGACCTGGCTGGAGATCAGCAGGTGCACGCCAACGAAGCGCAGTTCGGCCGCGATTCGCTTGATGTACTTCTCCAGCAGCGCCTTCTGGAGGTTGATCTCGTTGGCCTCGATCACCAGCGGGTGGTCCTTGGGCAACTTCGGGACCTTCTCGGGGAAGAAGAGTCCGGTCAACTCGTCGACCACCACCACGATCGGCCGGAACTGGTCCGACATGGACTCGGGCAAGTCGGTCCACTTCACGACGTTGTGCTTGGCGAGCACCTTGGCGCGACGCTCGCCCTCCTCCATCACCAGGGCCAGGGAGGTGACCGCGGCCGCGAGGTTGTCGCAGCCCCATCCGCCGGGACGGCAGAACGGCTTGCACCAGAGGAAGTCGACGGACTTGCTGGGCAGGTCGACAACGACGAGTTCGGCGCCGCGGGCCAGGCACCCCGCGATGTAGTCGTTGATCAGGACCGTCTTGCCGCCTCCGGAGATACCTCCGACCTGAGCGTGAGCACCGGCGAGCAGATCGAGGTAGAACTCCGGACCCTTGGTCTGCCCGGGCTCGGGCAACTTCATGCCGAGCGGGATCTTGGCCCAGTCCGCGTTCTTCAGTGAGAACTTCGGGACCGGCTTCTTGAAGGGGTAGGTCAGGACGCCGGGGAAGGTCGGCGGCTCGGACGGGATGATCCGGGCGGTGAGCCGCTGGGCGTTCGCCGAGACGTACCAGCCGTCGCGGCCGACGACCTGGGAGGCCACCTCGTCCAACTTGTCGTCGTGCTTCGACGGCACGTAGGTGCGTGGCAGTTGCAGGTCGAAGCCACCGTCAGAGGAGGACTTCACCTGGACCTCCCAGGGCTTGACGCCAAGGGCCACTGCGACAGCGCCGCGGCAGCGTGCCTCGTCTTCGGTGAGCCGGGTCAGGGTGGCCTTGCCGAGGAACGGCTCGAAGCGGGTCATCTCGTAGCCGTCGTACTGGTCGGCCAACTTGATCGCCACCTTGTCGCCGTCCGACGGCTTGGTGCCGCGGGCGAGCCGCACCTCGAAGGAGTCGGTGGTCTTGTTCTGGGTGACCTCGGTGACCGCGGCCTGCCGGGACGCCGTGGCGGTACCACCGGCGGGGTCGATCGTGTCGACCTCGAACCCGTCCCCGTACTTCTCGGTGATCAACTTCAGCAGGGCGCGCTGGTGCTTCGCAGGGTTGAAGCCCTGGGGCAGTTTGATGGTGACCCGCTCGATGCTGCTCACGGTCTGGAGAGTCCTCTTCGCATGTGGCTGGTGGTGACCGGAGACATGCGTAGGTGTGGACTCCGCGAACCTCGCGTCGTAAGCGTGGGGCGGCCGGGAGATTTGAACCTCCCCACGGTTACCCCACGGAAATGACCGCAAAAGCCGTACTAAGGGATCCGAGGCGGACAAACAAAAATGGCCTCTGACCTGGGCGGAAGCCCAAGAGAGACCAAGATCGCAAAAGAGTGCAGAAGTCTTCAAACGCTTACCAGGGGTCAAGGGGTCGCAGGTTCAAATCCTGTCAGCCCGACCAAAAAACCGGCTCTGACCTGCGGAAACGCTAGTCAGGGCCGGTTGCCATTTCTGCCTGTTCTTGGCTTGTTGGACGTTTACTGGTCGTAAACGTTCTCGGTTTCGTGTGGGTTGGGGCCTTCAACGGTCTGTCTGGCGGGACTCTGGTCGGCCGTCGGATCCGTCGGCGAAGGCCTGCAGGAGCTCTGCGTGGTCAGCCGCCACCGATGGCCTGGCGATGTAGTGCTCGAGAGTGATCTGGCTCGAAGAGTGGCCGAGCTGCCGGGAGGCTTCCTCGCTACCGACCTGCTCGGAGATCAAGGTCGCCACCGTCTTGCGGAACGTGTGAGGAGTGACCCACTCGAAGCCTGTGTCCCTGCGGATGGCCCGCCAGCGCCGCTCGATGTTGACTACCTGGTGCCACGTGCCGTTCCTCGTGACGAACACCGCGTCAAGCGCGTTGGGCTCAGACTCGGCGCGGCGCCGCCCCAGCATCGTGACTGCGAACTCAGGAAGGACGATGGTCCGGACGCTCGCGTCGGACTTCGGGGTCGGCTTGCGGTAGGTGCCCTTTCCGCGCTCGGTCTTGATCGTTCCGGTCACCGTGAGCGTCGGACGGGTCCCATCAAGCGAGATGTCGGACCAGCGCAGTGCCAGGACTTCTCCGATCCGACAGCCGGTGGCGAGCATCAGGTCGATGATGTCGGCCATGTCGCTCGAGGGCTTGGGACCGGGACGGTCGCTGGTCGCCCAGAGTCGAACCGCAGCTCTGATCTCGCCAAGCTGCTCCGGTCGTAGGGCCTTGGTCTCTCTCTTCGGTCTATGGACCTTGCTCGTGGAGCGCGCCGGGTTGACCGGCAGGACGTCGTGGCGAACCGCCAGGTCGAGCATGGCACCAAGTACGAGCTTCGCCTTGCGTTGACGGTTGACGCTCCGCTCCCTCGTCTTCAGCAGGAAACGGTCGAGTCGCCCGGTCGTGACTTCCCGCAGGCGCAGGCCGCCCAGCGCGGGGAGGACGACCTTCTCGAGTATGCGGCGGTACTCGTTGATCGTGCTGGCCTCGATGCGCTGCTCACTGTCGAGATGGGCGAGCCAGTAGCGGGCCAGCTCGTGAAGCCGGGTGTCTGGAGTGATCTCCTCTCCTCCCGGTCGCGCACGCTCCGCCAACAGTCCACGCAGAGCGCGCTCGGCGGCTGCCTTGCTGCTGGCCGTGGCGGTCACCCGCCTCGTATGACCGTCGAAGTCCCGGAACCTGGCCATGGCGCGGTAGACACCGGGACGCACGCGGTCGGTCGAGATGGCGCCCCAAGAGCCGAGCGGAAGGGGCGGTCTGGCCATGGAAGCTCAGGACCGTCGACGGCGTGTCATGGCCACACCGGCACGGGGATCCCGGGATCTTCCACGGACCGAGTCGGTCTGAATCTCGCCGTCCGAAGGCGCGTGACCTGCTGGCTGGAGCTCCTTGCCGGCGGGCACCCCCTCGTCTGGGGTGGTTGAGGCAACCACCGCTTCCTGGTGGGCCAGGATCCAGTCGTCCAGGTCTGATCTCCGAAACCTCAGGCAGCCGCCCATCTTGATGGCCCTCGGACCGAAGCCGGCGCGCCGGGTCCGCCACGTGTAAAGCGTCGCCTTGGGAATGGCCAGGTAGTTGGCCGCCTCGTCGATGGTGAGAAGAGGGTCCGTCGGCTCCTTACTTGCTGTCGTGCTCATGAGTCGGTCCTTCGCTGGTGTGCGTGACACTGCTCCCCAGTAGGCGGGCCTTGCGTCGTCTCATGGACAACGTCTCGGCGCTCCACCACGACGTGAGGAGAAGTGGACAGCTGAACGACATCCCCGGATCTGCGCTCCGGATCGACTGGTGAGGAACCTGGTGAGAGGTCTGGTGAGGTGTCCTGTGTCTCCTGGCTGCAGTCATGGGTGCGCTGTCCACAAGTGTGCGAGCCGGGTGCCTATGCGGCCAGAGAGGAGCACTGGTGATGCGACGTGTCTGTCAAAGTCCGCATAGTCACATCTTGTGGCATCTCGGCTGGCTCCCTATGGTGAGTCCCATTCGTGTGCGGAAGCTCGGGGGAGCTGACATGCGTCGGACCGCAGTGGCGTCGCTTGCAGCTTTCGTCTGCCTGTTCTCGGTGACGGCGTGCAGCACGAACGAGCCGACCGAGGCATCACCGCCGGCAGAGAGCAGCTCCCCGACAAGCGCGTCTCCAAGCCCGTCAACGTCGCCGACGGAGACCGTGCCGGCGTACCTCAGGGAGTACTCCGAGAAGGAGCAGAAGGCCTACAGGGAAGCGGTCGATGACTATGCCGCGTTCTCGCGGCGGCTGGCCGCGATAAACGAGGCCGGGCGGGCGACTCCTGGGGCCAAGGCCTTCTTCAGGCAACAAACCGCGGCCTGGCAGACCTACTGGGCGCGGCTGCGAACGAACGAGCGCCGTGGAATCCAGATCATCGGTATGGGGCGGACGCTGCACACGCGGCCGGCAGACGTCCGTGTCGACCCAGACGGCGGTGGACGGGTTGCCCTCCGGGTCTGCGGGATCTCCGAAGGCGTCAAGGTCCTGCAGGACGGCGAGCCAGTGAGCCAGCCGTCGCCCAGGCCGACCATCGTTCGCGTACAGATGGTGAAGCTGCCCGACGAACCCGATTGGCGGGTGCTTTCGGAGAGGGTTGGCGCGAAGTGCTGATCCGAGCCGCGATCCTCCTGGGCCTCGTCGTCACGGGGGTCTCGATCGCGGCTCCGGCCACCGGCGCATCGGGCGATTGCCCGCCCGGCACAGGGCCTACCCCCGTGCCGGGTGGAGGCGTCATCTGCATCGAGGTCACGGAGCCCGGCTCGCCCCCAGGCCTGGGCGGCGGTGAGTCGGACGGCGGAGGCGGCAGTGACGGCGGCGGGTGCCGCCGTACGGACGGATCGCCCGTCGCCTGCGTGAGCGACTGGGGCGTCTGGGTGGACGCCCACCAGTGCTGGGCTCACCCGGTCAACGTCCCGCCCGACGATCCGGCCTGGGAAGGGCGCACAGACGGGGAGGTCTGGATGTGTGCCCTCATCGACGACTCCTCGCCGGAAGTCCTGTTCTGGGTCCCGCCAGGTGGTCCCGCCGGTGGGCCACCAGACCCTGGGACGCTCGCTCAGTCGGCGCTGGGACAGCTGCCCTTGGCCATCGCCGATCTGCAGATGGCGCCGTCGTACCCCGACCCGGCCGTGGTCGGCATCGAGAACTGGCTCTGGCTGCCGGAGCCACAGTGGCAGCCCTTGACGAAGACCGTCCGCGCCGGTGGAACGGCAGTGACCGTCGTTGCGAAACCGGACCGCGTGGTCTGGGACATGGGACCTGGCGAGACGACCTGCTTCGACGCGGGGCGGCCGTGGACGAACGGAATGGGTGACGATGCGATGACCGGGTGCGGCTACACCTACGACAAGACCTCCGAGGGCCCACCGAACGGGGCATTCGACGTCACCGCCACGATCCGGTACGCCGTCGACTGGACTTGCTCGGGCGTCTGCACGTCGACGGCTGGCTCGCTCGGGCTGGTGGACGCGCCGGCGGGGTCGGCGACAGTGCGGGTCGTTCAGCGACAGACGGTGGTGGTCCGATGACCGCCCAACCGCAGGCGAAGCCGCGCGCCCAACGGACGGCGCAGGCGAACGGCGCGATCCCGAGGCCTCGTGAGGTCAGGCTGCCGACTCGTCCGCGTCGGCTCGGCCAGTGGGCGGCGACCGTGCTGTTCGTCTTGACGAGCATGCTCCTGGCCGCGTGGGTGTGGCAGCAGCAGGGTGACCGCGTCGAAGTGCTGGTCGTGGGGAAGCAGGTGCCGGCCGGGCATGTTGTCGAGCGGAGCGATCTCACCACGGCATCCGTCGCCGGCGTCGACGGAGCGATTCCCGTGGACGAGGCCGAACGGGTAGTCGGGTCGACTGCGGCCGTGGGCCTCCTACCGGGTCAGGTGCTCACCGATCAGCTGCTGACCACCCAGCCCGTGCCGGCCGATGGTCAGCGCGTCGTAGGTCTCGATCTCGAACCCACCCGAGTTCCGCTCGGCCTGAGGGCCGGGGACGCGGTCACGGTCCTCGCCGTCCCACCATCCGGTGATGCGAGTGACCCAGCCGAACTGGAGTCGCCGACGGTGCTTGCTGCAACAGCCGAGGTCTTCCAGGTGGGACGCGTGGAGGGCGGCGGGACTCAGCTGTCGATCGTCGTTCGAGAGGAAGAGGCGAACCTGGTGGCTGCGTTCGGAGCGGCTGGTCGCGTGGCTGTGGTGCAGGGGCCGGCCGGGGCGGGTCGCTGAGATGTTGATAGCGCTCTGCTCAGACAAGGGGTCGCCCGGCACGACGACCACGGCCCTGGCTCTGGCATCGGCCTGGTCTGCGCCGGCGACGGTGGTGGAGGCGGACCCGTACGGCGGTGATCTGGCGATCCGACTCCGCACTGGCAGCGGCGGAGTTCTTCCTGAGACCCCGACCGTCCTTACCCTTGCGGCTGCCGCGCGGTCGACGGATGGCGTCGAGCTCGTCGAGCGGTTCACGCATCGGATCAACGACCAGGTGTCGGTCACCCCCGGCCCGTTGATGGCCGAGCAGACGGCCGGCGTAGCGGATTGGCATTCGCTGGCCGCCCGCCTCGCCGACACAGGAAGACCGGTCCTGGTGGATGTTGGACGGCTGCACGCAGCGTCACCGCTGCTTCCTCTGGCGGCTCGCGCGGACGTCGTACTGCCAATCGCGCGTGCGGACACGGAGTCGATGATTCGGTTGCGCGAACGTGCGGCCAGGTTGGTGCCCGCCCTGGCGTCGTACCGCGAGAACCCACCTCAGCTCTTCCCGGTGCTCGTAGGCATCGAGCGGCACCGCGACGGTGACCTGAGGGATCTTCGGCAACTGCTCGACGAAACCAGCGCCGGGCCGCTCGTCTCAGGGGTCGGCCACATCGCGTACGACCTCACCGGCGTAGGGCACATGCTGGATGGGCAGTCGGCCACGGGCAGGTTGGCGCGGAGCAGGCTGCTGCGCAGCGCGCGTCGCACGGCAGATGAGCTGATAGACGTCGTCACGCCACGTCAGTCAGAGGCGGTGAGTTGACGATGGATCTCGACTACACCCTCATCAAGAGACTCCAGGCGGAGCTCGGTCGGCTGCGGCAGGACGCGATCGACGCACGGCGGGCGCAGGGCCTACCGCCACTCACCGGAGAGGACGCCCGGCAGCATGGCAAGACCTTGGTGCAACGAGTCGTCACCGAGCACGAATCGATGCTCGCTGAGTCCGGGGCTGAGGAACTGTCGTGGGAGGAGAGGCAGGACCTCGTCGAGGCGCTCGAGTCTCGGTTGTTCGGGGCCGGCAGCCTCCAGGTCCTCCTGGATGACGAGTCCGTGGAGAACATCGACATCAACGGCTACCGCAACGTCTTCGTCGAGTACGCCGATGGAAGCACCGCTCGCGTGCGTCCGGTTGCCGCATCGAACGAGGAGCTCATCGAGACCGTCCAGATCCTCGCCGCTCACGAGGGGCTGTCCGCCAGGGCCTTCGACGTCGCCAACGTGCGGGTGAACCTGCGACTTCCGGACGGCTCCCGACTCTATGCCGTGCAGTCGGTCTCTCGTGAGCCCGTGATCTCGATCCGCAAGCACCGCCACACCCAGGTGCGCCTCAAGGACCTGATCCGGCTGGGGACGCTCGACGAGGACCTGGCCGACTTCTTGGCCGCCGCGGTCCGCGCACGGAGGAACATCATGGTTGCCGGGGCTACCGGCGCCGGGAAGACGACCTTGCTCCGGGCTCTGGCGTCGGAGATCCCCGCGGACGAGCGCATCCTCACCGTCGAGCGCTCACTCGAGCTCGGTCTCGATGAGGACGTCGAGGCACACCCGAACGCGATCGCCTTGGAGGAGCGCCTGCCGAACTCCGAGGGGGCCGGTGCCGTGTCCATGGCCGAGCTCGTGCGCGACACCCTGCGCTTGAACCCCTCGAGAGTCATCGTCGGCGAGGTCCTCGGCGACGAGGTCGTCACCATGCTGAACGCGATGACCCAGGGCAACGACGGGTCGCTGTCGACAATCCACGCGAACTCCTCCGGGGACGTCGTGCACAAGATCGCCACCTACGCGATCCAGGCGCCTGAACGGCTCCCGTGGGAGGCCACGGTGCGGCTGGTGGCCACGGGGCTCGACTTCATCGTCTTCCTGAGGAGGCTGCGAACTGGCGAGGGGCAGGAGCGGGTCATCGAGTCGGTTCGCGAAGTTGCCGGAGTCAGCGAGCACGGCGACCTGGCGACCAACGAACTGTGGGGTCCAGACGCGGCAGGCGCCGTCCGCCGCCGTGCAGAGGTGCAGGTGCAGTGCCACGACGACCTGGTCGCGGCCGGATGGCGGCCGGCGGGAGGTGAGTGGGCGTGATGCTGGTCTTCATCCTGTCCGTCGCTGGCGCTGCGGCGAGTCTGGTGGCGCTTCTTCACCTGGGTCGCGGTGGCTCGCTGCTTCCGGTCGACCCGCGGCCGGCAAGCCCTCGGCGGGATCCGGCCCAGGTTCGCCGGCTCGCGACGGGTCTAGCCGTGGGTCTTGCCATCCTGCTTGTGACCCGTTGGCCGGCCGCCGCGGTCGCCGCTGGTGCCCTTGCAGTGCTCTGGCCGCGGGTCTTCGGCGGCGCTGCCGCAGGGCGACGAGAGCTGCGCAAGATCGAGGCCATCGCCGTGTGGACTGAGTCGCTGCGGGACACCTCCGCCGCTGCTTCGGGTCTGGAGCAAGCCATACCGGCCACGGTGCAGTCGGCGCCTGACCTGCTCCGCAAACCGCTGCGCGACCTCTCCGCGAGACTGGCCGGCCGCGTGCCGCTACCGGAGGCCCTCGCTCGCTTCGCCGACGACCTCGACGATCCAGCCGGAGACATGGTCGTCGCGGCGTTGAGTCTCAATGCACGTCAGCGCGCAGGTGGGCTGCAGCGGATCCTGACCGCGCTGGCGACGTCGGCACGCTCAGAGCTGGAGATGCGTCGCAAGGTCGAGCACGAACGCCGGGCGCTTCGAGGGCAGGCCCAAAAGATCGCCGGACTCGTGGTCGGCTTCGTCGTCCTGCAGGCCGTCTTCGCCCGCAGCTGGGTCGAGCCCTACTCCTCTCCGGCCGGACAACTGGCGCTCTCGGTCTTCATCGCGATCTTCCTGGCCGCGTTCATGCGGATGCGCTCGTTGGCGAACACCCAACCCCCAGCGCGATTCCTCACCAGCGCGGACGCGGTCACTGAGGTGGCGTCCTATAAGCCCGTCGCCGGATCCGCGAGGTGGGGTCAGTGATCGCGTTCCTGTTCGCGGCAGCGTGCGTTGCTCTCGGGTGCATCCAGATCATGCGCCTCGCGGTACCCCCACGGACGGACCACGTGGTCCTCGCAGGTCGCTGGTACGACGAACGCGCGCGAGCCACCAAGCGACGCGATAGCCCGGATGTGGCCGGCACGTCTTGGGTCGGCCGACTGACCACCCGGATCGCCGAACAGGTCGAGCGGCGGGCTGGCCAGTCGCTGCAGAGCGACCTGACCATCACCGGGACGACGCTCGAACAACATCTCACCAAGGTCCTGGGCTTAGCCGCCGTGGCGTTTCTCGGGCCGCCCCTCATCCTCAGTGCCTTGGCTCTTGCGGGGCTGAGCCTGCCGATCTCGATCGGTCTCCTGCTCGGCGTAGGGCTCGCCGGGGCGATGGTGGTTGTCGCGCAGCGCGAGGTGCAGACCAAGGCGGCCGAGATGCGGGCGGAGTTCCGGCGTTCATTGTCGATCTACCTGGACCTGGTAGCGATGGCACTCGACGCAGGCCGCGGTCACGCCGAGGCTCTGCCGGCGGCGGCCAATATCGGTACCGGATGGACCTTCGCCCACCTGCAGGACGCGATCGACGGAGCCCGGTTTTCCGGAATCAGCGCCTGGGAGTCGCTCGGTGCGCTTGGCCGCCGACTCGGGCTTCCCGAACTTGTGGATCTCGATGCCTCCTTGCGGCTGGCCAACGAGGACGGCGCCAAGATCAAAGCCACGCTCATCGCGAGGGCGGGCACGTTGCGGGCTGCCCGCGTCGCGGACGCCGAGGCCGAGGCGAACCAGGCGACGGAGTCGATGAAGTTCGCCCTCATCGTCATGGTGTTCGCGTTCCTCGGCTACGAGCTCTACCCCTCGATTGTGCGGTTGTTCGCGGGGTAACCCGCGGGGGAAGGAAGTGAAGAACATGCAAGAGCTGTCCGTTCTCGTGAGCTGGCTGCGAGCCAGGCTCGACCGGCGTGAGGAACGCGGCTTCACCGCGGTCGAGTGGCTGCTGGTGGCCCTCGGCGTCATCGCTATCGCCGGCATCGCGGTTGCCGCGGTGCAGGCCTACGTGACGTCCCAGACCAACAAGCTCGGCTCACCCTGAGGCGAGGCTATGGGCGGCATGAGGCGTCGCAGCGAGCGAGGTGCGATCGGGATCGAGTTCATGCTGATCCTCAGCATGTTGATCGTGGTATTCCTCGTGATGCTGCAGTACGCCGTCCGCGCGCATGCCCACCGGATCGTTACGGCCGCGGCCGAGGAGGGCCTCGCGGCCGCTGCGGCGTACGACGGCTCCGCCGAGGAAGGACGCCGCACCGCGAAGCGGTTCGTCGATGATCTGGGGCAGGGTGTCGAGAACGCCGTGGTTACCGCTTCCAGGTCGGCGGAGACGGCGCGCGTCACAGTCAGGGGTGAGGTCGAGGAGTTCGTTCCGTTCCTCACGGTCGAGGTCTCGGCCGAGGTGGAGGGGCCCGTAGAACGGTTCGTGGAGGAAGCGCCATGAGGTCGCGTCGCCGCATTGAGCGCGGAGCGATGTCGGTGGAGCTGGTCGTGCTCACGCCCGTCCTCGTCGGGTGCATCCTCGCCATCGCCGCGGGTGCCCGCTTCGTGGAGGCTGCGGACCAGGTCGATGCAGCTGCTGCCGTTGCAGCCCGAGCCGCCTCGCTCGAGGGGAGCGCTGCCGCGGCGGGTGCCGCCGGCCGATCCGCGGCGCAGCGATCCCTCGTCGAGCGAGGTCGTTCCTGTGCGGACCTCACGGTTCACGTTGACCCCGGCGCCTTCGAGGCGGGTGGCGTCGTCCGCGCCACCGTGACCTGCCGCGCCGACCTCTCCGATCTGACCGGCTTCGGACTGCCGGGCAGCAGGAGCTTCACCGCGACCTCCGTCGTGCCTCTCGAAGCCCACCGGGTGATCTCGTGAGATCCGACCATGACGCCCGCGGCTCAGCCTCGATCTGGGCACTCCTGTTGACCTCCGGGGCGTTCACCGTGCTGCTCGGGCTCGTCGTGGACGGCGGGCGGGTGATCGACGCCCGCCTCGAGGCCTCACGGGTGGCAGCGCAAGCGGCACGCCTGGGTGCCGACCAGCTTTCCGCGAGCAGCGTCCGATCCGGTGGTGACGCAGTGAACGCGCAGTCCGCGTCTGACCGCGTACGCGAGTACCTCGCAGCTGCCGGCCAGGTCGGTTCCGTCCAGGTCACCGGCGACCGCGTCACGGTCACCGTGACCGGCACCAGTCCTGCCCGCATCCTCAGCGTCATCGGCATCGACGGCTTCCCCATCGAGGAGTCGGAGACCGCCCAGGGCATCACAGGAGAGGAGAGCCCCTGATGCGCAGGTTCTTGGCGGTTTTCCGCGGCCTCATAGCACTGCTCACCTTGGCCGCGCTCATGGTTGGTTTGCCGTGGTTGCTCGTCACCACGGTGGGCAATCCCTATCCCGCTGAGGGCCTGACGCTCTCGGGGCGACTCACCGACAGTGCGCTGATGGGAGTCATCGCCGTCGCCGCCTGGGTCGTCTGGGCGCAGTTGATGCTCTGTGTCGTCGTGGAGGTAGGCGCCGAGATCCGGCTCGCCGTCGGTAAGTCCGGGGCGTGGCTGACTCGAGTCCCCGGAACGTTCGACGGCCAGCAGCAGTTGGCGCGGACTCTCGTACAGGCCGTCGTGACGGCGGTCGTGGGGGCCGGCGTCACCGCTGCTCCCGTGACAGGTTTTGCGTCAGCGGCGACCACGCAGGTGTCGGCAACCGCTGCGGGGCCAAGCAAGTCTGCACCTGCTCCCTTCGGGCAGGCGGCGTCAGCGACTCCTTCTCGTGCTGCGGAGCCGGTGGAGATCACCGTCGCCAAGGGCGACACCCTCTGGGGGCTTGCCGAACGACACCTCGGATCGGGCGAACGCTGGAGGGTGATAGCAGAGCTGAACGCCGACCGACGGATGCCGGATGGTCAGAGGTTCTCCGCTGCAGGCGTGATCATCCCCGGCTGGCGGCTGCTTGTTCCAGGCGAGAGCGGTCAGGCGCCGGTGCCAGCTGGTGCGCGCAGGGTTGAGGTCGAACCCGGTGACACCTTGTGGAGCATCGCGGAGGAGGAGTACGGCGATGGGGAGCGGTGGCGTCGGCTGTACGCGGCGAACCGTGCGCAGGTCGCTGATCCGGATGTGATCCATCCCGGCCAGATCCTCGATCTGCCGGGGCGACGCACCGACCGTCAGCCGCCTGACCGACAGGCCGTTGAGCCAGAACCGGCTCACGAGCCGGCGCCAGAAGTCACGCACTCGCCGCCCGAACGCGTACCCGAGGCGGCGCGCGACGGAGCGCAGGCAGGGACGGACGAAACCTCGGTGGTCGCTGACCCTGCGGAGAAGCTCCATGAGGATGTATCCGGCCAGGGCTCAGACGGCTCGAGCTTGGCGGCCCTTCTCAGTGGTGGGGGCGCGCTGCTCGGAGCGGGTCTCTTCGGACTCCTCGCCGTGCGGCGCCGAATGCAGTACCGAAACCGCAGGTCCGGACGCGTCGTCCCGCAGACGCCGGCCGAGTTGGCGCCAGTGGAGGCTGCGGTCCGCGCCGCGGATGACGGCTTGGACGACTCTGAGTTCCTCGACGGTGCCTTGCGAGAGCTCGTCGACCTGGTAGGAGAGCGGGATGGCGTGAGCGGCCTTCCGGACGTCGCCGCAGTCAGACTGTCCGATGAAACCATCGAGCTGCATCTCGTGTCGCCGTTCACCACTCGGTCACCAGAGCCATGGCGAGAGGACGATTCCGGTCGCGTCCTGGTCCGGAGCCGCAACGTTCCGGTGATGGAGAGTGACTCGCTTGCGCCTTACCCGACGCTGGTAACCGTCGGTACCGACGAGTCCGGGGCGAGGTGGCTGCTCGACCTCGAGGCCGCGGCTATCACTCGTCTTCGAGGGGAACCAGAGCTCGTGGCCGAGGTGGTCCGGTTCCTGGTGGCGGAGATGGCCGTGAACGCCTGGTCCGACGACGTGCTCCTGGAGGTTGACGGTGTGGCGTCCGCTCTCACAGGCCTGGACCCTGAGCGCATCGGTGGGGTGGAGCACGGGTTGGCGGATGCCCTGATCCGGGCTGCGCAGGACGTGGTCGACAGCAGCCAGGTCACCGGTCAGGACGTGCTCACGGGTCGACTGGACGGCCGGGCGGCCGAGGCGTGGATGCCGAGGGTCGCTGTCGTGGGCCAGGAGCGGTTCACCGGCCAGGAGATGGACCGGCTCCAGGACGCCCTGCGGTGGCCGCCCGGCCGCAAGGCGGTGGCCCTCGTTGTCGTGGGCGGAGACGAGCCGGCCGTGCCAGCCTCCCTCGAGATGGTTGTTCACCAAGACGGGTGGATGAGCATCGAGCCGCTGGGAGTGAAGGTGCAGGCCAACCGGCTCACCGCGGAGCGTGCCGGGCAGATCGCCGCCCTCATCAGCCATCACCGGGAAGCTGAGGACGAACCGATGCCGCCTGCGACCGGCGACCGGCCCTATGAGCAAGTCAGCGATTCCGCTGGTGCGCTACGAGCGAGCGTCGTGGACGAGCGCGCGCCCGACGCGGCCGGGGAGTCCCTGCTACCGCGGCCGGACGAGGCGTACCTGGCCGTGGCAGCTACGACTACGGAGGACCTTGCCGCGCTGGCGCCTACGCTCCCGCGAAGGGTGGGAGAGCAGATCCTCGCGCTCGATCCGACACTGGACGACGAACTGGCTGCCTGGCATGACCCTGAGACCACCCGGCCGCGCATCGGTGTGCTCGGTCCCGTGGAGCTACTGGTCGCCGAGGAGCCGACTGGGGACGCGCGCAACCGTCGGGCGTACGCGGCAGAAGTCGTCGTGTACCTCGCCACCCACCCGCAGGGCACCACTACCGAGCAGTTGGCCTGCGCGTTCGACGTCAAGGAGAACGTCGTCCACAACTACGTGACGGCAGCACGAAAGTGGGTGGGGACCAACCCCACGACCGGGGTGTCGTACATCCCGGACTGCACGAAGACCGAAGCCGCTCGGAAGCGAGGGATGGGCGTCTACCAGGTGGAGGGCATCCTCTCGGATGAGGATCTCTTTCGTCGGCTGCGCGTCCGGGCGCAGGCCCGGGGAGAGGACGGGATGGAGGACTTGGTCGCCGCGTTGCGCCTTGTCCGGGGACGACCATTCGACCAGCTCAGGAAGCGCGGATACGGCTGGCTTGCCGAGACACCGGTTGACCACCAGCTCGCAGCAGCCGTCGTCGACGTCGCTCATATCGTCGCGACCGATGCACTGGCCGGAGGCGATGTCGAAACGGCACGGTGGGCGGCAGAGACGGCCATGCTGGCAGCGCCTGCTGAGGAGAAGCCCAAGCTCGATCTCGCCGCGGTGATGAAGGCGCTGGGCCAGGACGACCAGGCTGATGCGTTCTTGGACCGAGAGGTCTTCGCCAGGGCCGACGACGGTGGGGCGCCAGTCGACCTTGGACCGCGATCGAGTGATGTGCTGGACCGTCGCGATGGCGGCTCGGTGCGAAGCGACTGACCCTCGTCAGTTCGCAGTTCACAGGCGGCTACTAGACGATGCGTGGCCCTCGACGACTTCGGTCGACGGGCGGAGCGGTCGTCAGAGGCTAGTTCCTGCAATGATCCCGTGGCATGGGCGACCTCTTGAATCAGGTGGGTGACTTCCTCGATGGCGCAGCTGCGAGTCCGAAGTTGGCGCTGATCCCCGTCGGCGTGGCCATCCTTGCCGTGCTCGGCTACCTCGTGAATCGTCGTGGTGCCAAGACGTCGCGCCGTTCCTTAGCGTTGGCGGAGCGTCAGGAGGCACGGCGAGAGGCGCTCCTGGACATACGGCTAATCTCCGCCACCTGCGAGATCAACGACGATGAGCGGACCTACGTATACGACCTTGTGATACGGAATCCGTCGGACAGGGCAAACTCAATTGCCGAGGCTGAGTTGTGGCTTGAGTACAACGTCGGTGGCTCTGTGCTGAACGTCAAAGCGCCCTGGCTTCCGAGCCGATCTGCTCCGCCCTCCGGCCAGTTGATTCTGCCGATTGCTCTCGCCGCGAACGGATCCGAGGCGGGTTCCTTGCAGATCACCGTGGCGCAGGCATTGGTCGAGGGACGCTCCATTGAGCGGCTGCAGCTCGTCCTTACAGACACCTTCGGGACCGCCTTTACCCTGCCGTCAGAGTTCGTTCAGGAGCGCATATCCCACGTAGAGGAGACAGGTGACTGAGAAGCGGAAGGAGCGCATCCCGCTCAGCATCGTCATGCCAGTCGTGGCTGACGGTGCGCTGGCAATCAGGGGGCAAGTCGGAGGGCGGTTGGTCCCCGTCGTCATGGTCGACATGACAGCTCGTCCTGACGTGGCGGAGCTGGTGCGCGTTCACGAGCATCTGGGCATGGGCGACTGCTTCTCGCAGTGGGCACAGACGGGCAACCGTTTGGTGCTGCGCCTGCGCTTCGAGCGGCCGATCGAACTGGCCATTGGCCTGGCGTTCGAACTTCCTCGACAGGCTGGCTTGGTGGACCAGGTCATTTCGGCCAGGGCGATTTGCCTGCAACACGGCGTCGAGGGCGACACGATGTCTACGACAATGGGCAACGCGAGACTTGTGATCGAGCTTCCACCGACAGGTTTCGAGGAGGAGTGGGAACGTCTGTTTCCGGCATCCCTCACGCGGGAGTTTCGCGGTCAGGGCCTAAAGCGTGCGGCGGCGAAACAGGCTGCCCGAGAAATGGTCAAGAGATGGCGCGAGTTCGGATCGATCAAGATGAATTGAGGGCGCCCGCCGCGGCCGCGTCTCTCACGGGCAGCGCGACCCGTGGCATTGACCGACTCGTTGAATTGGCTGACCCTCTACCAACAAGCCACGGCCTCAGTTGGCCTTCACCGGTCCAATCGCGACAGGGGACCTCCGGACCTTGCCCGAAGGCATCGCGCCAGCGGTCGCAAGACGTTGAACTCGACCGCAAGGAAGTTGACCTCCTGCGGGCACCCGGCCCAGCGAGGCCGAGTAGTCGGCCAATCCGCTTAGTTCCCACGCCAACTGTCGGCGGTTGGACGCACTCGGCGCTCCGCCCCTCTGGAGGGACTCTGCGAAGATGGTGCAGACCACGTCGTTATCGAAGGGGGAGCAACATGTCAGAGCCTTGGGCCCCGCGTTGTGCCGTGTGCGAAGTCCTGAACACCCTGAAGTCAGTCGCACCAGCGACTACGTCGCTGCACGGAGTGCCCATCTGCCGTGACCACGTCCGCGAGGCTCATCAAAGCGACTCGTCCAGTGCGGCGAAGGCAGTGTGAAGTGACGGGACTTATCTGACACCTGTGTGACGGGACCTGTCGGACACCCGATGGCCATGGCTGATCTGATCAGCCATGGCCAGACAGGTGGTCCCTATGGATATCCGGATCGCGATCGCGGCGTTCGAGGCGGTCGATGATGGCTCGGACAACATCTCGCAGGTGTGCCGACGGCTCGGCATCTCCCGCGACACCTACTACCGGTACCGGGCCCGGCTGGAGGAGGAGGGCTTCTCGGGGCTGCTCCCGCATTCGACCCGACCGCGGAGCAGCCCGAACCAGACCGCGGACGAGGTGGTACAGGCGATCCTGGAGCAGCGAGCCAAACTGCTGAAGGAGGGGTGGGACCACGGCGCCCGCTCGATCCACGCCCGTCTGCAGCGAGCCGGGGTCCCGGTCCCCTCGGCGAGGACGGTGCACCGGGTCCTGGTGCGTGAAGGGCTCATCGAGCCCGCGCCGGCCAAACGCCCACGCTCGTCGTTCAAACGGTTCCAGAACCCCTCGCCCAACGGGTGCTGGCAGCTCGACGGGACCGAATGGGTCTTGGCCGACCGCACCGCAGTGTGCATCCTGCGGCTGATCGACGACCACTCCCGCCTCATCCTGGCCAGCCGTGCCGCGCCGGCTGAGAACACTGCCGAGGCATGGGCGTTGATGGAAACCGCACTGGCCCGTCACGGCCGCCCCGTGATGCTCCTCAGCGACGGCGGTTCCGCGTTCACCTCCCGGCGAACCACCGGCGGCGTCAGCGTCTTCGAACAACGTCTACGCGACCACGGCATCAACCCCGTGGTGTCCTCACCGCGTCACCCGCAGACCTGCGGCAAGAAGGAACGCGACTGGCAGCCCCTCAAGCGCTGGCTGGCCGCGCACCCCGCCGCCGAAGACCTCGACCAGCTCCAGCGACTGCTCGACGCCTACGACGTCCTGTTCAACACCGACCGGCCCCACCAGGCACTCGAGGGCGCCACCCCGGCCGAACGGTACGCAGCAACCACCAAGGCGGCCCCGCCACCAGGACCGCTGCCGGCACCGGTCAGCCACACCGAACGCCGCGTCCGAGTCGGTGGCACCGTCGACCTCGGCAACCGGTTCCGCATCCGCATCGGGCACGAGTGGACCGACGCCCTGGTCACCGTGGTCCGCGACGACCTCGAGGTCGCCATCCTTCACGACGGCCAAGTCATCAAACGCCTCACCATCGACCCCACCCGCAAGAACCAGGTGAGCGGCCTCAAACGAGGCCGCCCACCCAAAGCGCTACTGTCCGAACAGTCCTGACACACGTGTCCGACAGGTCCCGTCACATGACATGCGGCGAAGGCAGTACGTCGCCTCGCATTCCAAAGCTGAGCTGGATGTGCGGCTTGTCCGGCAAGAAGAGGGCCGACGAGGGAGCGCGGTAGTTCGCGGCGCTATGACGCGCGATTGTCGCAGCTGTAAGGCGCGGATCGTCCGGCGACGACTCACCGACTCGACATCGCCCACCACGGCTAGCCTTTGCGCGTGACAGTCGAGGCGTACCTGCAGGAGACCGGAGTCGGTGCCTACGCGAATTTCTTCGTTCCCGATCTCACTGGTGGACACGGGTCGCCGGTCGACCTGGTGATGCTCTTTGAGTCTCCTCACGTCGACGAGCTGCACGCAAAGCACCCACTCGCCGGTCGCGCCGGAAGGGACGCCCTCGCATTCTTGGCGGGGAATGTTGACGCGGATAGATCTCTTGGCGAGGAAATTGCCCGCCGACAGAAGGGCGGTGACTTTCGTGTGGCAATCGTCAACGTCAGCCAGGTTCCACTGCAGCGCCAGGCCATCACGACGGCAACTCCTCTGGATGACAAGCAATGGATTTCAATCGAAGGCCTACGCCGATCCCGGGCGAGGGAGATCCAAACGCTGAGGGCACCCCGAAGGCAATACGCTGAATACCTCCTCGCTGACCTTGGCCGTCGCGTCGCCCTGTTGGGCATCAGGCCTGCAACGACGGTGGCGGCAGCGGGGAAGTTCGCCCAGATGTTCTGGCGTTCCCTCCAGTCAGCGCCGACGTGCGCGCTGCTGGAAGTGCCGCACCCGGCCCGTCACCAGTGGACACGCGCTGTTGGGGATGCTGCTGGCGGACTGGAGTTACTCAGAGAGCGCTACGACGGCGCCTCCACGGCGCTCTCCGAGTGATCAGTAGCTCGATCTGGCGCGGAGAGTGCGGCGAGGGCGACTCGCGAATGCGATTCTGGCTGATGACAACACGTGGCTGTCGCGATCGGTCGGTACGCGGCGGATTGACGCGCGCCGCCGTCGACTCCATGGCGGTTCCGGTGATGGCGCTGGCGCCTCTCACAACGTGATCCAAGCGCCTCTTGTAGTCAGTGACTTCCGCTTCCGAAACTGCCGGGCAGACGGTGGTCGAGAGCATCTTTGCTTCTCGCGGGCACGAGATAGCCGGATCCACGACAGTTTTGACGTTGCCCATTGAGGTGCTCCACCAATGCGGAGCCGGCCTTATCGAGTGGAATTCGCTGGAGACAGTTAGGGCACTTCCACTTCGTGACCGCCTTGGGCGCCTTGCTCTTCGACTTCTTAGCCGACGTCGTTGCTCGCGAGGCCGGGAGGGTGACCTTGCAGGAGGCACACACCCCAAGCCTGATGTTGAAGCGCGGCGGGTTGTGCGTACAGCCTAACGATCTGGGCCCGCGCATATGCCTGTCCGCGCATAGTGAGTTCGTGACGGCGGTGCCGCAGCGCGAGCCGGATGGCATGCCGAACCGCGGCGGTTAGACGCACCTACGTCAGCCCGCATCGCGGCAGATCCGCCCAGTCGCTACGTCAACCCCGCGCAACAACTCAACCGGTGCTCGGGCAGGTACACGATCCTGTGATGGAGAAGCGTTCCCGGATTCGGTCGGTCCGAGACGGTAGCGTCGGAGAGTGACCTTCGCCGCCAACGTCGTCCGTGTGCTGATCGCATCGCCGTCGGACACCGCAGAGATGCGTGACGCCGTCGAGCGAACCCTCCACGTCTGGAACGGCGAACGTGCAGCCGCGTCTTCCGTCATCCTTCTTCCTCGTCGCTGGGAGACGAACGCCGTCGCCGAGTTCACCGGCGAAGATGGCCAGTCGGTCATCAACCGTCAGCTGGTCGAGGACGCAGACGTGGTTATCGGCATCTTCCATTCCAAGCTCGGAAAGGCGACACCGCGGTATGCGTCGGGAACCGCCGAGGAGCTGCACGAGGCCAAGGAAGCTGGCAAACGGGTCCACGTCTTCTTCTCCGCCATGCCGATCGACCGCGCGCACATCGACCCTGAGGCGCTGGCCACCCTGCAGGCGTTCAAGGACGAGATCGAGAAGCTCAGCCTCTACGGGTCATTCGACACGACAGAGTCGCTGACCGAGCAGGTCCGGCGGGCCATCGAGGCCGACATCATCGCGCTAGACCTTGCTGCACCGGCTATTGGTGGCGTGCCGAAGCGGTCAGGCGCGGCCCTCCAGGCTCACTACGCCAAGGACCGCGAGATGAACAACAAGGGCCGGATGGTGTCGAAGCGTCAGCGGCTGACAATCACCAACACCGGAGACACTGACGCCGTCGACGTGACCTTTACCTTAGAGGCACCCGACGATGGCGAAGGGTCGTCGGCGCCGCAGCCGCTGCAGAAGCCGCCGCCGTTCACCCTGGCTGCGAACGGCGGGGAAGCCGTCGTTCCGCTGTTGATGTACGCCGGGGTGTCGAGCTCAGCAACTATCACCTACAGGTGGATCGAAGACGGTGAGCCGAAAACTTCGTCCCACTCCGTCACGTTCTTCTGAGCCCTGATCCACCGGGGCGTGTGGCCGAGATGAGCGTGGCGTAGAACGAGAGAGCCCTTCTGAGC